>NZ_JBDLLG010000027.1:0-70252 GCF_039822625.1 Marinimicrobium locisalis
CAGGTCTGTGAAGCCGGAGAAGGTAAAGCGTGGATCCTCACCCACAACGTTCTGGATGCTGCCAGTGGTAATTGACCCCGAGTCCGCTCCGGACACTGTCCAACTGTTGGTGCCGTCTTGAAGTGTTAGGGTGCCATCGCCGCCACCTAGTAGCTGAACGTCCAGGCTATCAACCGCCAGTTCGTTGCCGTTCTTAAAAATGACGTCACCGGCAGAATGCACCGTCGCAGTTTTTGCTGACTTCAAATCAATGGCGCCAAGGAAGGTATTGTCGCTGCCGTCCAGCGTCAAATCTCCGCCGCCGATATTAGCAGTGGTTGTACCGCCGAAACGGAGGGTGGAGCCCTCTTCCTGGCTAACCGTAACCGTTGACGGTTCCCAGGGGTCGAGGTCAGGTGAGAGGTCGCGCCCCTGAATGGTCACCCCACCACAAGTCTCTGCGGTAAAATGCTCACAGTCAGCAATCGTGACAACAGACCCAAGCTCAACACTAGTGCCCGCTGTAATGGTAACGTCGCCACCATCGGAGGGGCGGAGATGGCGGGCCTCTCCGTCGCTCAAGTTATTAAGATAATTACTCCACTCGTCCCCTAGTTGCTCGATCGGTTCGTCACTGTCGTTTGTAGCCTCAAGGTTGGCGTGTTGCGTGTCCAACCTGGCCGTAGAGGTGGCGTCCGCCGGACGAAAGTCCACAGTGTCGGCATCGATTGAAATATTCCCGCCACCGGTAAAGACGTTTGCGTACAAGTTGACGGCGCCACTGGATGAATTGAAAGTGACGTTCAGGCTTTCCCTCGCATCAGCGTACTGGTCGTAAATACGCCCCCGCAGGTTAATGTCGCTATCGGCATCGAAGGTCAGGTGAGGCTGAGGTAGACGTTTGGTTACCGTTTCCCCGTCTTCGACTACCTCCACCTCGCCGCCTTGACCGTCCCAAGTAAACGGTCCCGAGTTATTAAAGTTAAACTCTCGGTACAGCGTGATACTTCCGCTTGAAAAAACCTCGACACTACCGATGGATTCAGAGCCGCCGTTATTGTTGAGAGCGACGTAGTCCTGCTCGATGCTGAGTTCGCCGAGGTCTACGTCTCCGCTAGCGTAGATCCTAATCTTGCCGGCATTTCGGCTTTCAGACTCCGCTCCTCCCCCCGTCGAAACTGTTCCCCATGTCGAAGCAGCCGGGTCTGTTTCATTTTCGAAATAGGAGGTAAAACTGCCTACGCGATCATCAGAATCTCCAATGAGAAAGTCGCCGCCTGCGGTACTGATACTCCCACGTACCAGAACAGCACCGGGAGTGTCGATGTCGGCAAATCGGCCTTGGGTGAGAATTGTGCTGTTAACAACGGCTTCAGGAGAAAGATCGTCAACATTATCGCCAGTAATAATCCCTACAGCATCATCGCCTCCTGCCAAAGAGTCGTCCCCGGCAGAAATGACAAGCCCCCGCTCATTATCACCTACGATAGACTCGTCAAGGGCTGAAAGAGTCACTGCACCATTAACGGTGGTTTGGTATGTTGAGAGAAACTCGACAGATGAAGGGCTTAGTGTTTGACCAATACTGCCATCGACTTTAATTTGACCGCCAGATTTAAACAGTATTTCTCCTTCGGTATCGATTGATCCTTTGATCAATATGCTTCTGCCGCCGATTTGATCTGTATCGCTCTGGGACCCCTCAGCACAAGAATAGGTGCTTTCTTTACAATAGTCATGTGCAGCGATAGATCCAGAGTAAAAGGACAGGTTCCCCTTCCCTATACGCATTTGTCGATCATTGCCTACAACGATATCATCCCCCGCACGGAGCGTCAGGGAACTAGTGCTATCTTGATTAGTTTCAATATTCGCATCAATTACTATATCCCTGTAAGCGTTAAGAACAAGATTTCCACTTTGATTCAAGTGATCCTGGATATCAAAGTTATTAATGGTAATATTGTCAGAAGGAAGCAAATCGAAAGTGATCTGTTGGCTATCCAAATCGACCTCGCTACCCCCTATTGATATAGTGATGTCTTGCGGATCCAACAATAGCGTGCCGGATGCTGCCGTTCCACTTAGGTTAGCATCGCCCCGAAACAATAACTGGTCTTTGCCCGAAACCTCCGCAAACCCCCCGCGTCCTGTCTGCCCGGCCCCCTTGGCGGTCAGACTCCCATAGAATCGGGTAGCCTCGTCTGACCAGACGATTACTTCACCACCATCTCCCTTGGCAGTCGCATCTGCGTTCAGTACGGCATCTCGTCCAACAAACGTGCGTTGACTATTACGTACCAGCTGATTGTCACCTTTATAGTCGCCGCCAACCAGAATTGTTCCACCACCGGTTGTCCCCGAAACGTCAACACGACTGCTATCGGCTACGCCAACACGATCTCCCAAGGCGTAGACCTCTCCCCCAATTCCGGATTCATGGCGACTTTCGGTTACGGAGCTACCTTCTAGTAAGGTAGTATTCCGCGAGTGCAGTTCAATGGTCCCGGCTGCCCCATGATTCGTTGCGTTGGCAGCGATTTCACCGGTGTGGTTGACGTTCTCGCCAATCAGTGCGACTTGACCCGCGCCTACATCGCCACTAGAGACCGAGATGGTGCCCGTGTTGCTGACATTACCGCCCGCACCGAGTGTAAAGCTGCCGTCCTCGTGCATGAGTACGCTTTTGGCATCGGCCAACTCTCCCGTATTGACGGCTTGGGAGAATATGTCGCGGCTGGTGCTCGCAGTCAGCAACACCCTACCGCCCTCAGCGGTGATGGAGCCCGCATTGACCAAAGCGTCTTCGTTGCCTTCTCCCTGAAGTTGGGACCGCGCTACGCGCACGCCCATAAGACCGGCCTCATCAAAGGTGACGACGGTTTCGAGACCACTGGCAAGACTGACAGACCCCATGTGGGCGGAAATCAAGCCCTCGTTTTTGACACTTTTACCCTGTAGTACGACATTGCCACCGGTAGCCGCCGTAATCATCCCCTGGTTAATTACTTTCCCCTCGGTATTGGCTACTTCGGAGAAGACAAGGTCGCCACTCAGAAAATCTTCATTGGCAATATCCAAACCACTGGCTATGATTCCGTCCACATTTACCTGGGCACTTTCACCAAACACGACACCGCGCGGATTAATCAGCACCACATGACCATTGGCGTTAATGCGGCCTCGGATGTTGGAGGCCGACTGTGACAGTATTCGGTTCAACGCAACCGCATCACGCCCTGGCTGCAAGTAGGTAACCACCTCATCAGAGGCCAGATCGAAGCTGTCCCACTCGGCAATCAAGCGGTCCGAGCGCTGAGTAATCGTGGTCTGCTTATCGCTCTTGGTGATGGCGCCGGAACCGGCCACGACGTTACCGCCTTCCGGCCCCGCCAAAGCGGCAGGTACCGTCATCATATGTCCAGCCGCCACAATGGCGGGCAAAAGGCGCTTGCGAAAAGCGATAGAAGGAAAGGCGTTACGAGAGGAATAGGTTCGGCGGGTCATGCTACCTCCTTGCATGGCCCGCCGTCTGTGCGGCGGGCCGTTAACAGTATGTTTTTTACTGAGTTAGAACAATCTAGTTGGGCAGGTCGCCTTCTGGCTTGGCGAGTATGACACGCTCGCCCGTTTGGACGTCTATAACCCAAACGGCCGTGGAGTCGAACCCTACCCCGAACATTAACTGCCCGTCCTCGGTCACATCCAACCCCAGCATTGTATTCAAAGGATTAATATTCCCGCGAACCGCCTCCCCCGAAATTACCGTGCGAGATTTGTCATTGACGTCAATCGACCAAATTTCCCGCGAAAAGTCATCGCTGACGAAAATACGGTCGCCGATATCATCCGTTGTCATTTCGAAAATCCAAAGTCGGGGGGTACCCTCTGGAGCTCCCTCAATCATAAATGGCGTGCGCTCGCCTGTTTTAAGATCTATATGGTAAATCCCTGCGGGTTCTGGGGCCCAAATTCGGTTTCCAGGGATATCCACTAGCAAGGACGCAGAGAGCCTCAATCGGCCTCCAAGCTCTTCATTGCTTGAGACATAGGACCTGTACCCAGTTCGCAAGTCAAGTTTGCTGACAACATTGGGACTACTTGACTCCACCAGGAATGCTTCATCGCCATCGCTCAGATTAATCGTTATCGCAGATATATTACTAATACTTGTCGCGCCTTCCTCAGGGTAAAGATCAGTGGTGATCATTTCTACCGAACCACTTTCAAAGCTATAACCAAACACTCCGTCACGATAGTCTGTATCCCCGGAAGTAAAACTAACCGCCATTATCAATTGATCATTGTCTTTATCCAAAGCCAATGACCTGAATGCACCTAGATCGTTCACAAGCACACTAGACTTAGCTGTATTTAAGTCAATTTCTACCACATTGCGCCCCGCACGATTAGCTACATAAACGGACTCTCGATTCTCATCTAGAACTAAATCGTGAGAGTCGTCCAAAGGAGTAAATGGCTGATTCGCTGGAAACGCATCCGTAAACAGTTGGCGGGTCACCGAAAGCGTCACCGCCTCTTCGGTCATATTGCCATGCTCATCTTCTGCGGTAATAGAAATTATGTTCTCGCCAGAAGACAGACTCACCTCAGCAGTCCATTGTTCAAAATCATTGTCAGTCTTAGCGACAAGCCCCGTAACAGTGCTGCCATCGCCCTGAGTAGCGCTCAGGGTTACCGATTTGACTGAGCTGATCTCGTCACTCGCTACCCCACGAATAGCAATCGCATCGCCCTCGGTAGCAGTAGTCGGGGTGGGGAAAATCACTTCAACCGTTGGCGGTTCCTCATCCGCTACGGTAGTAATGGCAAAGGTCTCGGCCATTTCACCGACATGCACCACCACTTCATGGGTGCTCTCGGGAGTTTCAGGCGCGTTGCCTCTCAAGATCAACTGGTCACCGGCCGCTACCTCCCCGTCGGCCGAGGTGAAGGCTTGGTCATTGATTTGGTACTCACCTCCGACTACCCGCACCGGCAGTTGGGTATTGATTCCGCTTACGGTGACACTGTTGCTGGCAACGTTTTCCGCGCCAACTTCGGTTTCCGCTTGAGGGGCGAAGCTGAATGACTCGGGCGTAGCGTCTTCCTCCTCCGTGGTCACCGTAAAGGTGTCACTCACGCCCCCAATGGTCAGGGTGGCCGAGGCCTCGGCGCTGAAGCTCTCCGGGGCGGTGAGCTGGACGGTGACCTTGTCGCCGTCTTCCACGGAGCCTTGGGCCTCGGTGTAGCGGCCGCCGTTCACGGCGTAGGCACCGCCGGAAACGCTGACAGAGGTGTCTGTGTTGATGTCGCTGACCGTAATGGTGTTGCTGGTGACGGTGGCGCCACGCTCAACGTCGGATTGGGCCTCAAAGGAGAACTGCTGGGGCTTTTCGTCCACCGAGGCACTGGAGGACTGTCCGGCGCTGGAGCTGTTGGGAATCTGGCGAGGATTGCTATCGCTACCGCCGCAGGCGGCCAGTCCGAAAGCAACCAGTGAGGCCAGGGTGAGCTGGCGCAGCATGGGGAGGGGCATGACGTGCACTCCTTGTGTTCCGTGTCAGTGGTGTGGTGGTATTAGCATCAGCGCTGGATTGTGCCACAATTTGAGTCCCTAAAGTGTGAACCAGTTGGAATTTGGCGCATTATCCTTCACTTTTTACAAGGTGGCGTTTAAAGCTCTCCTTTGTCGTATTTTCCGCCCCCTCTTTCACTGCGAGCACGCAAAAGGGGTGGCGTTCGCCCAGTATTTTGCTAACGTGGACCCTCCTTAGCGCTTAAATTTATGATGGACGCTGCCCGCCACACGTTGCCCAACCAACAGCCGTTCACCAATCACCATGGGGCGACGTTCTCCATTTGGTACTCGCTCGTTTTTATTGAGATCACAGACAATGTTGCGGAACAGCGCTGCCAGGCTGAACTCTATCAAGCCGCGCCGCTGTTCAGGTATTTCTGCTCGACTTCCCATGTGGCATTGTCCCATTTCAATAACGGATAGTCCTTCACCAGCTCGGTATTTTCCAGTCCATCAAGAGCGCGGGCTTGTTGGGCTCTGGCTTCGGGTGAGAGCTCCAGTTGGATGCTGTTGATAATATTATCCATCAGCTCATACATAGGGGCCACGCTGACACGCTTGTCCAGCTCAGAGCGGGGCAGGCCTAGGATTCGGCTCGGGCGGAAAAAGAGTTTAGCCATCACGTTGTCGCTGATAGGGAAAAATACAAGTTGATTTCTGGTTTTATGAGCGGAAAAATTCCTGGGAACTGCTTCCATTCTCACGGCATTAACCGGTAAATGATGCAGTGGTTGCCAATTAACCGGCGCATCAAATTCCTGGACATAGTCCCGCGTAGAGTCCAAGTGGTACGAATACATAAAGGTTAGATTTTCGCCGATAACCTGCTCCATGGCACGCGGATGGAACAGTGACATGGATTTGGGGAAGTTTATCGCTTTGATGAAATCAAAGGACATGCCCAGCTCTGCTACTGTGCCGGAGAACCAAGGGCCATTAAAGGCCCACGCGTGGTAAAAAAACTCCAACTTATCAAAGTGATCTTTGACCCCCTTTTCGGCTTTTTGTTCGTTATACATACTGCGAAAGGGCATGGAACCACCAGACTGAGAGCCTGACCGGTAGCGACGTTGAGGGAAGGTGGGTAAATGATTGGCGCGGCGCGGACTATGCCGCGGTGCTTTAAAGCTGATAAGCGTACCATCCAGATCGCTAGAGATTGTTCGCGCCCAGCGAAAGCTGGGGCCCTTGGGCACCACTAATTGCTTTGGCTCGCGCAGCTTTAGACGAACATTCATCATTGGCCGACCCCTTTATTTGTACTTTTTGCCTTTGAGCTTTTTGGCGCCAGACTGCACTGTGGTACTGACATAATACATGGCGCCTCCCAGGCCGACCGCGCCAGCAGTGGAAAGCCCAAACCCGAGAACACCAAAGGCGGCGCTGGCCGTCGATAAACCAAATAGCCCGGTTTTCAATGCGCTTTGCGCTGTTACGTCGGAGTGCAAATGATTGCCGACGACTTCAGAGGGACGCAACCCGGCGCTCTTGCCACTACCGAGAGGTGTTATGTCAAGATCTTTGGCTATTTTTAAGCCCGAATTCCCCGATGTAGGAGTTAGGCCCTTGCCGCTGCCAGGGGCGATGTCTTCTCCTACTTGGGTCATGCTCCCATCCTCGTGCTCCGATGGTTATGGGAGGCTGGATCAACAATCTCCCCAACGGCCAGCGCCGAACCCGGTTTGCCCTAGCTCTTTGAGTGTCCGATAAGGCCCACGGATTCCACATTCTTATTCTTCAACAGCGTAATAATGTCGAAAAGGTTTCCAGCATCCACGCCTTCTTCCAAGTAGAGGTACACCTGGGCGACTGAGTCGCCCTTCCTCGGGAGGGATATATCAATCGCTTTAGATATCGTCTCAAGCGACGTATCCGAAAGCGGTTTATTATCGATGAGGACGTCCCCACTAGCAGAGAGGGTAAGAACCAATGTATTGGGGGCGGAAGGGTTAATATGTTTCTCGGCCTCCTTACCCAATAGAAGCTCTACGACCTTCTGTTTTGGAAAGAAAAAGTCTTCGAAGCTATCGCACTGCCAGCTCCGTCCCAACCGGGATTCGAACGTTCTATGTATGGCCTTATGGAACCCTGAAAAGCTCTCGACCTCCATAGACTTCAAGTCGGACCGGAACTGATCATTCTCAATATCCATCGATTTTGAAGCAATATATCCGTAAACCTCCTGAAGACTATCTTGATTATCAACCTCGGACCACGCCGCAGGATCATAAAGATCGCAATAACTCTCTGTAGCCTCCCTATAGGTCACCCCTTGAGCCTGGCAAGCGATCAGGGTAAGCGGAATCAGAGCCAATAGCGCTTTTGTACAGCTCATTGGCTCATGACTCCAAAAGCACGCATACAGAACCCCTCGTTCAGGTGAGTCGAACGGCAACGATTGGATAGAAGAAGCCCCTTCAGTTAATCAAGATTGAAGCAGGTCTTTATCACTTACGTACCACCGTTGATTACCCTTGCCAAACGTACAGCTGATTCCGGCACCAATAGTTTTGGACTTTTTGACCATACCCGCCACAATAACGCCGGTAGCTACTAAACACGATAGCGTCGCGAAATGATTGCCACTGAGCAGCGCATCAACTCCATTTTCTACAATCTTGGTGGCTCCACCTCCCCCCAGGGGGCGAAGGCCATCCGCGGCCGACACTGTGCCACTGGAACCTAGCCCGATGGCGGCCGCTTTTCCGATTTCAGCGCCCACGTTCTTGAGAGTGCTCCACCGACGCAGGTCGCGATAGCTGGTGTTCAGGCCGACAAAGTTCATGCCTGCATCGGCACAGAGTTGCTTAAGCTGATTCTCTGAATCAATACTGGGGTTGGAAAAGTACACGTTTTGGTTTTCGGCTTGAGCCGTGGCCTTTAGCAGTTTGGACATATTTTTGAAGGTGTGAGCCCCTTCACCATGCACAAGCCAGTTCACCGGTAGTTTATTCTGCGTGCCGTGCTGGATTACAGAAGCCAGCTGCTGGGCGGCTTCGGGCTTTTTGTGCTGGCCTTTTTCTACCCAGAACACGGAGTAGGGGCCCTCCGCATCGTGAGGAATAAGGTATTTAGCCTTGCTATAGCCGCCGACCACATGCTCAACCAACCGGTCGCTGGCATCATCGAGGTTGTCAAAACGGCCCGAAACGGCCGCATAGTGGGCGGTTCCCCCCTCGCTTCTCCACTGGTGATCACCGTTCAAGGAGTCCACAGAACTTTTGGAGGGAAGCCATGCTTTGTCATCAGGATCGTAGGCGACGCTGTAAAGTCCCACCCTCCGATCATCATTACCATGGCCGATTGCCAGAAGCTGAATAAGCACCACACCATTAAACATATAGTACTTGAGTGTCACATTTCCAGAAGCGATCGTGCGCGCATCGCCGGCGGGGTTGAGGCTTTTTCCTTGCAGGGGATTAGCATTTAGCCCGACGACCTGACGGAAAATGGTCGTCAGGTGGTAGCTTTTCCGGTAGTCCTTCAGGGCCTGTTGAACGATATCCACCATTTCGTTCTTGACGTAGACCGTTCGCCCTGCCCCCTGGAAGCCAGCGTAGACCTGGGTATAGCCCGCGTAGTTCTTCATCGCATACTCCTTTTTTCCTTTGCAATAGGATTGCTTCAGTTGTGAATCAGTATAATTTGGGAGGGGGCGAACACTCCCCCTCGAATACCAATGAGTCCTCGCCTGCCATAAAATCCCCTTGGCGGTAGCTGCCGTAGTAGCGCCAGTTCTCGGGATCGCGTTGAGTACTGTACCGCGCCCCAGGATTCCGCTGTCGCGCGCTTGCTTTCTGTTGAGTACTCTCCGGGGACAGCTTCAGTTTTAGGCTCGGGATAATGGCGTTAATGCGGCTAAACATCAGAGCGTTGCTGGGCTCGGCAGGAAGGGATCCGATAGAGGAAAAGCTAACCAACAGGTACTTGTCTTTGAAAAGAGGGGTTGCCAGCCAAGCCGTAAAGCGAGACTCGTCATTGAACGGTGTATTAGTGGGCTCCCAGTCCGCTTTTCGGCTCCAAGATTCGTAGTACACCCAGTCCACGTCATGGAGCGTTTTTATTTGCCAGTTCACCGGGGTGGTATGTTCATTGAGACCAAAACCCGGGCCACGACTATAATACAAACTATGTAGCAATAGGCGCTCTAGCTGTTCTGGGTTAAAGCAGTCAAAATTCGTTTCCATGCGCGAAATGTCGCAAACCACCGCACTACATTGCAATGTTCCCAGATGGCGAGATCGCCAAATTGACCCATAGGTTTGCCATTTCCGCTTCAGAATACCGGAGTCGCTGACACCCTTAAAGGTTGGAGGGTAGCCATTTCGGTCTGGCTTTTCGCTGTAGCGGTAAAGGTTAGCCTGAAATAGATTGAATTGCTTACCATATTTTTCTTCGGGAAACTCATAGTCCTGGGGCGGCAGCGTGATACTAAACTCGCAACCCGAGAGATCCAGGTTCAGTGTGTCCCATTGGCGAGGCTGCTTAAAGCAGGGACGTTTTCTAGAGGCGAACAAGCGGTTGAACATCGCGATATTACATCCTTCCGGTTTACGGCGTCGTTGTTAAGCCCTTGAGCTTACCGGGATTGGGAGGGAAAGGACAAAGATAGACGGTGACGGAGAAGCAGCATTGGTTCCCGCCAATTTACCTGGCTCCGCAGAGGCTCTGCCTGGAGAGTGTGGCTGTCTATGTTGATAAGGGTAGATTATGTCCATATCCATTCCTTTTCGACTCCGAAACTAATTGCTAATTCTAAACGACATTCAACCGACATAGCCATACTTGTCAAGATATTTTTTGTGACTCACATCTCAGATATAGCTGGGAAATAGGCGACAAGGGATTTCCGGCTCGATACCCGTTTTGTTTGTTGGTGAGGAGGACCGTTCGCACTTGTTATTTGATTACCAGCCACTTCATCAGTGCATCAGTACAGTTTTGGAGGCGGCGAGCACTCCCCCTCGAATACCAGTGGATCCTCGTCTGCCATGAAATCCCCTTGGCGGTAGCTGCCGTAGTAGCGCCAGTTCTCGGGATCGCGTTGAGTACTGTACCGCGCCCCAGGATTCCGCTGTCGCGCGCTTGCTTTCTGTTGAGTACTCTCCGGGGACAGCTTCAGTTTTAGGCTCGGGATAATGGCGTTAATGCGACTAAACATCAGAGCGTTGCTGGGCTCGGCAGGAACGGATCCGATGGAGAAAAAGCTAAGCAGCAGATACTTGTCTTTGAATAGGGGAGTTGCCAGCCAAGCAGTAAAGAGAGAAGCATCATTAATAGCTGTCCTAGCCGGTTCCCACTCCGCTTTTCGGCTCCAAGACTCGTAGTACGCCCAATCTACACCATGAATTGTCTTAACCTCCCAGTTAACTGGCGTGGTGTATTCGTTTAGTCCGCCCCCAGGACCGAAAGTGTAATACAAGCCATGCATTAACAAGCGCTCAAACTGCTCTGGATTAAAGCTATTGAATTCCGTTGCCATTCGCGATATATCGCAAACGACTGCACTGCACTGCAATGTTCCCAGGTGCTGAGACCGCCATATCGGCCCGTAGGTATACCAATTTCGATTCAACACCCCAGCGTCACTAACGCCCTTGAAGGTAGGAGGGTAGCCATTTCTGTCCGGCTTTTCGCTGTAATAGTAGAAATCGGCATCAAATAGGTTGAATTGCTTACCATATTTTTCTTCGGGAAACTCATAGTCCTGGGGCGGCAGCGTGATACTGAACTCGCAACCCGAGAGATCCAGGTTCAGCGTGTCCCATTGGCGAGGCTGCTTAAAGCAGGGGCGTTTTCTAGAGGCTAACAAGCGGTTGAACATCACGACCTTATATCCTTTCTCGCCTGGCTTTGGCGATCAGTATTCCCAGTGCTTCTGGCTGCGGATGGCAGACTGTTTTCATTAACAGCCTGCCAACATCGCTACGCTTATCACTTCCGGCGGACCGCTCGCTGACGCGAGAGGCCCATCAGGAGCAGTGCCATCAGTAGCCACAGTGATACTTGACCACCGCCACCTGAGCCGCCGCCGGAGGATTCTTCGTCGCCTCCGTTGCTATTGTTGTCGCCGCCGGAATTACCTTCGTTGGTTTCCTCTTCAGTTTCCTCCTCCGACGTTTCCTCTTCTTCCGAGGTGGCTGCTTCCACGGACCACTCGAGGGTCACTTCCCCGGATGACAGTACCGGGTTGCCGTTATCAAACGCGGTGGCGCTTACCTGGTAGTCGCCTTCATCGAGGTCGGCCGGATCGAAGCGGAACCGAGCCGCACCGCCGGGCGCGACCGGCAGACTGCCGGTTTGCCACTCAAGGGTATGCTCGTCACCACCATTGGGATCGTCCACTTCGGCCTCAATGGTCACTTGGCCGGCTTCCGGGTCGACCACTTCGACCGGCTGGCCGTCCTGAAGCACTCTCAGAGTGAGGGACGGAGCGAGGTTTTCGTCGGTGAGCGTCAACGTATGGAGGCGGCGCTCTTCATCTACTGGCATTTCGAACGCATCGCTTTCGCCGGCACGGGCGCTTTGAATTTCCAGCCTTAGCGTTTCCTCGATTTCGAACTCGTCGTCACGGGCGACCGGGATGATCAACGCTGCTTCTTCTTCAAGCGCCTCGCCGAATTCAATGACCACGGTCAGCTCGTTGGGATCGACGCCTTGCTCACCGTCGGTGACCAGATCATTCAGGTTCGCCGTGCTGTCGTTTTCGATCCAGGCGGCGCTGACTTCGATCGGGTATTCCGGTGAGGGGCCGGACAGGGTAACGGCAATCCGAGCTTGCTTATTTTCACCAGTGGTGCTCTCGGCCTGACCGAAACGGACCAGCGGATAGACATTGACGGCTTGTTCCATGGGCTCGGAGCGGTTGCCGGCATCGTCCACGGCGCGCCATTGCAGAGTCAAAGCCCCGGAAGGCAGCTCAACCCGGTTATCGGCATCCATGGTCAAGGCTTCGTCGGCCAAGCTCACTTCGTAATTCACTTGGGAGTCGAAGTTGTCGTAGCCCAGCGCGTCTTGGACACGCAGGGTGACCCGGGTGGTTTCGCCGGTGGCGGCAACCTTGATGGACTCGGGAACTTCAACCATTTCAGGCGCTTGGTCGTCTTCCCAGAGAGCGGGATTGTTGGGGTAAGCATCCTCGGAGTTGACGAAGCCATCGTTGTCGGTGTCGTTTGGATGCTCGTCCAGCGTCAGCCCGGAGCCCTCTTGGCAGCTAGTATCGCAGCCTTCATGCCACGCGTCAGGGAGGCTGTCTTCGTCCGCGTCCACTGAGGCAGCAGGATTGGCCGGGAAGGCGTCTTGTTCATTCACCGCACCGTCGTTATCGGTGTCGTTCGGGTGCCCATCCAAGGTCAGGCCGGAACTGTCCTGACAAGAGGTGTCACAGCCATCGCGCCAAGCGTCGGGCAGGCCGTCTTCGTCGACATCCACGGACGCCGCCGCAATTAATGGGAAGGCATCGGCGTCGTTGTTGATGCCATCGCCGTCGTTATCCGTATCGAGGGTGAGAGCCGATTCGGACTGACAGGTCGCATCACAGTTCCCGTTCCAAGCATCCGGGTTCCCATCACCGTCTGTGTCTACCGAGGCTTCGGCCAGCTGCGGGAAATCGTCTTTATCATTAACCACCCCGTCATTGTCGGTGTCGTCGAGATGATCGTCCAACGTCAGCCCTGAGCTCTCTTGGCAGTCTATATCACAGCCTTCATGCCACGCATCAGGGAGACCGTCTTCGTCGGCGTCTACCGAGGCGGCAGGATTGCCCGGGAAGGTGTCTTGTTCATTCACCGCACCGTCGTTATCGGTGTCGTTCGGATGCCCATCCAAGGTCAGGCCGGAGCTGTCCTGGCAAGAGGTGGCACAGCCATCGTGCCAAGCGTCGGGCAGGCCGTCTTCGTCGGTATCCAAAGAGGCTGCCGCGATCAACGGGAAATCATCGGCGCCATTGATCGCGCCGTCGTTGTCAGTGTCATCAAGACGCTCGTCCAATGTCAGACCCGACTCACTCTCGCAGGTACTGTCGCACCCTTCATTCCAGGCATCAGGAAACCCATCTTCGTCGACATCCACGGACGCCGCCGCAATTAATGGGAAGGCATCGGCGTCATTGTTGATGCCATCGCCGTCGTTATCCGTATCGAGGGTGAGAGCCGATTCGGACTGACAGGTCGCATCACAGTTCCCGTTCCAAGCATCCGGGTTCCCATCACCGTCTGTGTCTACCGAGGCTTCGGCCAGCTGCGGGAAATCGTCTTCATCATTAACCACCCCGTCATTGTCGGTGTCGTCGAGATGATCGTCCAACGTCAGCCCTGAGTTCTCTTCGCAGTCTGTATCACAACCTTCATGCCACGCATCAGGGAGACCGTCTTCGTCGGCATCCTTGGACGCCGCCGCGATTAACGGGAAGGCATCCGCATCGTTGTCGACCCCATCGCCGTCGTTATCCGTATCGAGAATGAGGGCTGAAGACGACTGACAAGTCACGTCGCAGCTCTCATTCCAAGTATCCGGGTTTCTATCACCATCGGTGTCGACCGAGGCCTCGGCAAGCTGCGGGAAGTCATCGTCGTCATTAATCACACCGTCGTTGTCAGTGTCATCAATATGTTCATCGAGTACCAAGCCTGAGTCACCTTGGCAGGTGGTGCCACACCCTTCGTGCCAGGCGTCAGGCAGTCCATCTTCGTCGGCATCCATGGACGCCGCCGCTATTAACGGGAAGGCATCGGCGTCGTTGTTGACTCCATCCCCATCCTTATCCTTATCTAGGGTGAGGACAGACGTCGACTGACAAGTCGCATCGCAGCTTTCGCTCCAAGCATCCGGGTTTCCATCACCGTCGGTGTCAACCGAAGCTTCGGCGAGCTGCGGGAAATCATCCTCGTCATTGATCACACCATCGTTGTCAGTGTCATCGAGATGCTTATCCAACATTAGGCCCGAAGCAGTCTGACAATCGCTGTCGCAGCCCTCAAGCCAGGCATCAGCCAAGCCATCATCGTCTTCATCCTTGGACGCCGCCGCGACCAACGGGAAGGCATCGACGTCGTTGTCGATTCCGTCGCCATCGTTATCCATATCGAGGGTTAGACCGGAACCTGACTGACAAGTCGTATCGCAGCTCTCACTCCAAGCATCCGGGTTTCCATCACCGTCTGTGTCAACCGAGGCTTCGGCAAGCTGCGGGAAGTCATCTTCGTCGTTGATCACGCCGTCATTGTCAGTATCATCAAGGTGCTTGTCCAACGTCAGGCCATAGGCAGTCTGACAATCGCTGTCGCAGCCATAACGCCATTCATCGGGAAGACCGTCTTCATCGGCATCAACGGTAGCAGAAGGGTTCCTAGGGAAAGCATCATCTTCGTCTAAAGCTCCATCACCGTCGCTGTCGTGGTAGGTCTTCCCTTCCAAAACAAGAGCTGGCAGTTGCTCATGGGTCCCGAAATTCCAGTAGGCATGCCCGTCAGCACTCTCAACCTGAATCCACTGCTCATAGAGTATTACTTCCGCACATGAGGTGTCGCTGGCCGCAATTGGGCATTGCAGCTCTGCCAGCGTCGCTTCAACCCCAGCGCCACTTTCAGACAGCTCAGGTGTGTCCGTCGTCCAATAGCTGGTCTTGACAGACGCACTAGGGCTATATTGAAACTCTGCGCCTAGCAGACCACCCGCTCCTTCAACGTGACCCGTCGAATAGCTTGATTTAATCTCTCCAGTGTAAAGGAACCCCACCAAACCGCCGACTCTAGAGCTCTGACTCGCAACTGACCCCGTACTAAAGGCGTTACGCAGTTGACCTCCTCCAGTAATCCGGCCTACCAAGCCACCAACGTTTGTACTATTGCCTCGGACACGGCCTGTGCTGAAAACGCCATCAATGATCGTAGCATCTGCGTAACCAACTAAAGCACCGACATAACTGTGCCCCGAGATACTCGTCAGTGAGCCGGTGAGACCAAGATTCTGAATTTGAGCTTCTTGGGTGTATCCAAATAGTCCCTGATACAAACCAGAAGGGGCTTCTGAGCGGTTGATATTTAGGTTTCGAATTACATAACCATTGCCATCAAAATCTGCCTGGAAACCATTTTCCGAATCACCGATGCTTTCCCATCCAGAACCGCCGTTCCAGTATTCGTCCTGCTCATCCAGGACACCGTCCCCATTGGTGTCAAAGTCTAGGTCAGACGTCAATTCGTATCCGTGGCAGCGACGCTGTAAGATTCCTTCGTATAAAACGGCGGGACAACCAGTTGTATCCAGCTCTCCTTCCGCACTCATCCGACGACCCACGCCATCCAAGCTATAACGGATAGCATGGAGCTGAAACAGACTATCAACGCTAATCAACCCATTAGCATTCGGATGCTCGCTATCAAGCACGCCATCATTATCGGCATCGCTTAGATTCGAGTCCAAAGTCAGACCGGAGCGGTCTTGACAAGACAGGTCACAGCCACTATTCCATTCGTCCACCAAGCCGTCCAAGTCGACATCAATAGCGGCAGCAGGATTATCTGGAAATTGATCCAGCACGAGACCACCGTCACTCTGACAAGCGGAGTCACAAAAAGCAGACCAATTGTCGGGGGCTCCATCTCCATCAGTATCAATATACGCCGCTGGCTTCGAGGGAAAATCATCTTCGAAGTCCAAAGCGCCGTCTCCGTCACTATCACGGTATATGTGTCCAGAAAGTATTAGCCCCGGTAGTTGGTGACTATAACCAAAATGCCAGTAAGCATCACCTTCTGCACCCCGCACTTGATCCCATCCTTCGTAAAGTACTGGGCCAGCACAGTCTCTTTCATTTGCCACCCGGGGGCACTGCAGCTCCGAGAGCAGAGCACCTACACCACCATCGCTATCCAAGCGACCAGAACTGTCTTGAAGCCAGTAGCTGAACTCTACAACTTCATACGACGTCAGGCGGAAACCTATTAGACCGCCAGCCCTCACCCCCTCAACTCGACCGGCAGCGAGACTTGATGAAACTCGGCTGTTTGCCAGCCTCCCCACCAGCCCTCCGACGCTGCCGCCCTCGGAAAGCACTGAGCCACCCACGAAGGTCGCCCTGATCACGCTTTCATTCCGAGCATCGCCAATCAACCCACCAACGAAACTGCTTTCTCCGTACACAGCGCCGGCACTGAGCACTCCTTCAATCTCGGTATGATCAGCGGTGGCGGCCAATGCGCCGACGTATCTCCGCCCAGTAATTCTCATCAAGCGACCCGTTAGCGCCAAATGTCTAATGCTTGATCTTTCCACTAGGCCGAAAAGCCCTTGATGATCTGATTCAGGTCTATCAATATACAAATTGCGTATTCGGTGCCCCCTACCGTCAAACTCGGCGACGAATCTATCCCAACTCACACCAATCGGTATCCACCCCTCTCCCTCATTCCAGTAGTCATCCAGCTCATCGATCACCCCATCGCCATTAGTATCAAAATTTAAATCGGTGGTGAGCTCAAAGCCGACACAGCCGTCGACGGGGCAGCCGTTGCTGCTGCCATAGAGCGAGCTGCCGTCGAGGTTGTTGCGGATTTCATTCAGGTCGGCCAGGTCGTTAATTTCGATCAGGCCGTCGTTGTCCAGGTCGTAATCCTCGCGGCCACTTTCGGCTTGTACGGCGGTGGCAAACAGTGCGAGCAAAACAGTACTAAACAGACGAGACATAGTCCTCTCCGTGGGTCTTTGGTGTTGGAAGTCGAACAAATAAAATGCAATAGGGTGAGTCAGCTTTCGCCAAGGGAGGGCAAAAGTCGGGAATGTGCGAGCTAGAGGAGCGCGGTGCGGTGGAGCGGTCCTTTGCATAACGGGGTTATCCTTACTGTTCCTTGTTGCGCCTAGAGGCTTCCTAAAACGGTGGTGGTGTTGCGGTTTGCTATGGCGCCAGATGGTACTACAGGCGCCTCATTCTTTGTGTGACGCATATCACATTACCGCCTGTCGGCGTCGGGCCGACGGGGTGCGTAGGCGCCTTTACCTGCCATTCAAGCGCTGGCCTGAATGGCGGTGAGGGCGATGGTGTAGAGAATGTCGTCCACCGAGGCGCCGCGCGAGAGGTCGTTTACCGGTTTGCGCAGGCCCTGGAGCATGGGGCCGATGCTGACCAGGTTGGCGCTGCGCTGGACGGCTTTGTAGGTGGTGTTGCCGGTGTTGAGGTCCGGGAAGATGAACACGTTGGCCTTGCCCGCCACCGGGCTGTCCGGCGCTTTGCTTTTGGCGACGGAGGGCACGCTCGCCGCGTCGTACTGGAGGGGGCCGTCGATGATCAGGTCCGGGCGCTTTTCCTGGGCGAGGCGGGTGGCTTCGCGCACTTTTTCCACGTCGCTGCCGGAGCCGGATTTGCCGGTGGAGTAGCTGATCATCGCGATGCGCGGGTCGATGCCGAAGGCGATGGCGGAGTCGCCGGATTGGATGGCGATGTCGGCCAGCTCCTCGGCGTTCGGGTCCGGGTTGACGGCGCAGTCTCCATAGATGACCGGCTGCTCGGGCAGGAGCATAAAGAATATGGAGGAGACCAGGGCCGCGTCCGGCTTGGTTTTAATCAACTGCAACGCCGGGCGAATGGTGTTGGCGGTGGTGTGCACGGCGCCGGAGACCAGGCCGTCCACATCCCCTTGGGCGAGCATCATGGTGGCGAGGACGACGGTGTCTTCGAGCATGGCTTCGGCCATGGGTTCGGTCAGGCCTTTGTGTTTGCGCAGGGCGACCATGGGGGCCACATAACGGGCGCGGACGGTTTCCGGGTCGATGATTTCCACATCATCCGGCAGGGTCACGTTGTGGCTGGCGGCCACGCTGTGAATTTCATCGGGTTTGCCGATCAGCACGCAGCGTGCAATTTTTTTCTGGTGGCACAGCGCGGCGGCCTGAACGGTGCGCGGCTCCTCCCCTTCGGGCAACACAATACGTTTGCCGCCGGCACGGGCGCGTTGCACCAACTGGTAACGAAACGCCGGCGGCGAGAGCCGCTTTTCCAGTTTCACTTGCGTGCGCTCGATCAGCCAGCGGGCGTCCAGCTCCGCGGCGGCGGCGTCCATGACGTTGTTGATGCGCTCAACGTCATCGGGCGGCACTTCGGTGTTCATGTTGTTCAGTTGCTGCGCCACCTTGAAGGTGTTGCCTCCCACCAGCATCACCGGCAGGCCGGTTTTAAGAGCCGCCTGGCACAGGGTCATGACTTGGGGGTCGGGCAGGATGCTGCCGGTTAACAGGACCCCAGCGAGCGGCACGCCGTTCAGCGCGGCCATGCAGCTGGCGACCAGAATGTCTTCCCGGTCACCGGGGATAACCACAAGGGTACCGGCCTTTAGGGTTTGCAGCATGTTTTTCATGGTGCGGGCGCAAACGGTGATGTTCTGCACCCGCCGCTCGGTTAACTGACCTTCGTTTAACACCTCGGCTTTGAGGTAATCGCACACATCCCTCGCCCGGGGGGCAACCAGGTGTGGATGCCAGCGAATGGCGCCCAGGCAGCGAAACCGATCCTGGGAGAACACGGGCAAGGAGGCGATAATTCGCTCAAGGCCGATATCGACCGGCGTATCGTCATTGGGTTCTTCCCCGGCCAGGACTTGTTGGTTTTCCAGATCCGGCGCGCCCACTTTGTTAAGCACGCAGCCGAGCAGCCGTGGGTTGTTAAAGCCGCCGAACAGGCTGGCGGTCATTTTGATGCGTTCATTCAGCTGCGCGGTGCTGTCGGCGTTTTTCGCGGCGACGAGGATGATGTCCGCATCCAGCGCTTTGGCCATTTCCTGGTTGAGGCGGTCGATGTAGTTGTTGTCGGCGAGCGGCACCAGCCCCTCGACAATCACCACTTCGGCTTGCTGGGCGGATTGTTGGTACACCTGGATGACGTCTTCCATGAAGGCGTCGGCCTTGCCCTGGGCGAGTGTCTGTTGCGCGTCCACCAGCCGCAGGGGCTCGGCGGGGGTTAGCCCCAGGGTGGAGTGGGCCATGTGGGTGGAGCGTTCCGGCCCGCGATCATCCCCCGAGCGCTGGGCGATGGGCTTGCAGAAGGCGACCTTGACCCCCAGTTGGTCCAGTGCCCGGACCAGGCCCAGGGAGACCGAGGTCAGGCCGGTGCCGGCGCTGGTGGCGGTGATGAAAAAAGTGTGTTGCACGGCAGTCCGCTCCCGCTCGCAGTCAGTGTTGTGTCAGTCGGTAGGCGTCATTGGCGATGACCCATTCCTCGCGGGTGGGAATCACCAGTGCCGCCGGCGAGCCCGGGGCGGTAATCCGGCCCTGGTCATCGCCATTGGCTCGATTCAGGGCCGAATCGCATTCGAACCCAAACAGGGGCAAGTGCTTGAGCACCTGCTCGCGTACCGGTGCGGCGTTTTCGCCGATGCCGCCGGTAAAGACCAGCGCGTCCAGGCGCGGGAGGCTCGCGGCCAGCGCGCCAATGTGCCGGGCGAGCCGAAAGCAAAAAACATCGATGGCCCGTTGGGCGTTGGCGTTGCCCGAGGCCGCCGCTTCGGTCAGGGTGCGCATGTCATTGGACAGCTCCGAGAGCCCCAGCAGGCCGCTTTCCCGGTTAAGCATGGTGGTGATTTCATTGAGGGTCAGGTCGAGCCGGTCAGCCAGGAATTCGTGCAGGCCGGGGTCGACGTCGCCGCTGCGGGTGCCCATTACCAGCCCTTCCAGGGGCGTCATGCCCATGGTGGTGTCCACCGAGCGGCCATTGCGCACCGCCGTGGCGCTGCACCCGTTGCCCAAGTGGGCGGTTATCAGACCGTGGTCGCTCGGGTCCAGTTCCAGCCGGCGCACGGCCTCGCCCGCCACGTACTGATGGCTGGTGCCGTGAAACCCGTAGCGGCGCACGCCCTGTTCCCGGTAAAGGCGCATGGGCACGGGGTAGAGGTAAGCCTCGGGTGCCAGGCTCTGGTGGAAGGCGGTATCGAACACCGCAACTTGGGGGGTGTTCGGGTACAAGCGCTGCATGGCGCGGATGCCCAACAGGCTGGGCGGGTTGTGCAGCGGCGCCAGGCTGGCGCAGCGGTCTATTTCTTCGACCACCGACTCCTCAATGACCACCGAGCCGGAGAACGCTTCCCCGCCGTGGACCACCCGGTGGCCGATGGCAAGCGGCGCGCCCAGGTCTTCAACTAGCGCGTACACCTCCCGCAGCGCCCCTTCGTGCCCCTGGTCGGGAATCTCACGCTGCTGTTTCTCGCCCTCGCCCCGCCAGCTCAGCAGCGCCTGGGGCGATTCCAGCCGTTCGGCCAAGCCGGCGATCACCTCTTTTTCGGCGTGCATGTCGAAGAGCGAGAACTTGAGCGAAGAACTGCCCGAGTTGATGACCAGTACGGGAGAACGAACCATGAAAACTCCGGTAAACAGTAGCAACCCCCAGTGTAGCGTGTGAGCACCGCCGAGGGGAATCCGAACAAAGGGGTACTACATTAACGCTGACAGGCCACGCAGTACACGGTGGTGCGGTTGTTCATGCGAATTTCCTTGAGCGCTTTGCCGCATTGCTTGCAGGGCTGGGCGCCCCGGCCATAGACCATCAGTTGCTGTTTGAAGTAGCCGGGCTGGCCGTCACCGCCGACAAAGTCCCGCAACGTGGTGCCGCCCTGTTCGATGGAGCGCTGCAGCACGAAGCGAATATTCTCCACCAGCCGCTCGAACTGCTTGCGGGTCACGGTGCCGGCTTTGCGGATGGGCTTGATGCCGGAGAAGTACAGGGCTTCGTTGGCGTAGATGTTGCCCACCCCCACGACGGTTTTACTGTCCATCAAAAATTGTTTGATGGGCGCGGTGCGTTTACGGCTGCGTTTGAACAGGTACTCGGCGGTAAAGTCCTCACCCAGCGGCTCCGGCCCCAGGTGTGCCAGGAGTGAGTGGGCCAGTGGGTCGCCCTCCACCCAGAGCATGCAGCCAAAGCGGCGCGGGTCACAGTAGCGCAGGATGTTGTTGCCGAAGGCGATGTCGACATGGTCGTGGAAGCGCGGCGGTTCGCTTGGTGTGACGATTCGCAGGTTGCCGGACATGCCCAGGTGAATGAGGAGGGTGCCGGTGGGGAAGCGCAGTAGGAGGTATTTGCCTCGGCGTTGGGTGTCGAGGAGTTGTTGGCCTAGGAGGCTGCTTTCGAGGGTGTGGGGGATGGGCCAGCGGAGGCTGGGTTGGCGAATGTGGACGGCGGTGATTTTGCGGCGTTCGATGTGGGGGGCGATGCCGCGGCGGGTGGTTTCGACTTCGGGTAGTTCGGGCATAGGGTGTTTTGGGGCCTGTGTTGCGGTTGGCAAACTATATCACGAACAGGGGCTTTTCTCTGATGGCCCTCTTTGCGAGATTTCTGGTCCGGCCCTGGACGGGATACACCCTCCATAGACTCTCTGAGGCATGGATGCCGATGAGAAGCCTCCAGGGATGGATTCACGGCGGGTCTCCAAACGGTATACCTCCCGACAGACCGGAACGTCGCGAACTGATAAAGGTTCAAACCGAAACTTATTTATCTGAGGGGGTTTGGCTGAAGATGCAGGTGAAGGTGCTGCCGGTGCCGGGTTCGCTGTTGATTTGGAGTTCGCCGTCGTGGCGGAGGAGGACGTGTTTTACGATGGCCAGGCCCAGGCCGGTACCGCCGGTGCCGCTGTTGCGGCTTTGTTCTACGCGGTAGAAGCGCTGGGTCAGGTGTGGAATATGCTTGCTGTCAAAGCCCGGGCCGTTGTCGGCGACCGAAAAGAATATTTGGTTGTGAGCTTGCCACAAGCGCATGGCGATTTCGCCACCGGCCGGGGTGTATTTGACCGCGTTGGTGACCAGGTTGGAAAAGGCGCTGTGGAGTTCTTTCTCGCTGCCGAATAGCTCGAGTTCGCTGGACTCGCACTCCAGGGTAATCTCGTGGTTCTTTTCGCCACTGAGCGCCTGGGCTTCGGATTTGATGGTTTGCAGGAGCGGTTCCAGCGGAACGGGTTTGTGGTTGAAGCCCGACTCGGTGGTTTCCAGTTTGGAGAGAGTGATCAGGTCGTTGATCAGCAACGACATGCGTTTGGACTGTTGCTCCATCTGATGGAGCGCCCGGCGCCAGGGTGGGCTTAGGTCCGCGCCGCTGTCGGAGAGGGTTTCCAGGTAGCCGCTGATGACCGTGAGCGGGGTGCGCAGTTCGTGGCTGACGTTGGCCACGAAGTCCTGGCGCATTTGCTCAAGCTTGTGCAACTGAGTCACGTCCCGCACGACGATTAAGCGTTCGTTGCGGCCGAAGCGGGTAATCTGAAACTGCAGTTGTTTGGTGGTAAAGCGGGGAGAGGGAATTTCCAGCGGTTCGCTGTAGTGGCCCTCTTCAAAGTAACTGACGAAACGCGGGTGGCGGATGAAGTTGATGACCGACTTGCCCTGGTCGCTGCTGTGAAAGCCGAGCAGGCGTTGGGCCGAGGGGTTCCACCAGTCCAGGCAGCCGCGCCAGTCGAGCACGATGACCCCATCGCGCAGGGCGGAGCTGGTTTCCTGCACCCGGTTGATCACGGCTTGCAGGCTGTTCTTTTCCTGCTTTTGCCGGCGCTGTAGGTGGTAGATGTTGTCGAACAGGTCCCCCCAAATGCCACTGGACTCGGGCGGGGGTTCGTCGTTCATGTGCAGCAACCACAGATTGAGCCGGCGGATTTGCCACACCATCCAAGCCACATAGCAGCCGCCGCCGATGAGCAACGCCCACACCACCTGGTCGAGCCACAGCCCGAGCAGCGCGGAAATAGAGAGAAGAATCAGCAGGCGTCGCAGTTCGACGCTAAACCCTCGAAGCAAAATAGCCGGCCTCTTGGCGGAGCCGCCGCAGTGACTCCGCTTGTAGAAACAAATCCGTTATGAGCGGTTAGCCCGCCTGGGTGGAAAACCGGTAGCCGGTGCCGCGCACGGTCTGTACCAGGTTTTCGTGCTCGTCCACGGCGAGGGCCTTGCGCAGCCGGCGGATGTGAACATCCACGGTGCGCTCCTCCACATAGACGTTGCCGCCCCACACATGGTCCAACAATTGGCTGCGAGTATAAGCTCTTTCCTGGTGGGTGAGGAAGAACTCCAGGAGGCGATACTCGGTGGGGCCCATGTCCACGGGGTGGTCGTTAATGGTGACCCGGTGGCTGGCCGGGTCCAGGCACAGGCCCTGAACCCGGATCGGGTTGCCGTTGACTTGGGGGTCCGCCCGACGCAGCACCGCCTTGAGGCGAGCCACCAGTTCCCGGGGGGAAAAGGGTTTGGTGATGTAGTCATCGGCCCCGACTTCCAGGCCCTGGACTTTGTTGTCTTCCTCACCCTTGGCGGTGAGCATAATGATGGGGACTTCCGCCGTGGACTCCTCGCGCTTGAGCCGGCGGGCCAGTTCTATGCCGCTGGTGCCGGGCATCATCCAGTCCAGCAGCACCAGATCGGGCCTTTCGTCGACGGTCAGCGCCAGTGCCTCCTGGGCGTTGCTGGCCTCAATGCATTCGTAGTCGGCCATTTCCAGGGCGACTCGCAACATATCGCGGATCGCCGCCTCGTCGTCAACTATTAGAATCCTGCGCCCTGCCATAATACCTGCCTGTCATCAGTCATCGATCGGGACGAGGCGAAACGCCGACGCCCCAAGGCTGAAAATCAACCTTTCGCGCCAACGTATTTAATAAACTCAGTGTTACACAATTATGACAAACCGGGAATCCGTCCGGATTAAATCGGGTACCTATGACAAATGCAGGTCCACCACGATGCCGACAAACACCGCAAAGCCTACCCAATTGTTATTGAGAAAGGCCTTGAAACAGGGGCCCCGCTCCCGGTAACGGATCAAGTAATGGTGGTACACAAACAGCCCGGCGGCCACCGCCAGCCCCAGGTGGTACCAGAGCCCGAGTTCGAACCGGCCCCCGACCAGCAGCAGGGCGTAGAGCGTCATCGCCTGAAGCAGGCCGATCATGACCCGGTCCATGTCCCCAAAGAGCACGGCCGTGGATTTAATACCGATTTTCAGGTCATCGTCCCGGTCCACCATGGCATAGAGGGTGTCGTACACCACCGTCCAAAGCAGCGCGGCGGTGTACACCAGCCAGACATCGGTGCCCAGGGAGCCCCGCTGGGCGGAAAATGCCATGGGGATCGCCCAGCCGAAAGCGGCCCCCAACACCACCTGGGGGAGATGGGTGTAGCGCTTCATAAAGGGGTAGCAGAACGCCAGGGCCACCGCCCCCAGGGACAGCAGAATGGTGAACCGGTCGGTGAGCAGCACCAACCCGAAGGCCACCAGGCACAGGGCGACGAACAGTGTCAGGGCCTCCCGCTCGCTCACCTCTCCCGTGGCCATGGGGCGGGCCTTGGTGCGTTTGACGTGGCCGTCGAGATGGCGATCGGCGTAGTCGTTGATGACGCAGCCGGCCGAGCGCATGACAAACACGCCCAGCACAAAAATGATCAACAGATCCCAGTCCGGCAGGCCCTCGGCCGCCAGCCACAGCGCCCAGAGCGTGGGCCAGAGCAACAAGAGCGTGCCGATGGGGCGGTTCATCCGGGTTAACCGCCAGTAGGCGGAGAGTCGATTACGCCAATCCACCGAGCGATGGGGAATAGAAGACTTTCGGTTCATGAGTTCAACCGTTGGACAAAATCGGGCAAAAACACCTCGCTGACCAGCAGCGGGCGATGATCCAGCCGGAACACCGAGCGCCGGCCCCACAGGGGCTTGCCGCCCTGAAGCACCTGGGGCACATAGCGGCACCGGGGGCTCAGTTCGGCCACTTCCAGAGGCTCGCGCTCCAAATCCGGCTGGCGAAACAGAAAGCCACCCAGCGGGCGGGTATCCAGCAAGCGCAACTGGCGCAAGCGCCCTTTCAGGCTACTGATGGGCAGCAGACTGCGGGCGAATACCCAGGGCTCTTCACACCCCCAGAGCACCACTTCCCGCACCAGGGCCCAGCGCCCGGCGGCCATACCCAGCACCCGCCCCTCGGAATGATAGGGCCGGGCCAGCCCCTGGGAGAGGACCTGAACCCGGAACTGCCCCTGGCTGCGGGCCTTAAGGGCGGCGGTGAGCGACCCCTGGTCCAGCAACCAGGGCCCCAGGGAGGCCGGCCATGGGGCGGGCGAGCGGGCGCCGGCCCAGTGCCAGCGCGGCTCCCGCCGGTCCGGAAAGCGGGGGGCGTCACCGCCACTGGACGCTCGATGCAGGGCTTGAAGCAGCGGTTGGTCCTGAGTCAAAACACCTCCTCTGGGGCTCGAAACCGGGTGCCGTGTATTCTCCGGCACCGAGGGGCGCTATTCTAACAGCTTCCTTTCCCGCTGCAGGGCTCTCTGCCAACCTGCGCCGCCCCCATAGGCACCCCTCTCTACCGCCGCCTTGCATGCACCTTTACCCGGCCGCCCCGGGTTGCTTTAATGGGCGCCTTTGCCCAATAACACCGATAAAAGAGCTACCTATGAGCCTAACCAAACGCATTCTGCTCGCCATGGTCCTGGGGGTCGCCACCGGCGTCCTGATTCATTTAATCGCCCCCTCAGAGGAGCATTTCCTGCGCGCCTGGCTGGCCCGTGGGTTGTTCGATGGCATCGGGCAGGTGTTTATTCGCTCTCTGACGCTGTTGGTGGTGCCGCTGGTGTTCGTTTCGCTGGTGTGCGGCAGCGCTTCGTTAGGCGGCCACAGCCGCATGGGCGCCATGGCCGGCAAAACCGTCGCGCTCTACTTGGCCACCACCGCCGTGGCCATTACCCTCGCCCTGGGCATTGGTCAACTGGTCAAACCCGGCGAAGGCATCGATATGCCCGGCGAGGTGGAGAACTTCTCCCCCACCGAGAAGCCCTCCATTAAGGACACACTGGTCAATGTTTTCCCCAGCAACCCGGTGGAAGCCATGGCAGAGGGCAGCATGCTGCAGATCATCGTGTTCGCCCTGCTGCTGGGCCTGGCCATTTCCCAAAGCGAACACAAAGCCTCCCGTTACATGCAGGAGTTTTTTAATCACCTGAATACGGTGGTTTTGAAACTGGTGATGATTCTGATGCACTTGGCCCCCTACGGGGTGTTCTGCCTGTTGGCGAAACTGTTTGCGGACCTGGGCTGGCAGGCCATTGCGGACCTGGCACTGTATTTCTGTACGCTGCTGTTTGTATTGCTGCTGCACGGTCTGGGCACTTACACCCTCCTACTCAAGTTTCTCGGCCGCCTCAGCCCCCGCATTTTCCTGCGCAAAATGTGGCCGGTAATGGTTTTTGGTTTCAGTACGGCATCCAGTAACGCCACCATTCCGGTGACCTTGCGCACGGTGGAAAAAGACCTGGGTGTGGACAATCGCGTGGCTTCTTTTAGTGTGCCTTTGGGGGCGACCATTAATATGGATGGCACGGCGATTATGCAGGGGGTGGCGACGGCGTTTATCGCGCAGGTGTATGCGATTGATATCAGTTTGATGGGTTATTTGATGGTGGTGTTGACGGCGACGCTGGCGTCTATCGGTACGGCTGGGGTGCCCGGTGTGGGGATGATTACGCTGGCGATGGTGTTGCAGCAGGCGGGCCTTCCGGTGGAGGGTGTGGCGTTGATTATTGGTGTGGATCGGCTGTTGGATATGGTGCGCACCGCGGTGAATGTGACGGGGGATGCGATGGTTTCGACGGTGGTGGCGAATAGTGAGGGGATGCTGGATCGCAAGCAGTTTGAGCGGCCTTTGGAGTCTGATAACACGTAGGGCACTTGCGGAGGTAAACTTCGAGTCCGGCCCAAGGTGGGGTGAACCCGTTGTAGACCCGCCGTGAACCCATCCCTGGGGGCTTCTCATCGGCATCCATGCCTCAGAGAGTCTACAACGGGTTCACCCCACCTCGGCCCTCAGTGCCATCAATTAAACTTTCATATGCGCAGGACAGTTGCCATCACAGGCTGATCTTGGCACTGAGGTTCGGGGTGAGGTGCACTCTTCCCGGACCGTAGAGCGCGGGACACGCGATTCGAGCCTACAGGGACGTATTTACGGCGTGTCCGGGAAGAGTGCACCTCACCCCGAACCGGACCCCGTATTAACTCCGCACTATGGGAGTATCAATCGAACCAAGCACGGACGGTGTCGGGAAGGGGGCGGGATTTGCCGTCGGCGCCGAGCCAGACGACTTTTGAGTGGGCTTCCGCGCAGGGTTTATTGGGCTCGTCATTCGTGAACATACGGAAATACGCCATAAAACTCGAACGACCCGGCTCTACTGCATAGCAGTCCAAGCGGACCGTTGCGGGATAGACCACCGGGCGCAAGAAAGTACAGCCCACCGTTACCACCACCGGATAACTGTCCGGCTTCATCTTCACCCCGGCGGCGGATAGCCACAGAAAACGGGCCTCCTCGCAGTAGCGCAAATACAGCGTATTATTCAAATGCCCCAAGGCATCCATATCGCCCCAGCGCATGGGGATTTCACATTGAAAGTGTGGCTTTTCCGGCAACTCAGGCCGTTGGGTCGATTCCATTACGACTGAACCCTCGCTTTAAATGAAACACTCAACTCACCCAGGTCCCCGAACAGCACCCGGACCGGTTCTTCCAGGGGCGCTTCCAGCACGCCGGCAAAGGAGCCGGTAATGACAAACTCACCGGCCTTCACGCCTTCCCCTTTTTCCCGCAGAAAGTTAACCAGCCAATACAAAGGCGCCCGAGGCTGAGTGTTCGGGTGTCGGCCCTGGTGGACTTCCGGGGCGGCGCTGCGGGTGTTTAGGGCGATGGTCAGCTCGTTGGCCTCCTCGGCCATGTCCGGGTCGACTTCCGGGCCCACGAACAGGCCCTGGTTGAGCAAACCGTCCGCCAGCATTTCGGGAAAGTCCGCCGAGGCGGGGTCGGAGTAACGGCTGTGGATTAGCTCCAGCACCAAGTGGGTGTGGGCGATAGCGTCGTCCACCTCCTCCCGCGTGTAAGGCTCCGGGCGGGCGGGAAGATCGCGGCCGAGGACGAAGGCCAGCTCGGGCTCGATGCGGGCGTGACCTTCGGGGGCCCATACCGAGACGGGCGCGCCCCGGTGAATATCCTCGCGGTAGATGGGCGCCACCACCAAACGGTCCGGCGGGGGTTGCAGGCACTTCCAGCCGCCAATGTTCGCGTCTAGTTCGCGGGTGACCTCGGTTTGAATCGCCAGGGCCGACTCCAGGTCGGCCGGGCGACAGTCCTCTGGCAGTCGTTCGGCCTGGACGCCACTGCGGCGCCGCTCTGCCAGAATACGGGCCGCCTTGGCGACCCCGGGGGGGTTCAACATAGCGTCATCTCTTGGATAATCGGGCCACCGGTTCGTTGGCCCCGCGCTAACGATGGTGGCGACGGCGGTTAGCGGGGGCTGATCTGTAAAGCAATGTGGTCCAGGTCGTCTTGGGATTCAATGACGTTGGCCACCGTTGCCTCGGCTTTCTCTCGGTCCAGGTCCAGCTCGGCAAATACCCGGTCGGGAATTTCCAGTTTGGGCCCAAACCCTATGCCCTGTTGGACGAGTAAGCGTTCGGCCACATAAATCAACTTGGCGTACTGATGGTGCTCACCCTGGTAATCCGGGTTGCCCTGGTGGCGAATGGCCAGCACGACTTCCTCGGGCATGGACCAGAGCGACATCAGGGTGCTGGCCAACTGCTCTCGGGTCACCCCCAGCAGGTGCCGCTCAATGGGCTGGTGCGTGACGTGAGGGTTGGCCTCGGCCATGCGACAGTACTGACTGAAGTAAGGAGGAAACAGTTCCGCCAAAATAAGGAAGCCAAAGTTGTGTAGCAGGCCGGACAAATAGGCCATGCCAAAGGTGGGCCGGTGCTCGCGCGGGATGGCGGTAACCAGTCCTTCGATGGCCGCGGCGGTGTAGATGGATTTATGCCAATAACCGAGATACCCATCGGGCCCTTCTTTGGGGACGGTCAAACCGCGGCCAAGCGCCAGCCCAAGGGCCAGGTTGAGGACCATGTCGAACCCGAGCACGCGCACTATGGCATCGTGAACGGAGCGGATTTTACCCGGCGCCGAATAATAGGGCGAAGCGGCCCAACTGACCACTTGGGCGGCGAGGCTGGGGTCGGTTTCGACCACCTGGGCCAGGTCACTGATATCCGCGTTGGGGTCCACCCGCAGATTGATGATTCGTTGGGCGGTCTCGGACAGCGGCGGCAGCTCCAGGGTTTCTTCCAGACGCTGTTTGATGCGCAACTGCGTAAAATTGCGCACGGCACCGAGGATTTGCTCCCCATCCCGTTCGGCGCTGATGTCTTTTTCCAACGCATCCAGCGGCGTGGCGATATCGCAGATCAGGGCATCTTCCAATACCTGCTGAAAGTCCTCGCGGTTGAGGTGCAGCAATTGCGCATCGTCGCCGGAGTCGAGCAGCAGGCTCTCCTTTTGCAGCAACTGCTTGTCCACCAGGGTGGGCAGCCCCTCCAGCTTGGGCACCGCTGGCACCGACTGCAGGCTGTGGGTGTCGCAGAACTGGCGCACCGCATCCTGGTTGGTGGCCCGCAGTTCACGGTTCAACTGGCGGTTAACCGCATTCAGATCGAGTAGGGTGTCGGCGGATATCACCGATAGGATGCGGCCCTTCTCATCTTCCAGCAGCACCGCCTTGGCGGCGTCCACGTTGCGCAGGTGCTGGTCGTGCCAGGGCAGTTGGTTGTTGGCATCCACCGGGGCCAAGGCCAGGTCGTAGTGAATGTTTTGGCTGTTCAGCAGAGATTCTACGCTGGTGGGTAGCGGCACGTTTGACTCCTTTTGTTCAACAGACGCCCGTCTTTTTGCTCAGAGCATTCAGAGGTTCTGACTCGGCCCTTGTTGCCAAATAAAACAACCCTTTCATGGTTACCAGTGTGTAAGAAGCATTGCCCATGATCAAGGGTTTTGTCCTGGCAATCCCAAGCGCCGCCGCACTTAGCGGGCAGTTATACACCCACAGTTTAGCTGATGAACGCAGCCCCGGTGTCTATTGGTGCACACTTTTGCACTCACGGGCGCGAGGCTATTGTCCGTCCCGGCGCCCCGCGTGGTTAGACCCGTAACCCGCGCGGTCAGACACGCAGGTAGCGGCGGTTCTCCCCCAGCCAGCGTTCCATAATCGGGTTACAAAGGTTGGGGTAACGCTCCAGCAGTTGCTTTGCGCCCTGCTGGACCCTGGGCAGCAGCTCGGCATCGCGCTGCAGGTCGGCAATTTTGAACTGCATGTCACCGGTCTGGCGGGTGCCCAGCACCTCGCCCGGGCCGCGCAGTTCAAGATCGCGTTCGGCAATCTCAAAGCCGTCGCTGGTATCGCGCATCACCCCTAGTCGCTCCTTGCCCTGACGCGAGAGCGGCGAGCCGTAGAGCAACACGCAGTGGCTGGCCTGGGCGCCCCGGCCCACCCGGCCGCGCAGCTGGTGCAACTGAGCCAGCCCCAGCCGCTCGGGATTTTCGATGATCATCAAGCTGGCGTTGGGCACATCCACCCCCACCTCAATGACGGTGGTGGCCACCAGCAGGTCAATGTCGCCGGCCTTGAAGGCGGCCATAACCGCCTCCTTTTCCTTGGCTTTCAAGCGGCCGTGGACCAAGCCGGTGCGCAGGTGCGGCAGCGCCGCCGCCAGGTTTTCCGCCGTGGCTTCGGCCGCTTGCGCAGCCAGGGTTTCGGATTCTTCAATCAGGGTGCACACCCAGTAAGCCTGTCGCCCCTGCTCGCAGGCGCGGCTGACCCGCTCAATCACCTCGGGGCGTCGCTGCTCGCCGATGACGACCGTACTGACCGGGGTTCGCCCCGGGGGCAGCTCGTCAATCACCGAGGTGTCCAGGTCCGCGTAGGCGCTCATGGCCAGGGTGCGGGGAATGGGTGTGGCGGTCATGATCAACTGATGCGGGCGCAGGCCGCCCTGGCTGCCTTTTTGGCGTAGCTCCAGGCGTTGGTGCACGCCAAAGCGGTGCTGCTCGTCCACGATTACCAGCCCCAGGTTGGCGAACCGAACTCCCTCCTGGAACAGGGCGTGGGTGCCCACAATGACTTGGGCCTCGCCACTGGCCAAGCCCTCCAGTTGCTCGCGCCGGCGGGCGGCGCTCAGCCGCCCGGTGAGCCAGCCCGGCTCAATGCCCAATGGCTCCAGCCAGGCGCCAAAGTTGTTGCGATGCTGTTCCGCCAAGATTTCCGTGGGCGCCATAATTGCCGCCTGATAGCCGCTGGCCACGGCGGTTAGCGCCGCCAGGGCGGCGACCAGGGTTTTACCCGAGCCCACATCCCCCTGCACCAACCGCAGCATGGGCAGGGGTTTGGCCAGGTCTTTGGCAATCTCGGCGCCCACTCGTCGCTGGGCGCCGGTCAGTTGGAAGGGCAAGGCCTGGAGAAAACGCTGCTGCAAATCCGTGTTCGGTTTGAGCACCGGCGCGCCTTCGGCCTGGGTTTGGCGGCGCAGCAGTAACAGGCTGAGGTGGTGAGCCAGCAACTCTTCAAAGGCCAGCCGCTGCTGATAGGGGTGCGCCCCCTCCATCAGGAGTTCGACATTGGCGTTGGCCGGCGGCGCGTGAACATAGCGCAAGGCGTCGGCCAGGGAGACCTGATCGAGCGCGCGGCGCATTTCCTCGGGCAACAGCTCGCTCAGGGCGTGCCGGTCGAGCCAGGTGAGCGCCTGGGAGGCCAGCGCCCGCAAACGGGGTTGAGTCAGCCCTTCGGTGGCCGGGTACACGGGGGTTAACCGCTGCGCCAGCGGGACGGCATCGGCGCCGTCGAGAAATTCGTACTCCGGGTGGTAGAACTCCAGGCCGGACGCACCGCGCCGGCTCTCCCCAAAACAGCGCAAGCGGGTGCCGGGGGTTAGCCGCTGCTTCTGAGCGCCGGAGAAGTGATAGAACCGTAGGGTGGTGGTGCCGGTGCCATCCTGAAGGCGGCACACCAGGCTGCGACGCCGCCCGTACACCACGTCGGCGGCCCGCACTTCCCCCTCGATCACCGCGTTGACGTTGGGCTGCAGGGCGCCGATGGGCGTGACGCGGGTGCGGTCCAGGTAGCGCAGAGGCAGGTGGAAGAGCACATCCTGAAGCGTGTTCAGGCCAATTTTTGCGAGCTTTTCGGCAAGCCGGGGCCCCACCCCTTTCAGAGCGGTGACCGGCATGCGATCAAGGCTAGTGGCGTTCCCGGTCACGCCCATCGCTCCCTATTGTTGCGCTTTGGAGGGCGTGTCTTTGGGGTCGCTCAGGCGGCACATATTGATGGCCTTGCGCAGCGCCTCGATGGCCTTGTAGCGGGGGAAGCTGGCCCGCCAGGCCAGCGCCACGGTGCGGCTGGGCGCGGGTTTGGAAAAGGGTCGGGTGACCAGTAGGTTGGGCGTGTAGTTGGCAGTAACCGCCGCCGACAGGGGCAGGATGGTAATACCCAGGCCCGAGGCCACCATGTGGCGCAGGGTTTCCAGGGAGCTGCCTTCGGAGGCGGTGCGGATGCGCCCGTGAGGGTCTTCCATGGAGGATTGCAGGTTCGGGCAGGTAGCCAGCACCTGGTCCCGGAAGCAGTGGCCCTCCCCCAGTAGCAGGACGTTATGGTCGTCCAAATCGTTCGGTTGGATTTCCTCTTTCTCCGCCAACGGATGATCGTGGGGCAGGAGCACCACAAAAGGCTCGTCAAACAGCGGCTGGGTCACCACATCCGCTTCGGTAAACGGCAGGGCAACGATAATCACATCCAGTTCGCCCTTGCGCAGTTTTTGGCGCAAGGTGGCGGTGTAGCCTTCCTCCACATACAGGGGCATATTGCTGGCGACTTTTTGCAGCTCGGGGATAAAGTGCGGCAACAGGTAAGGGCCAATGGTAAAAATAGCGCCCACATGCAAGGGGCTGCTGAGCTGGTCTTTGCCGGCGTTGGCGATGTCCTTAATGGCCGAGGTTTGCTCGAGCACCAAGTGGGCCTGAGCGACGATTTTCTCGCCCAACGGCGTGGCCTGGACCCGGGATTTGGAGCGCTCGAACAGGGCCACCCCGAGCTCTTCTTCCAGCTTTTTCACCGCAATACTCAGGGTGGGCTGGCTGACGAAACAACGTTCGGCCGCGCGACCGAAGTGCTGTTCTTGAGCGAGGGTTACGATATAGCGCAGTTCTGTTAAGGTCATGCTTTCCCGTTCCCAATGAGGCCCAAGCGACTGGTGGGCCGCCGGTTCAATTCGACACAAGTTTGCCCTTTTATGATCGGATACGCAAAGGTAAATAGCGAAAAACTATTGATTGTAGGCTGTGGAGACCTCGGCCGCCGGCTGGCCCACCGGCTCGCCCCCGAAGGCTATGAGGTAACCGGCCTGCGCCGCCACCCGCCGGAGAACTCGGATGTACTGCGCTACCAAGCGGTGGATACCGCCAATGCCGAGGCTATGAAGGAGGTGCTCGCCTCGGGGTTCGGTGTCATCGTCGTGACCATGACGCCCTCGGAGCGCGGCGATGAAGGCTACCGCCGGGCCTATGTGCAAACCTGCGAGAACCTGGTGGCCGGGCTGAAGGCCAGCGGGAAAGCGCCCCGTCTGATTCTTTACGTCTCCAGCACTGGCGTTTATGGTCAGGGCGAGGGAGAGTGGGTGGATGAAAGCAGCCCCACCCTCCCGAACCGAGCCAGTGGCGAACGGCTGCTGGAAGCGGAGCAAGTCATAGGCAGCAGTGGCTTCCCTCATTGCATTGTCCGCTTCAGCGGCATTTACGGGCCGGGACGCCACCGCTTGCTGGAGCAGGTCCGGCGCGGGCGCGCCACCCTCAGCGGCCGTTACACCAACCGTATTCACTCTGAAGACTGCGCGGGGGTGATGGCTCACCTGATCGAACGTCACCGCCTCGGGGAGAAGGTCGCCCCGCTGTACCTGGCAAGTGACTGCGAGCCTGCCCCAATGGCGGAGGTGGTCAACTGGCTGTCCATGCACTTGAAAGTCGACGAGGCCAAGTTCGCTCCGGACCAGGGCGGCCAAGGGAAGCGCTGCTCCAACCGGCGGCTGAGAGACACCGGCTACGAATTTCTCTACCCCGATTACCGGGCCGGGTATAAGGCGTTGTTGGCTGAAGAAGGTTTTTGAGTGTTGCAACAGCCTGAGTGGCTGGTTTTCTTACAAGAAAAACCAGCCCGTCACGGTGCCGTACATAATAAAACTTGCCGCGACGATGTAGTAGGCGAGCGTAAACCACTCCGCGGTCGTATTCATGGCCGGGCGCCACAGTTGGATCAGCAAGTAGATCGGGAAATAGTAGCGCGGCTCGATTAATGGGTGGCTGATGACGGCAATAGGCGCGACCAGCAGCAACCAGTAGCAACGCTTGTCCGGGTAAGGCATAACACACAGGGTGAGCGCCATCCAGGCGATGGGAATGTACAGCAACGCCCGAAACAAAACGTATTCGGACATCAGGTACATCAAGCCATTGTGCATGAAGAAGTGAAAGAGGGTGTTGTTATACGGGTGCGGGTTACTGAACGTTCCCATATAAAACAGAAAGCCCCCCAACACCAACAACACAACCCAGGGCCACACTTTGGGGCAGTGACGCAGCGCGAGGATTCGTCCAGCTTGCTGAATACACAAAGGAAAAAACAACAACCAGGCGCAAGTCAGCAATACATAGAGGTTGCTAATATTAAACTGGGAGATTTGGTGGGCCGTTCTATCCCCCACTGCCACGCCGCCGTTGTAAATAACAAACCCGAGAAATAATAGCAGCACCAGAGCCAGCGGGGCCCCGCGCTTGAAGGCATTACCCAGCAGCGGCTTGATCGGCAGTGGGCGCCGGAATTCGAGGTTTTCCGTCGCCACCAGCAAATAGGCCAGCCCCACCCAGATGATGGAGTCCTGTCGGAGCAGCACGGCCACGAGCGCGGCCAAGCCCCCCAGAATATAGCGTCGCCCGAGCGTAAAATAAAAACAGGTGGCGACAAATAGCAGCGCCCATAAGTCCGTATAAATCATAAAGAAATACGGAAACATCAGCGGGGTAAAAAACAGTTGCTGCGTGCGCACGCCGGCGTGTTCAGGCAGGTACCGGCGCACCGACTGGTAGAACACCGGCAGCACGCACAGGGCCACCAGCAGACTGGTCAAACGAAGAAGGTAGTCGTGATAGTAACCGATTTGCCGCATCACAAAACCGATCACATAGTGATAGGTGGTGGGCACGGTAATATTGTCAAAATGATCCGTCCCGCCCTGGTAGTAATGCCAGATTTGGGGCGCGTGAAAGCCTTCGTCGGAGGCGGGGCCACCGAGCACGCAGGATAATGCGTAGCCGAAAGTGCAACCGGCCAGTACCAGCAATACGGTATGAGCGGGATGCTCGGTGTGGGGCGCGACCGACACGTTGCGGATAGCGGACTCTTCCATAAGAGCGGTACCTAAAGTTTTATTATCGAGTGTTTTGACGTTAATAGACCGAATACAGGTGCGGTAGTCTACGCCACCAAAGTTCCCTTTTTGGGAACTAAATCAAATTTTTAAGCCGATTATAAGGTTTTTTGAGTCAACTGGTTGGGGGATGGCAGCTAACTACTCCTTCCGCCGAGCCACGAGACGGTTCGTCCTCAGACGGTGGCGCCCGTTTCCTCGAAGGAGCGAAGCACTTCCAGGAAGTCTGCCCCAAATCGCTCCAGCTTGCTATCCCCCACGCCACTGACCGCCAGCAAATCCTGCTCGTGTCGGGGGCGCTGCTCAAGCATATCGCGCAGAGTCACGTCGTGGAAAATCACATAGGGCGGCACGCCGTGCTCCTCGGCCAGGCGGCGCCGGCAGGCCCGCAGCGCTTCCCACAGGGGGCGGGCCGCCTCGGGGATGTCCGCATCGGGGCGGCGTGCCGTGCGCGCGGTGGCTGGTTTGCGGGTACGCACATCCCGACGCAAGTGCACGGCCCGCTCTCCCCGCAAAATCGGGCGGCAGCTTTCGGTCAGTTGCAGGCCGCCGAAGCCTTCGGGGTCCACATCCAGGTAGCCGGCGGCCACCAGTTGGCGCAGCACGGCTTTCCACTCATCAGCGGTGAGGTCGGTGCCGATGCCGTAGGTGGAGAGTTTGTCGTGCCCTTGGGTAAGCACTTTCTCGTTGCTGCTGCCGCGCAGTACATCGACGATGTGGGTTACGCCGAAGCGCTGTCCGGTGCGGTAAACGCACGAAAGGGCTTTTTGCACCGCTTCGGTGGCATCCCAGGTCTGGGGCGGGATCAGGCAGGTGTCGCAATTGCCGCAGGCTTCATCCAGGGTGTCCCCGAAATAGCGCAGCAGGGTCTGGCGGCGGCAATTGGTGATTTCGCACAGCCCGAGCATGGCGCTGAGCCGTTGCTGTTCCATGCGTTTGAATTGTTCGTTGCCCTCGGAGCCGGCCATCATCTGGCGCAGTTTGACCACATCTTCCAGCCCGTAGAGCAGCAGCGCCGTGGCGGGCTGGCCGTCGCGCCCGGCCCGGCCGGTTTCCTGGTAGTAGGCTTCGATGCTTTTGGGCAGGTCCAGGTGGGCCACGAACCGTACATCAGGTTTGTCGATGCCCATGCCGAAGGCGATGGTGGCCACCATGATGATGCCATCTTCGCGCAGGAAGCGGCTCTGGTGGGTTTCCCTGAGCCGGGGGGAAAGGCCGGCGTGGTATGGCAGCGCGTTGAAGCCTTCCCGGGTGAGCCACTCGGCGGTTTGTTCGACTTTTTTGCGCGAAAGGCAGTAGACGATACCGGATTGTTGCGGGTATTCGTCTTTCAGAAAGCCGAGCAGTTGCCGGCGCGGGTTGTCTTTTTGCTGAATTCGGTACTGGATGTTGGGCCGATCAAACCCAACGATGAATTGGTTGGCCTCGCCCAGCTCCAGCCGCTCGATGATTTCTTCCCGGGTGCGCATGTCGGCGGTGGCGGTCAGGGCGATGCGCGGTATTTGGGGGAATTCGTTGTGGAGCAGGTCCAGGCGCAGGTAGTCGGCGCGGAAGTCATGGCCCCATTGGGCGACGCAATGGGCTTCGTCGATGGCGAACAGGGCGATGTGGGCCCGGTGCAGCAGGTCGAGGGTGCGGGGCTGAATCAGTCGCTCGGGGGCGATGTAGAGCAGGTCGAGCTCGCCGTCCAGCAGGGCCCGTTCGGTGTCGATGACGTCGGGGTAGGCCAGGGTGGAGTTGAGGAAGCCGGCGTTGACGCCCAGTTCGCGCAGGGCGGTGACTTGGTCTTGCATGAGGGCGATGAGCGGCGAGATGACGATGCCGGTGCCTTGTCGGGCCAGGGCGGGGATTTGGTAGCAGAGGGATTTGCCGCCGCCGGTGGGCATGAGGACGAGGGCGTCTTGGCCGTCGATGAGGGCGTTGACGATCTGTTCCTGTTGGCCGCGGAAGTCATGATAGCCGAAGACGTGCTGGAGGATGTCCTGTGGGTTCTGCATGGCGGGAAGTATACGGGGCCGAATGGGTCAAAGCCAGTGGGGGAGGTGCCAAGTTGTGGGGGCGATTCGGGTTTCGATGACTTCTCGGGTGAGTCGAGCGGGGACGTCGTAGAAGGTCCGGCACCCCGGGAGGTGCAGGGTTCCAGGACACGCTGCAAGTACATCCCTGTACGCTCGCAACCGCGAATCCCACGCTCTACGGTCCTGGAACCCTGCACCTCCCGGGGCACCTACGTGCCACTCCTTGGCTTATGCTCCCTCTGTCACTCAGTCACATACTTCACCGGTAACTTCGGGTACTTCTGCGGAGCCGCCGCTTCCTTTGCTGACCTGGAAGCCGAACTCGACGGATTGGCCCGGTTGGATGGTGCCGTTCCAGCCCATGTCGGTGGCGGTGTAGGGGTTGCTGCCAGAGACTTCGGCGTTCCAGCTGTTGGTGAGGTTGGCGCCGCCGGTGAGGTTCCAGCTAACGCTCCATCCACTGATGGCTTGGCCGCCGTCGTTGGTGATGCGGATGGCGCCGGTGTAGCCGTCGCTCCATTCGTTGCTGATGACGAATTCGCACTGGGACTCGCCCGCCGGAACACTGGAAACGACGGAGCTAGCCGCTGAGCTGGCGATGGAGCTGCTGCTCTGGGCTTCGCTGCTGGATTTACCCTGGGAGCTGGCGGATCCGCCGACGATGCCGTAGGGCTCGGGCTGGGACTCGCAGGTGCTCGGGGAGATGCAGCTCTGGTTGTTTTCCCAACCCCACCCACTGGTGGTGTTGTCGCACAGCTCGTACAGGGTGCCGTACCAGTCGCACTGCTGGCCAACGCTGACCGATGTCGAGGAGGCGGCGCTTGAGGCGATCGAGCTGCTGATGCTGCTCGCGATGCTCGAGTTGGCAGTGCTCGATACCGTGGAGCTGGCGCTGCTGGATACGGTGGAGCTGGCAGCGCTGGACAGGCTTGAGCTCATGCTGCTCGAGACGCTGGAGCCGGTGCTGCTGGCAACCGAGGAGGCGGTGGAGGAGGCAACGGAGCTGGATGAGGAGCTGTTGCTACCCGCTTCGGCGTAGTCGTCCTGGAAGGCCAGTACCCAAGCCAGGGCGCTGTTCCAGTTGATGGTGATTTCGTTGGTGGACCAAGCCTCGATGTCGTCGAGGTAACAGGTTGCCGGGGTGCTCTCACAACCGGCCAGAGCGGACGCGGACACGTCGTCTTCCAGGCCGTAGTTGGGGCCGCCGGAGAGCGCGCCGGGTGGCAGCCAGGGGTAGCTGGCGTCCAGGGTGCCGGCCCAGAAGCGGTGGTGCGGCTCGGTCAATGCGTCTTCACCATGGCCGGAAACATAGGAGAAGGACAGGGTGTTGCGACCGAACAGGTAGTCGACACCGAAGCCAACCCCGTCGGCGTACTGCTCGTTGCCGGTGAAGTCATAGGCCAGACCCAGCAGGAACAGCTTGTTGGCGATGACGTTGTTGGAACCCCAGTAGAATTCCTCGTCGGTGCTGGGAATTCGATAGCCTGTGCTCTCGATGGTGCCCAGGTGGCTATCCGCCACATTGATGATGTGCTGCTGGGCGTCCGCGCGCAGGGTTTGAGTGTGGGCGGCCGGCACGGTGGCCAGGGACATAACGCCGGGCAGCTCGGTGTCGGGCCAGCCCCAATCGGTACGCTCCAGCTCATAGTTGTTCAGGGTGGGCAGGTAGCGGTCGTCACCGGTGGTGATGTAGAGCTCGGCTGCGGCCCAATAGAACTCGTCCGCCGGCACTTCATCGCCGTAGGCGCCACCGCCGTCGTCGTAACCGCCGGTGTAGATGTCATCCGGGTTGGCCTGTGCAGCGTCCCAGGCGCGTTCGGCGGCGCTCAGGCACTGGTTTGCGAAGCTGTCATCAATGCCTTCCCAAATACGGGCGCACTGGGCGCCAGTCGCGGCCAGGTTCAAGGTGGCGGTCACGCTGGGCGGTACCAGGGCGCGCGGGTTGCTGTCTTCGTGGGGAGCGAGCGGCAGGCCGGTCCAACCTACGTCGTGCATTTTGTGGTGAGCCATGCCGGCTTTCTCTTCCCCTGCGGGTACCTGCATGGACAGCAGGAATTCCATCTGCCAGCGCACTTCGTCCAACAGGTCGGGGGTGCCGTTGCCGCTCTCGGGGATGTTCAGCGCGCCATCGGCGAAGCGCTCGGCGTTATCGCCCAGGTATTGAGCGCGCTCGTACATATTGAGCAGCTTCCAGGCGGAGATGCCGCCATTGACGACATATTTACCGTGATCACCGGCGTCATACCAACCTTTGATCACATCCAAAGAATAGTTGCAGGTGCCTTCGCGACAGGGCACGTCGTAGTCGCCCTGGTTGACGCCTTCGTTGAGGTGCCCGGCCGGGCGAGCCCAGTCGGCGCTCGGCTCATAACTGGTATTGCCGCCGCCGGTGTACTGGGTTTCGATCTCGATGCCACTGCGGTTGTGGTAAAAGTACTTCAGCGCGTCGTACATGGGCGCGGTAAAGTTGTCGGCGGAGATGGAAAACGGATAGCTTTCGTCCGCGCCGATCATCAGAACATAGCCGTCGCCTTCTTCGGTGACGTCGGTGAAGCCCAGCTGGTGGACGTTGTCACCGGAAGCGGCGTCGGTGCCGAGGGGCACGGTGGTGCCCTGGTCGATCAGTTCCCCGTCACGGTACAAGCGCCAGGTCTCGGCGACGGTGCTGTCGCTGACATAGGTGGCGATTTTTTCCCCGTTGGGCAGATAGCCCACTTGGTTTACGCGGGGGTTGCCCACCTCGGCCTGGGCCAGGGCCGCCGAGCCGATGAGAAGAGAGCCCGCGATCGTTTGACCGATCACGCGGGCGAGCGTTTTTTGCCGATGCGATGTGAAAAACTGCATTGTTGTTATCTCCGATTTTTTAGGTTGGTAGAGCTCCATTGCAAAGTGGACTCGGGGGCGACACGGTCGTACAGCACCCGTTCCTCCTTGCCCTCGAGGTTCACCGTACGCAAGGACAAGCGCCTCGCGTCCAGTTTCTCCGCGTGGAGGTAGGCTATGCGCTCCTCCCCCGGAGAGAACACCGGAGTACCGTGGCGGCCAGGGCCTTCAGTCACGGCCTGGCGATTGCCTTGCCGATCTACCCGAAAAACCTGCATGCTGCCGCGGTACACCTTTTCCCGCTTTTCTTCGTCGTAAAAGAAATCAAAATCCACCAGGGCGGAATACAAAATGGTTTCGCCGTCATCCGACCAGTCAATGGGTTGTTGCACATCCGCCTCGGGGTCGGATAACAGTGTGTGCTCGCCCGTGGCGAGCTCATACCGGTACAGCCGACGAGCTTCATCACGAGTGTTGACGATATAGGCCAACGCATCGCCGGTGGGGGACCAACTCACGGCGGTAATAACGCCACCACTCTCTTTCGGTGTAATAGCCGTGGTTTCCCCGCCGCCCTCTTTCACGTCCACCAACGCCAGACGGGAATCCGAGGAGGCAAACAAGACGGCTGCCACTTGGGAGCCGTCTGCGGACCAGCTGTAATCCAGCACGTCGCGCGAGGCGACCAAAGGAACTGGATCGGCACCGGGTTCGGGCAGGTACTTCAGCGTGGCTTCACTTGGCCCGGCGTGCACAAAGGCTACGCGTTTTCCCTGGGGGCCAAAGCGCGGCATAACGGCACTGCCGGGACCGTCGGTCAACGCCTGCGGGGAGTCATCACCCGGGGCCCAGAGAAAGACCCGAAGGCGGTCGCGGCGTACACTTAAATCAATGCCGCTTTCCGTGTGGCGGTTGGACATAAAAACAATGCGCCCGTCACTGGCCACATCGGGGTGTAGGTCGCGCCATTTTTCACTGACAAGAATGGGGCTGGTTTCGCCCTGCTCGTCGGCGCGTTGCAACTGCGTTGCGGGACCCAGGGTTTGGGCCAGAAAAATCAATGAGCCGTTATCAGCGGCGGATGACGGGCCGGTCGTTTGGCAGCCCATCGAAAACATAAAGATGGCACTCAATAAAATCAGGTGCCCTTTTAACGATTCAACGCTTAAGCATTTAACGTTCATGAGTGGTTCAGAGAACTCGCTGTTAGATGTGGAGGGATAGTAGACAAGCGCCGCCCCGAAGGGCGGCGTTGCCGGGTTCGCTGAAAGGGGGTCAACAGCGAACCCTCATTCGCCTTTCTTATCGCGCTGAATTAATCCAGCGGAGGATAGGCATTGTCGAGCAACAGGTTGAACGCTTCGGGGAACCAGCGACCCGCGTGCGGTGCGTTGGGCAGTGCACCGGTGGGGACACCAGCGTCCTCGTTGTTGGCATCGGGGCTACACATGGGATCGTGCTGCTTGGCGGGATCGTTCGGATCCTGCTCGAAGTCCGCAGTGGATACACCATCGGACTCACCCTGCGGCTTCACCCAAACAAACGCGTCGATACCGGGAGCCGGGTTGGCCTGCGGACGCTCGCCTACACCGCCGGGCTGGTTACACCAGTTACCGCGATGGTGACGACGGTCAACACGGGATTCGTCCACGTAGGTATCCAGATCACTGCTGCTGGAGACACCAGTGGGACGATCGGGTCCGCCCCAGCCGTTACGGCCAGTATCGATCAGCATACCGATATCGCTCGGGAAGCCGTTCTGGATCATGGCATCGCGCCAGTCCTGAGCAAACTCCAACTCGCCGAAGTAGGGGTTCCATTCGTAGAACGAAGCGGAACGCACCGGCTGACCACCCACCTGCAGGCTGGGATCGGGCAGGTACGGCTCTTCCAGAGGCGTGTAGTTGGCCGAGTTGGTTACGTAACCGGCAATGCTATCAACACCTTTGTCAGTACCCTTAACGGTGTCGCCAATCAGCTGAACCGCTTCGGAGAAGTTGTCGCTCCAGCCGAGCCAGCCGCTGTGGGCAATGTCGACATAGGAGTAGACGTTGGGCAGATCGCTCAGCTCGTTCAGCGCATGCTGAATGCCGTCGGCGTAGCCGCCGGGGCCGTTCGCTTCCTGACAGTCGGGCTCATCCAGGTTGGTTACCAGGTTGGGCAGAGAATCTACCTCGATGATCGCCACGATATGCAGGTTGCTGTACTTGGGCTGGCTCAGCAGTTCCTTGATCGGAGCAATGTACTCGTCCTGGTAGATTTGGAAGCCGTTCTCGGAGATGCGCAGCTCGCCGTTGGAGGCCAGGGCCGCACAGTCGCGGTTGGGCAGGTTGTACACCACAAACATAAAGGTGTCGGCGCCCTGGTTGACCGCTTCGTCCAAGTGACCTTTCAAGCCAATGCCATCGGTGATCGCGCCTCGGCGATCCATCCATACGGCCGTGTTTTCATTAGCGATGGCTTCGCCGCCGGGCTCGCCCATAGCCTTTTCAGACCATACCGGATCGATATACAGCTGGGTGCCTTCGAACGGGTTATCCACACGCTGGTAGTCGCCGGTGGGCGGCGCGCTGGAGGAGGCCGCGCTGCTGGCAGTGGAGCTTACAGCGGAAGAAGCACTGGAGCTCACGGCACTGCTCACGCTGGAGCTGACCGCACTGCTAGCGCTGGAGCTTACGCTTGAGGCGACGCTGGACGCTTCGCTGCTGGAGTTGTCTTCATCCACAAGGCCGTAGGGTTCGGGCTGGGATTCACAAGCGCTGCGCGAGACGCAGCTCTCACCGTCTTCGTAGCCCCAACCGCTCTGGGTGTCGCTGCACACTGAGTAGACCGTGCCGTACCAGTTACACTGCAGGAACACGCCACTGGGGGTACTGGAGGCTACCGAGCTCGCCACGGAACTGGCGACCGAGCTTGCGACCGAGCTGGCACTGGAGGAGGCTGTACCGCCGCCACACAGAGAGCCTTCCAGGGTGGGCTGCTCGGCGGAGCCGCCGTTTGTGCTGCCCTGAAAACCGAAACTGACCGACTGGCCGGGCTGCAAGGTACCGTTCCAGCCCATATCGGTGGCGGTGTATGGGTTGCTACCAGAGACCTGGGCATTCCAACTATTGGTTACCTGGTTGCTGTTGTACTGCCAGCTTACGTCCCAACCTTCCACGGTACTGCCAGTGTCGTTGGTGACCGTAATCTCTGCCGTGTAGCCTGAGCCCCATTCATTGCTGATGGAGTAGCTACAGTCAGCTGCCGCGCCGTGACTGGCGGCGGCGATAGCCAACCCCAGCACTGCCGACAAACCACTGCCTTTTTTAAATGTCGTTATCATTGTGTGAAATCTCCTGAACACATATTGTGAGAGAATGAAGTACTGCCACTTTCAAGACGTTCTGCCCCTCCCTGTTGAACCGAGCCGCGCCCAATCATGAATGTTCACTAAAGGTCACGGTCGGCTGTCTGGCCCTGACGGGCGCCTGTGCCCGTGCCGGAAAAATGTCCGTCACGGGCACTTCCTGGCCAAGCGTTATTTTTAACAGCGCTTGGCCGGAAGTTCTATTAAGTCAGTCACACGGGCCGCCGGTCACGGCCGGGACCGAGGCGCTCTCGCCGCCTTTACTGACTTGAAAACCAAATTCCACAGATTGTCCGGGTTGGATGGTGCCGTTCCAGCCCATATCCGTCGCGGAGTAGGGGTTGCTGCCCTCAATCTGCGCGTTCCAGCCGTTGGTCACCTGCGAGCCATCGCTGTATTCCCAGTTGACCGACCATCCGCTCAGGGCTTGGTTGCCATCATTGTGGATGCGAATGGCGCCGGTGTAGCCGGAGCTCCATTCGTTGTTCACCAGATACTCACAACTGCCAGTCGCGGCGGGCTGTGAGCTGCTTGAAGAGGAGGAATAAACAGTGGAGGAGCTCACGGATGAGTTACTGGAGGCACTGGAGGAGGCCGGAGCCGACGCGCTGGAGGCACCTTCGCCCACAATACCGTAAGGCGCTGGCTGAGACTGACAGGTGCTCGGTGCCAGGCAGCTTTCGTTGTTTTCCCAACCCCAACCGCTTTGAGCGTCTTCACACAATGGGTAGAGCGTGCCGTACCAGTCACACTGCTGCCCGCTAGCCACCGAGCTAACACTGGAGGACGCGCTGGAACTGATCGAGGAGCTCGTTGATGAGCTCTCAGAAGCGCTGGAAGAAACACTTGAAGAGGGGCTGGAGGAACTCTGGCCGCCGTAAACCGATGCCGTTTCGGCGGTGGCCCGCAAACCGTTGCTGCTGTTAATCAAGAAGTCGCCCCAGCTGGAGAGGTTGTTTACATCCCAGTTCAGGGCAATATCCAGTGAGTCGACCTCGCTGCTATTACCGGACCAGGACCAACCGACGTAACCGATGTCGTACTGCTCGGCCACCGCGAGAATGGACTCTTCATCCACATCGTTGCCGTAATGGTCTGCACCGAATTCACCCACAATGAGTGGTAGGTTATGGGTGTCCAGGAAGGTGGAAACGTAGTTCTCGATGGTGCTGCGATCCTGGTAGACCTCATACATGTGGACGCTGAACATGGTGTTGTTCAGCTCATCAGCGGCCGCGACGGTGGAGGCATTGTCACGCATAACATGCTGCCAGTCTTGACCCCAGTTGGCGGCATCGACCAGCAGTGTGTGGGTAAGGCCGGCTTCGCGCAGGCGTTGAATGGCCTCCACGTGCTCGTTGATCCAGGTGCTTTCGGGTACGTCGTTACCAAACGGCTCGTTGGCAATATTAATGATGACGTAACCTTCCTCGCCCTGTAGCGCGCTGGCGATATCGAGCCAATAATCCACGGTGGTGGACATATCCCCCGCGGCGGACTCTTCTCCGGAGCCGGTAACGTCGTGCACTTCGAGAATCGCGACCAGATCGTTTTCTTTACACCACTCGATGAGTTGCGCCACATCCGACGCACTGTTTCGATTCCAGCGTTGACCGTCGGACAGCACGATGCGAACCGAGTTGGCATTAACGCTGGCGATGTCTTGCAGCGCCTGTTCGGTGCGGCTGGTAAACCACGTGTGCGGGTGGTTGATCCCGCGGATCAAAAATGGATTGCCATTATCGTCCAGCAGTTGGGTTCCCGACACCTGGAACCCAGCCTGAACACTCATTGCCGTTGACAGTGCCGTGGCGCAAATGGTTGCGCCCAGCAGTGCTTTTTTCATAACACGCATGGCTATCGCCTCTTTATTGTGCTGTAAGGGTTAAGTGATAAAGCCGGCTGCTCGACGCTAGAAAAGATCAAGATGGCCGCGCTCATCACGAGTTACTTCAAACAACCCAAGCACCCCGAACGGCTATGACCCTCCTTATCCCACCGTTATCGTTATTATTCGGATATTGTTCATTGTCGCGTTTATCCTCGTAGCTTGCGTTTTTAAAACGCTTTATTGGGCTTTGGCGTTTCAATGGAAATACCAAAGCGGAGTAACGCCACGAAAACCGCAGACACACTAAGCCACTCCTTGACTACAACACAAGGAGAAGGGTTGAAAGCTGGCGCCAAAAGACGCGCACTGTGTCACGGTTTCAAAAAGTCAACCTGAAAATAACGAAACTGTCACAATCTGGCGGGCATCAGCGTCAAAACTTTTCGTTTTCCCCTACGATTATTTCTACATAAGGAAATAGACGTATTATTTAATTTCTAAATATAAAGAGGATTTAAACGAAAAAGCCGGCACTGGGCCGGCTTCAAGGGAGGTGGGGAGTACGGACTGTTAGTACTTACTGCACCGGCTCAATTGAGACGAATTCGCTGTAGAGGCCATCGTTGTCGTAGACCGCGATGGAGAAAAGGTAAACCCCTTCCGCTACCGTCAGTTCATGAGCCGTTGCGTAGGGGTCCTCTACCACAATGGAAGTCAGCTCGGCGTCGGCGCCCGCTTGATAACGAATTTCGTAACCGCCAATCTCATCAAGCTCCAGATAGTCACCGTTCTCGCGCTGCTCCGGGGTTGCCCACTCCAGACGAACCGCACCGCTGATCACAGAGGCATCGACAGTGGCTACCGACATCACATCGCTCAGGGCCGACCAGTTGCCCGCCGCATCGCTGGCGCGCACTTGGTAGTCATAATCGGTCGCCGGTGCCAGGCCGGCATCTACGTATTCGGTGACCGGTGCCACCAATTCTGCCACCTTCGCCCCATCGCGATAGATTTCGTAGCTCAGAACCCCTTCATTGTCAGTGGACTCCCCCCACTGAAGGCCGATGGACACGGCGCCCTGCTCTGAGCTGGTCAGGCTAACGGGCACGGTCGGTGCTTCGGTATCCACCACCGGATCGGCTCCGCCATTGCCGCTGTCGCCAGAACCGCTGTCTTGGTCACCGCCAGTGTAGCCATCGCCGGTAGCACTGGCATAGCCATAGGCTTCCAGTTCCCAGAGCGAATGTCCCCAGCGAGTCGCGCGGCTTGAGCCCGCCACTCGCAAGTAACGACCATGGCCTGACAGACTAAGGCTGTCCATACCACCGTCACTTCCGGTCACCGCTTCGATGGTGGTCCAGGTGACACCGTCATAAGAGGTCTGTACTTCGTAATTCTCGGAGTAAGAGTTCTGCCAGTAGAGCTTGAGGCTCGTGATCTGGTGCTTCCCCCCCAGGTCAACGGCAAGCCACTCCTGGTCGGTAAATTCGCTGGACCAGCGGGTATTCGGGTCACCGTCTACCGCATGGGCGGCAGAGAAACGAGCATCACCCTTTTCAATGCTAGAGGCGGTAACCGCCTGCTGATTCAGCGTAATTTGACTCTCAATCGGGTGCCCCTGTACCTCGAGCTCCCACAGGGAGTGTCCCCAAGCGGTCGCGCGGCTGGAGCCTTCAACGCGAACATAGCGAGCCTGTTCACCGAGGGCGTGCTGGTCCAATCCACCATCGCTGTTCACCACGGAGTGAACGGTAATCCAGTTCCGACCGTCCACAGAGACCTGCACCTTATAGTCCTTGGAGTAGGAGTTTTGCCAGTGAAGGTTGATGCCGGTCAGCTGGTAGGTCGCCTCCAGATCAATAGTGATCCACTGATGATCCGAGAACTCACTGGACCAGCGGGTTCCGGCATCACCGTCTACGGCGAAGCACGGGGCCAGAGAAGCCTGGTCTTTTTCAATGCTGGAGGCCGTGACCGGCTTGCCCAACGCAAGATTGGTGGACGTGGATGCCAGAGCGGAAACCGGAGCCAACAGAGAAGTGGCGAGTATTGCAGTAGCGACGTTTTTCATTGATAACCTCGAAGGTGGTCGATGTGTATCGCTCACCTCCGAGGTTTCAGGGTTAGGGCTCGCCGGGGAGTGTTCCGCCGTCGTGCTCAACCCACCGGGAAGAAGCGATAAATCTATTACGGGTACAACCAGTCGAGCTATTCATAAAGGGATTCCATCCGACCGTTAAATAGCGTGTTTGGGGTGACAGGGGCGCTTTGCCTTCGCTGTCGAAGCGCAGATTAAGGATTTCCAAACCCCTGTCAAAACAGGATTTGAGCGCCACTACCGTAAGATTTATGACGGGCAGGCTACCATGTGTGTGAGTTATTACTAACCTGGAAAAGCAAGGGAAACCGAACAGTGTGGTATACGTCTCCTTTTTGCCTCAGGAGCTGGCACCCCAAGCTTTTTATAAGAGGAGCGAGGTGCCCCGAGCCACAACGAAAGGCCGTCAGCATTCCGACGCTGGGTTCGCCGGACGATAACTGAAAACGAAAAAATCAAGGAGCAGAGAGCACTCAGGGAATATGTCGATTTAGATTCATAACCGGAGGGCTAGGATAGGGCTGGATCTATAATAAAATAATTGAATAAATAGGCTTCTTTGACCTCGCCTCTAGGGTATTAAAAACATAAAAAGACGAAGGAGACGACGACTACCGAGATAGCCGCCGCCGAGGCTTTCCGTTTTACGGCTTGATTTTGTATCCGGTTTTGAACAGCCAGGTCACAACACCCAGGCAGATAAGCATAAACACGACAATCATGGCGAGGCTGAGGCCTACCCCTACATCGGACACGCCGTAAAAACTCCAACGAAAACCGCTGACCAAATAGACGACGGGGTTGAAAAGGGTGATGGTTTGCCAGAGCGGCGGCAGCATTTGAATGGAGTAAAAGCTGCCCCCCAGAAAAGCCAGCGGCGTAATAATCATCATCGGGACGATCTGCAGTTGCTCAAAGCTCTCGGCCACTACGCCGATAATAAAACCGAAGAGGCTGAAGCTAAGGCACGTGAACAGCAGAAACCCCAGCATCCAGAAGGGATGCTCGATCGAGTAGTCGACAAACACGCGGGCGGTTATCAGAATAATTAGGCCCAGAATCATTGATTTGGTGGCGGCGGCGCCCACAAAACCGATGACGATTTCCAGCGAAGAAACCGGCGCCGACAGAATTTCATACATGGTGCCGGTGAATTTGGGCATGTAAATACCGAAGGCCGCATTGGAGGTGCTCTCGTTCAACACCGTCAGCATAATCAGCCCCGGGACGATGTAGGCGCCGTAGCTCACTCCATCAATGGCCACCATACGGGAGCCGATGGCCGCCCCGAATACCACGAAGTAAAGGGAGGTGGACAGGACCGGCGAGGCAATGCTCTGCATCAACGTCCGCCAGGCCCGGGCGAGCTCGAATAAATAGATGGCTCTGATTGCGTGGCCGTTCATACTTTCTCCTCCACCAGACTGACGAAAATATCTTCCAGAGAACTTTGGGAGGTGTGCAGGTCCCGATAGTCCAACCCCTGCTCCGACAGGGAGCGAAGCAGCCGGGGGATCGCCGCCCGGTCACTCTGGTGGTCGTACTGATAGGTCAGCTGCGTGCCGTCCTCGGATAGGGAGAGTGAGTAGCCGCTCAAGGCCGGTGGAATCTGTTCAATTGGTTCGGCAAGCTGCAGGCTGAGCTGTTTTTTGCCGAGTTTTTCCATCAGGGCTTGCTTGTCCTCCACCAGGATCAGCTCCCCGCGCTGAATCACCCCCACCCGGTCGGCCATGTCTTCGGCTTCTTCAATGTAATGAGTGGTTAAAATAATGGTGACGCCATTGTCCCGAAGCTTTCGAATCATCTCCCACATATCCCGGCGCAGCTCGACATCCACACCGGCGGTGGGCTCATCCAAAAAGAGGATTTTGGGTTCATAAGCCAATGCTTTGGCAATCAATACCCGCCGCTTCATTCCACCGGACAACGCCATGATTTTGCTGTCCTTTTTGTCCCACAACGACAGATCCCTGAGTAACTGCTCAAGGTAGGCGGGGTTGCGCGGCTTGCCGAATAGCCCGCGACTGAAGCTCACTGTACTCCACACGGTTTCAAAGATATTGACCGCCAGCTCTTGAGGCACCAAACCGATGAGTTGGCGTGCCTGGCGGTAGTTTTTGACGATGTCGTAACCATCGGCCCGCACCTGGCCGGCGGAGGGGTTTACAATGCCGCAGATAATGCTGATCAGGGTGGTTTTGCCAGCCCCGTTGGGGCCCAGCAGGGCGAAGATTTCTCCTTTTCGGATACTGAGGTCGACGCTTTTGAGCGCCTGAAACCCGGATTGGTACGTTTTGCTGAGTTTGTTAACTTCAATAATCGGCTGCACCTTGCCTCCTAGAGTGTTCCTGTCATGGCCGCCGGTCCCGCCCTCTCAAGGGGAACCCACACTTGAATATCACCCCAGCCGGTACGCGGGTCAAATGATTCCGCATACCGCTCCAATAGCAACGGCGGGTTGGCCCCTTGGCGATTGGGCGTCAGTTGCAGTGCCGGCAGACTGTGGGCGAATACCCGATGCAGCGTTTGCCGCAATTGCGAAACATGCCCCTGGTGGGGAAAGACCGCGTAACGCTGGCGGGGAATACCGAAACAGTCCCAGTCGGCGTTGATACGCTCGAAGTCACTGACCTCTACCGCCGTGAGATAATCAAACCCTTGGTCTTCGCGCTTGAACAGCGCGCCGTAGCTGGCTTTATCTTTCTGCCCCGGAAACCAACCCTGATAGGGGTGAAATCGGTCCCAAAGCCCGGGTATCACTTGGTGTGGCATTCCGTCGATGGGCCGTCGCAAGCCGGCCAGGTGAATCGGCCCTTGCTCATAGATACCCTGCAAAGCGGGGACGGGGGTTGCCTGGGACTTAATTCGTTGCATTCCTGTCATAGTGCCCACCTGTTTGTTCAGTGCCTTACACTCTTACGGTCGACTGCTCAACGCTAAAATCGACACGTCTGCGCAACTAAGGTGGAATCTAACCGATAAATACGACATTATTTGACGTAGTTCGCCTTCACAATCGCCCAAAATGTCCAACCAAGGGGTAGAGACATGGCCAACACCGCTACCCGCCTGTTTAATTTGATCGCGTTTTTGCAACGCCACCCCAATAGCTCCGCGACCCAATTAGCGGAGGCCCTTGAGGTCTCTCCACGCACCGTTCAGCGCTACATTGTGGCACTGGAGGACATGGGTGTTCCCATTTACGCCGAACGAGGTTCTCAGGGGGGTTACTCTCTGGTACGCGGTTACCGCATGCCCCCACTGATGCTCACCCCCGAAGAAGCCGTGGCGGTGCACCTGGGGACCGGCTTAATCGAGCACGTCTGGGGCAAGCTCTTCCGCGGCTCCGCCCTGAGCGCGCTGACCAAAATTGAAAATGTGTTGCCCGAAGAGCAGCTGCGGGAAATTGCCTGGGCACGGGGGAATCTAATCACTCAGGGGATTCCACGCATCAACCCGAAACTTGATATGGAGCAACTCGAAACCCTGTATCAAGCGGTTCGCCAGGGCTTTCAGGTGGAGATTCTGTACCAGGGCAAAAACCAGGAGTCGCCCATATGGCGCCGTGTGAACCCTTATGTGCTGGTTTACAGCTGGGGGCAACAATACTGCATCGCCTATTGTCAGTTGCGCGGTGCCATGCGCTCGTTTCGGGCAGACCGCATTCAGGCGATGAAGCGTTTGGATACCGCCTTTAGCAAACCGGCGGACTTTGACCCCGCACAGTACCTTGATGAAAATTTTGAGGGGGAGTCCACCCACGAGGTCCGGCTCCATTTCAGCGCTGAAACGGCCAACGTGGCGCATGATTATCGTTGCTGCTGGGAAAGTTTTGAAGAGCGGCCGGACGGCTCGGTTATTGCCGGTTTTCGAGCCCCGGACCTGGAGACCGCGACGCGCCGGGTCATGTGCTTTTTACCCGACGCCAGAGTCATTGCCCCCACGGAACTGAAGACGTATGTGGCCGAGCGGGCCCGCGCCATCGCCGTTCAGTACCCCCTGGAGGAGCAGAATACGGCCGCACTGGTGAGCTGACGGAGCGAGCCGCGCGGTTAAACCTGTAGCTGGCGTACCGGCCTGACCTCAATGCTGCCTACCCGAGCGGGGGGAATATCCGCCGCAATACGCAGCGCTTCATTCAAGTCCTTGGCTTCAATCATATAGAAGCCGGCCAGTTGCTCTTTGGTTTCCGCGAAGGGCCCATCGGTAATACTGACCTGGCCGCCGCGCACTCGCACTGTGGTGGCCGTAGAGACCGGCTCCAGCGCTTCGCCGGCCACCAAATGGCCGCTTTCCCCCAGGCTTTGGGCATAGGCGTAGCATTCAGTGTCCTCGGGGCTGTCCGGCAGGCTATGAAGCTCGTTTTCGTCGCTGTACACCAGGCAGAGATATTTCATAATCGCACTCCTCAGTAAACGTTTCTTGGTTGCGGATAAAAGGGGTCTCTCTTCTGCTGGTCGTTTGAGGTGGGACGGAATCGACCTTAGTCGGTCAACGAGTGTACCCGCGCCTGAAGAAAACGCCGCTCCGGTTCCTGCCGGCAGAGGGCAATCGCTTGCTCGTAGGCCTGCTTGGCCTCTTCAGTGCGCCCCAGTCGGCGGCATAAATCCGCCCGGGCGGCATAGAGTAAATGATAGTTCTGCAACTGGCCTTGGTCGTGCAGCTCGTCAACCAAGAGGAGACCGGCCTGTGGCCCGTCCCGCATGGCCACCGCCACAGCCCGATTTAATGCCACTACCGGCGAGGGGTGGGCCTGGTGCAGCAAATCGTAAAAGCCGAGAATCTCGTTCCAATCAGTGTCCGCGGCCGAGGGGGCATCGGCGTGCAGCGCCGCGATGGCCGCTTGCAGGGTATAAGGCCCGAAACGGCGAGACACCAGCGCCCGGCGAACCAACACCTCGCCCTCGGCGATCATGGTTGAATCCCATCGGGTGCGGTCCTGCTCCTCCAGAAGCACCAAGTCCCCCTCGGGAGAAGTGCGCGCCGCTCGCCGGGACTGGTGCAGCAGCATCAACGCCAACAAACCATCCACTTCTGGGTCCGGCATTAGCTCCGCCAGTAACCGACCGAGTCGAATGGCTTCCTCGGCAAGGTCATGGCGGGTCACTTGCTCGCCACTGGAGCTCGAGTAGCCTTCATTAAATATCAGGTAAATCACTTGCAGCACGGCTCCCAGCCGCTGGGGCAGCTCCACGGGGCCGGGCACTTCGTAGGGAATGCCGGCCGATTGAATCTTGCGCTTGGCTCGGACGATTCGCTGGGCGAGGGTGGAAGGGGTGGTCAGAAAGGCCCGGGCAATCTCTTCGGTCGTCAGGTCACAAACTTCGCGCAGGGTGAGCGCGATTTGCGCCTCGGGGGCCAGGCTGGGGTGACAGCAGGTGAATATCAGCCGCAGCCGGTCGTCTTCGATCCGGTCATCGTCCTCGAAGACGTCCCGCTCCGCCTGTTGGTACAGACTGTCGGCGATGTGGTCCAGGGAGTCATCAAAGCGAGCCTTGCGCCTAAGTTGGTCGATGGCCTTGAACCGCCCGGTGGACACCAACCAGGCGCGCGGATTCTCCGGCACGCCCTCGCGGGGCCACTGGGAGGCGGCCGCCACAAAGGCGTCGTGTAAGGCTTCTTCGGCCAGATCAAAGCTGCCGAGCAGGCGAATCAGCGTTGCCAGAACCCGGCGGGACTCCTCTTGATAAAGCGCGGCTAGTCGCTGCTGAGTCTCCGGTTGCACTTTCTCGCCTCACTTGCTCAAGAAGGTGATAGGAGAAGGCGCTAGAAGCGGTAGTCCCACTGGATGGTGAGGGCTTCAAAGCGCTGCTCATCGGTCTTAACCAACTGGCGGTATTCAATGTTGAAGTTCAACCGGTCATTCACGTACCAGCCCGCACCCAGCCCGTAGGAGGTGCCGGAAACCGACTCGCTCTGCTCCGTCGAAGCATTGCCTTCCCAGCGGGTGACGACGGTGTCGACTTCGGCGTAACCAAGCAACCCGTAAAGGCGCGCGGTCTCGTTGGTCAGCTCCGGGCGATAGTAGATAGCGGAGAACTGGTCCACTTCACGCTCAATTTCCGTCAGCGCGTCGTTGTCCTCCTGCTCGGCCTGGAAGTAATTCGACTCTGTGTCGCCTTCTTCTTTGATGCCCACACCCACGCGGGCTTCCACGCCGAGGAGGCCGTTGTATTTGTAGCCGCCGGAGAATTCCAGTACCGGCATTCGGGCCTCGTCGTAGGGGGTGTGCGCCCTGCCAGCGACCACTCCGGTGCCGATTCCGGCATAGAAACCCCGTTTATTATCGGCCAGCGCCGGCGCGGTGAGCAGGGCGAGTGCCAAACCGCTTATCCAGACTGTTTTCATAGGTTGCTCCATGAGGTCAAGTTCAGGTGGCGAAGTATCTCACAGCGGGGCCGTGGATCAACTGGCAGTGCGGATTTTTGCCGGACCGGGTCACGTTTGTGCGCCAGCGGCGCCCATAATGCCCCCCATAAACGACAAAACCCGGCCGGGGCCGGGTTTTGGTCTTAAAGAACGCACAAGATCATTTACTTGATTTTGCCTTCTTTGTAGATCACGTGCTTGCGAGCCACGGGATCAAACTTTTTAATTTCCATCTTTTCGGGCATGTTCCGCTTGTTCTTGTCGGTGGTGTAGAAGTGACCGGTGCCCGCGGTGGAGTTCAAACGAATCTTATCGCGCATGGGAGTTCTCCTTTAAACTTGTTCGCCGCGAGCGCGCAGATCGGTCAGTACGGCTTCAATGCCGCGCTTGTCGATTACACGCATACCTTTGGAGGATACCTTCAGCTTTACGAAACGCTTCTCGGATTCCACCCAAAAACGGTGAGAATGCAGGTTGGGCAAAAAACGACGCTTGGTGTGGTTTTTTGCGTGGGATACATTGTTTCCAGTAACGGGACGCTTGCCGGTTACCTGACATACCTTGGACATGGTCTTGCCTCGTCGTATTCAGCGCGCTGCGCTGCGGGTTGGTTTGTTGCCACACCACAGCCCGGCGCGGGGTGTTTTTGCAGCCTATATTCGATCATCATGCGGCCCGAAACGCGATGTTCGGGGGCGGTTCCTGGCGCGATTGCCGGCTACCCAGCCGCAGAAAGGCGCGTTTTATACCAAACCCCGGAGTCAATAGCAATGATTTCTCCATATTTTGGTGCTTTTTTGCTCACCCGTGGTTCTTTGTCGCATCAAGCCCGGCCCGACATGGGGTAGACCCGCCGTAGACCCGCCGTGAACCCGTCCCTGGGGGCTTCTCATCGGCATCCATGCCTCAGAGAGTCTACGACGGGTCTACCCCATGCCGGGCCTCAGTGCCAATAGTGGCCATCACGGAGATAGAACGTAGGGTGCGGTAAGCGCGAAGCGCGCCACCCACCGTTTAAGGTTGATTAAGACCTTTGATAGGTGGCGACCTTCGGCCTTACCAACTCTACAAACATTGAGCGTGGCACTGAGGCCCGGTGTGGGGTGCACTGTTCCCGGACCGTGGAGCGCGGGACACGCGATTCGAGCCCCCAGGGATGGGTTTACGGCGTGTCCGGGAACAGTGCACCCCACACCGGGCCGGACGTTACACCACGTACCTTGAGGAGTCAGAGCCAACCGCGCTCGGCAAAAGAAACCACCTCGCCGTCACCCACCACCATGTGGTCCAACACCCGGACCGCGACCAGATCCAGCGCTTCGCATAGGCGAGTCGTGATCCGGCGGTCCGACTGACTGGGTTCGGCTACCCCCGAGGGGTGGTTGTGGGCAAGGATCACCGCCGCCGCATTGTGAGTAAGCGCTCGCTTCACCACCTCCCGCGGGTACACACTCGCCCCATCAATCGTCCCCTGAAACAACTCCTCAAACGCCCGCAACCGGTGCTGGTTATCCAGAAACAGCACCGCAAACACCTCGTGGTTCAGGTGGCGAAGCTGGGCCACCAGATAGCGGCGCACCAAGTCCGGGCTGGTCAGAGACTCACCGGTTTCCAGGCTCGCCGAGAGGTGGCGGCGGCCCATTTCCAGCACCGCCTGCAATTGCGTGAACTTCGCATTGCCTAGGCCAAGCCCCCGACAGAACTCCTCCTGGGAGGCCTCCAGCAAGGGGCGCAGGCCACCGAATTCGGTGAGTAGCTCCCGCGCCAAGTCCACGGCGGACTTACCGGCGCAGCCGGTACGCAGAAAAATCGCCAGCAATTCAGCGTCGGATAGGGCGGCGGGGCCGCGGTGGAGAAGCTTTTCCCGGGGGCGCTCGGCCTCGGGCCATTGGGCTATGGACATTAATGACTCCCTGTCGTGGTTTGAGTGACTTCCTAGTGATTAAGGTAGAGAGAATGGTATCTTAGCCCCCTAATCTGTCAAGTCCGGGGAGCCGCGCCGCATCGCCATTATGAGTTCTCTCACCAACAAACGCATTCTGCTGGGGGTTACCGGCGGGATTGCCGCCTACAAAAGTGCCGACCTGGTCCGCCGCCTGAAAGAGCGAGGGGCGGATGTGCGCGTTGTGATGACCGAGGCGGCCCGCGAGTTTATGACCCCGCTGACCTTCCAGGCCCTGTCCGGCAACCCGGTGCATACCGACCTGCTGGACCCGGCGGCCGAGGCGGCCATGGGCCACATCGAACTGGCGCGCTGGGCGGACCGTATTCTCGTGGCCCCGGCCAGCGCCAATTTTATGGCCCGACTGGCCGAGGGGCGGGGCGATGACCTGCTAACCACGCTCTGTCTTGCCTCACGCTCGCCGGTGTGTCTGGCCCCGGCGATGAACCAGGGCATGTGGCAGAATGAAGCCACTCAGGCGAATATCCTCCGCCTTCAGCGGCGCGGCGTGTCGCTGTTCGGCCCGGGCGATGGCAGCCAGGCCTGCGGCGAGGTGGGCCCTGGGCGCATGCTTGAGCCGGCGATGCTCGCCGATGCCCTGGCCGCCCAATTCAAAAGCGGCCAACTGGCGGGCCGAGCGGTGGTGATTACCGCCGGCCCCACACGGGAGGCCATCGACCCGGTGCGTTACCTGAGCAACCACAGCTCGGGAAAAATGGGCTACGCTCTGGCCGAGGCGGCCGTGGAGGCGGGCGCTCAGGTGACGTTGGTTAGCGGCCCCACCCAGCTGCCCACCCCTGACCGGGTGCGCCGTATCGACGTGACCAGCGCCCGGCAGATGTACGAAGCCAGCTTGGAGCATGCCCCCCGGTGCGATTTGTTCATCGCCGCCGCCGCCGTGGCCGACTACCGCCCCGAGGAGTACCGCGAGCAAAAACAGAAAAAAGGCGAGGGCGAGCACTGGCAACTGACGCTGGTTAAGAACCCGGACATCGTGGCCGCTGTGGCGGCGCTTCCGTCGGGCCCAACCACGTTTGGCTTTGCCGCAGAGAGCGAGAACCTGCTCGAATTCGCGCGCGCCAAGCTCGAGCGCAAAGGCCTGCGCGGGATCATTGCCAACGACATCAGCCGCGAAGGGCTCGGTTTCAACAGCGATAACAATGCCGTGGTTCTACTCGATAGAGAGCGGACCCTGGAACTTGGCCCCATGAGCAAAGCCCAACTGGCCCGAGCGCTGATCACCGAGCTGTCCGATTACTTGCCGGCAACAGCCTCCGACTCATAACGCACTTTGACAACCGGAACCGAATAACTGTGGCAAACAAGACTCAGAAGGAACAGCAACGACGACGCGCCAGCCAGGCGCGCCAGAAACTGATTGGCAGCCTGGTGCTGGCGGTGATTCTCATCAATGCCGCCCTTGGCTATTGGCTTTACGGCGAACTGGTCGTCAAGGTGGAAGAGCAGCGCCTGGAGGAAAGCACCCGTACCCAAGCCAACCGGCTCGCCCACTCGCTACAAGGTTACCTGAGCACCCAACGGCAGACCCTGCGGGAGCTGGCCGCCGCCCCCCAGACCCAGGCGGCACTGGAAGGCGACGCCGGGCTGCGAGAGGCGCGCGAAGCCCAGATCAGCTCTGAGTTCAAGGGAAGCCTGGCCGTGCGGTTGATTCCCACGGGCACCGCCGAGCTGGAACGCGAACATGTCGCGCCGCTGCGTTTTGCCGAGCTGGATTTGATTCGCCGCGCCGAGCGCCGGGAAACTCACCATCCCGAACTGTCACGGGTGGAGCAAGCCTGGCAACTGCACCTTATTGAACCGGTACCCCCCGAGTCCGACGCCCCGGTGGTCGGTACCGTTCTGGTTACCCTGGACGATGGCGGCTGGCGGCCGCTGCTCGACCGGGCCGACCCCGCCCTCGGGCGAATTCAATTGCGTCAGGAGATTCCCGGCAGCGGGCAACTCACCGCTTACCATAGGGGTGAAGCCGGCGGGGGTGAGACACACACCACCGACATCGCCAACAGCTATTGGACGCTGACCTACACCGCCTCTCCCCAACGGGTGGCGCAAACCCAACAGCTCCCCACACTCTGGTTATTGATCCTTTCCGCCACCAGTATCGGCGGGCTGATTCTGGCCTGGGTCTTGGGTCACCTGATTATGCGTCAACGCGGCTATACCGGCAGCTCCGTTCCCGTCCGTCGCCGAAGCGGCAAAAAAGCCGAGGATGAGGATGCCCATAAAGGCGAGGAAATGGAGCGGATCAACGCGCTCTACCGGGATCAGGACGTACTGGACATTGAGGTAAAAGAGGAAGACGAGGATATACTGGCCCTGGATCAGGCGCCGACCAAGCGCGCCGGCGCCGCGAGCGAGCAAGCCCCCGAGGCCGCCGGCCCGAATGTTCCCGCCGAGGTATTCCGCTCCTACGATATTCGCGGGCTCGCCGAGACGCAGATTACCCCCGAACTGGCCGAGCAAATCGGCAAGGCCCTGGGCAGCGAGGCGCTGGACCAGGGCGAAACCCACTTTCTTGTGGCCCGCGACGGCCGCACCCACAGCCCGGCGCTGGCCGAAGCCTTGCGCCAGGGCGTAACCAGCACCGGCTGCCACGTCATTGACCTGGGCACTATCCCCACCCCGCTGATGTACTTTGCCACCTTTCATTTGGAGGAAACCAACAGCGGAGTCATCGTGACCGCCAGCCACAATCCACGCGAATACAACGGTTTCAAAATGGTCATTAACGGGGTGACCCTGTCCGATGAGACCGTACTGGATGTACGCACGCGCATAGAACGGCAGCAGTACCACCAGGGCCAGGGCGAGACCCAGAGCCGCGATATTGTGGCCGATTATATAGAGCGGATTTTCTCGGACGTGGCTCTGGTAGGGTCGGTCTCGCTGGTGGTGGACGCGGGCAACGCAGTGCCCGGCCTCGTGGCCCCAAGACTGTTCGAGGAGCTCGGCTGCGAGGTCACCCCCCTGTACTGCGAGCTGGACGGCGAGTTCCCCAACCACGACCCCGACCCGACCCAGAAAGCCAACCTTCAAGACCTGATTGCCAAGGTGCAGGAGGTTGGCGCGGACCTTGGGGCGGCGTTCGACGGCGACGGTGACCGTTTGATTGTGGTCACGCCCCAAGGGCGCATTATCTGGCCGGACCAATTATTGATGCTGTTCGCCCGAGATATTCTCGGGCGCAACCCGGGCGCCGACGTGCTGTTCGATGTAAAATGCTCGCGTCAGCTGAACCAACTGGTCACCAGTTACGGAGGCCGCCCGATTATGTGGAAAACCGGGCACTCCCACATGAAATCCAAAATGGTGGAGACCGGCGCGCTCATCGGCGGGGAGTACTCTGGCCATATTTTCATTAAGGACCGCTGGTACGGCTTTGACGATGGCCTCTACACCCTGGCGCGGCTACTGGAGATCATCACCTTGCGCGATCAGGCGATAGACGATATCTTCGCCGCCTTCCCGGATATGCCCTGCACACCGGAGCTGAAAATTCCGGTGCCCGACAGTGAGAAATTTGCGCTGGTGGAGCGACTGATTGCCGAAGGCGACTTCCAAAGCGGCAAGGCCACCACCATTGACGGTTTGCGGGTGGACTTCGGCAAAGGCTGGGGCCTGGTCAGAGCGTCTAACACCTCCGCCGCGCTGACCTTGCGCTTCGAGGCGGACAGCGAGGAGGCGCTGGGCAAAATCCAACAACTGTTTAAACGCGAGCTGCTGAAGATCGACAGCGGCCTGAAGATCGACTTTTAACGAACGGACCCTGCTATGTCACTGAACCGGACCCAGGCCATGAACGTGGCTCAGGTGTTGACCGAGGCACTGCCTTACATCCAGCGCTTTACCGGCAAAACCATCGTCATTAAATTTGGCGGCAACGCCATGGTGGATGAGGAGCTGCAAAACAGCTTCGCCCGCGATATCGTGCTGATGAAGCTGGTGGGCATGAACCCGATCGTGGTTCACGGCGGCGGCCCGCAAATTGGCGACCTGCTCAAGCAGTTAAACATTCAGTCAGAGTTTGTGGACGGTATGCGGGTGACCGACAGCAAAACCATGGATGTGGTGGAAATGGTCCTGGGCGGCACGGTCAACAAGCAGATTGTTAGCCTGATTAATCACAACGGCGGCCACGCCATCGGCATTACCGGTAAAGACGGCCAACTAATCCGCGCCCGCAAGCTCTCGGCCAAGCGCCAGAGCCCGGAAATGAAAGCCCCGGAAATTATCGACATCGGGCATGTGGGCGAGGTGGCCAGCATTAATACCTCGGTCATTAATATGTTGCTCGGCAGTGATTTTATTCCGGTCATTGCCCCCATTGGGGTGGGCGACGATGGAGCCTCCTACAACATCAATGCCGACTTGGTGGCCGGTAAAATTGCCGAAGTACTACAGGCGGAAAAGCTGATGCTGCTGACCAACGTCGCCGGCCTTCAGGACAAACAGGGGGAAGTGCTCACTGGCCTGACCACGAAACAGGTGGATGAGCTTATTGCCGATGGCACCATCTACGGGGGCATGCTGCCCAAAATTGCCTGCGCGCTGGACGCGGTGAAGGGCGGCGTTAACAGCGCCCACATCGTCGACGGCAGGGTGGCCCATGCGGTGCTGCTGGAAATCTTTACCGACGCCGGCGTCGGTACGCTGATTACCAATAAAGATTACCCACAAGGCCTCTGAGCGAACGGGCCAAGGCTTTTTTGAAGGTTCAGCCTCGCGAAGGCTCCCTAAAAAGCGCCTTGACGAGCCTCCGTAAACCTTAGAAAGTCGTCAGAATAATTGAAGAGAAAGGGCGATGGGGCTAGGATTACCCCACCACCCTTATCACCCGACGGCCCCGTGCCGACGGATTCACTCCCCAAACCATGTATGGACCGCCATGAGCAAGCCCAGTAACAAAGCCTCCCGCCGTCAACAGATTCTGGAATCCCTGGCCCACATGTTGGAGGCCAGCCCCGGCGCCCGGATTACCACAGCGGCTCTGGCACGGGAAGTGGGCGTCTCCGAAGCGGCGCTTTACCGCCACTTTCCCAGCAAGTCAAAAATGTTTGAGGGTCTGATCGAGTTTATCGAGGACACCATCTTCACTCGCATCTCGTTGATCATTTCGGAGGAGCCGGCGGCGCTGCGCCGCTGTGAGAAAATTCTGCTGCTGCTTCTGACCTTCACCGAGCGCAACCCGGGCATTACCCGGTTGCTCACCGGCGACGCCCTGACCGGTGAGACCGAACGCCTGCGTCAGCGAGTGGCCCAATTATTTGAACGGGTGGAAACCCAGTTGAAGCAAATATTGCGGGAAGCCGAGTTACGGGAAGGGCTGCGGCCCAATTTGCCGCTCTCAGCGGCGGCCAACCTGTTGATGGCGGCAGCGGATGGGCGAATCACCCAGTTCGTGCGCAGCCAATTTCGCCGCCCGCCCACCGAACACTGGGCCGAACAATGGCCGGTTCTGGTCAGCGGACTGATGCGCGAACAACAGCTGCACACCGTCTAAGGGGCGCACCGCCCCTCAGCGGTCTCCGGCCGCCGAGGCCGGGCGCTGCTCCGCCGCCTGAATGTCCTTGAAGCGTTCGATGTCCTGGTCGTACTTTGCCTCGACCTGCTCGTATTCCTCCTGGCGGCTGGCGATCTGCGCTTTGACCTCTTCCGCCTCGGTTTTCAGGGTTTTCAGGTTTTCAAGAACGCTGTCCGAAACCGACTGACCACTGCGCTCCATGCGCGCCGCTCGGGCTTCCAAATCCCGGACCTGCGCTCGAATATTGCTCAAGTTGCCTTCCAGGATGCTGATATTGCTCTGCAGTTCCGCCAGGCTGCGACGCTTGGCATCGCGAATGTCCTTCGTCGTACTATAGCGGCGCTTCAGCTCCGTGTTGTACGCTTCGCGCTCACGGCGCAGGCGTTCGGCCCGCGCTTGCGCCTCTACTTCCTCTTTGGAGGGCGCGGGCGGCACCGTTTCCAGCACCTCGCCGTACATGGAAACAATTTCGTAGCCCTTGGGCACATACTTCGGCGGAATACGATCTTCCACCACCTTGACCCCTTCGTCATTGACATAGCGGTAGTAGACCCTCTCGGGAGCCTCGGCATACGCCGCCACCGCCCACGTCAGGCCGGCGATTAACGCGCACCATCGAACCATGCTAGTCATAGGGACCTCGCTGCCTTCTATTTAGTCGCTTTTTGCGCTCAACCTTTCACCGAGCCACTCTCCCTTTACGTTTCATTGACTGTCCATGGTTACACTATACGCCATACTCGGCGCGGTATGCTTCAATCTGAGTCACAATCTCCGCGCGAGCCGGGTCGCCTTTCAGGTAGGCTGTGACGTTATCGAGATCGACAATGCTAATGACGGGAATGCCGGTGTCCTCCACCTCCTGGATGGCCGAGCGCTCGCCCTTGCCCCGCTCCTGGCGGTTTAGGCCAATCAGTACCCCGGCCGGCTCGGCACCGACCGAGCGGATCAGCTCCACCGACTCACCCACCGCCGTGCCCGCGGTAATCACATCGTCCACAATTAGCACTTTGCCCTTCAGCGGGGCCCCCACCAGGCTGCCGCCTTCGCCGTGATCCTTGGCCTCCTTGCGATTAAACGCATAGGGCAGGTCCGTTCCGTGTTGGTCCGCCAGCGCCACGGCGGTGGTGGTCGCCAGCGGGATGCCTTTGTAGGCCGGCCCAAAGAGCACATCCACCGTTAGCCCAGAGGCCACCAGTGCCGCCGCGTAGCACCGCCCCAGCCGGGCCAGGGCCCGGCCGGTCTGAAATTTGCCCGCGTTGAAAAAATAGGGGCTGACCCGCCCGGACTTGAGGGTAAATTCACCGAAACCCAGGGCTTGATGCTCAATCGCCAACTCAATAAAGTCGCGCTGGTAGTTCTCCATGCAAAACTCTCGCAAATACGCTAAATTGAAAAGGAAGCCGGCTAAACCGGCTGGTGCTCACCATCAAAGGCCCGTCACCGATAGGGTACAATTATAACGCCCGAGCATCCGCCTGCACGGCCCAGTCGTCCCGTGGTCCCGACCGAGCGCACCGAAAATGCCTCCAACGCGCTGAATTTGGGGGTTTTTACGCCTCTAATTAACACAAAGATAACGAGCTCGGGTATCATACACAGTCCGTAAACAAGGGGCTAATATGAGAGTTATCAGTCTTAGCGTCGATGGTATATTTCAGGCGGCTCAGCGAGGTTTGTTCGACTGGCTGGACAGCCAGGACGCAGACGTCATCTGTCTGCAAGATCTGCGCGCGCTGGAATATGAAGTAGAGGACCAGGAGGTTTTCCAACTGGAGGGCTACTTCGCCTACTATTTCGACTCCGGGACACCCCACTACAACGGGGTGGCAATCTACACCCGCAAGCAACCCAAGGCATTGATTTTCGGTTTGGGCTTTTCTTCCGGGGTGGACATGGAAGGCCGCTACCTGCAAATTGATTACGAGCAGTTGAGCATCGGTTCAATGCTCGCCCCCAGCGCGACCTCTGAAATGGAGTCCCAGGAGGTGAAGATCAAATTCTTCGACGACCTCCAGGGCCATCTGGACAAGATCACCCGCAAGCGCCGTGAGTTTATCTTCTGTGGCAACTGGGCGATGGCCCACACCCCGCGCGATGTGACCAACCCGGAAAAGAACGAGCACGAGTCCGGTTTTCTGCCCCACGAGCGGCAGTGGCTAAGCCAGGTGTTTAATCAGATTGGTTACGTGGATGCGTTTCGCAAGGCCAACAAGGACCCGGACGAATACAGCTGGTGGCCCAGCGGCACCATTAATGAAGGCGAGGGCTGGCGCACGGACATGCAAATTGTCTCAGCGCCCATCGGCCACCGTGTGGAGCACGCGGCCATCTACAAAATTCAGCAGTTCTCTACCCACCTGCCGGTCATAGTCGACTACGATATCGAACTTTGATGCGTTCGGTTTCTGGGTGGGGTTACGGCGGATGCGCCTTCGGCTTATCCGCCCTACACAACCTGCTGCGTTATCCGTAGGGCGGATAAGCCCAAAGCGCATCCGCCGCAAAGCAACAACACAACGCAAACCACCCACGTGGAGCCGCCATGTTGGCCAGTTCTAGGCTTACTCCGCCAACGCCTTCTGCTGCAACTGCGTCAACTCCCCTATCCCTTTCTTCGCCAACGCCAGCATGGAAGCAAACTCGGACTCAGAGAAAGGCTCCGCTTCGGCGGTGCCCTGAATCTCAACAATACCGCCATCATCGCCCATAACGATATTCATATCGGTATCCGCACTGGAGTCTTCCGGGTAATCCAGATCCAGCACCGGCACGCCCTGATAAATGCCGACGGAAACCGAGGCAATCGCCCGTTTAATGGGGCTCGTCGTCACCAACCCTTTCTCCTGCAAGAAGCTCACCGCATCGGCCAGCGCCACCCAGGCACCTGTGATCGACGCCGTGCGGGTGCCGCCGTCGGCTTGGATCACGTCGCAGTCGAGTTGGATGGTGTTCTCGCCCAGGGCTTCCAAGTCCACCGCCGCGCGCAGGGAGCGGCCAATCAACCGCTGAATCTCCACCGTGCGACCACCCTGCTTACCGCGAGCCGCCTCTCGACCCATGCGGGTACCGGTGGAGCGGGGCAGCATGCCGTATTCCGCGGTCAGCCAGCCCTGGCCCTGCCCGCGCAGGAAGGGCGGCACACCCTCGATGACACTGGCGGTACAAATCACCTTGGTGTCTCCAAACTCTACCAACACCGAGCCTTCGGCGTGCTTGGTAAATTGGCGGGTCAGGCGAACGTCGCGCAATTGATCGGGCTGACGGCCGCTGGGGCGCTGCATCTGGCTATCGGACATAGTGAGTTCCCTTATACTGAGAGTGCTGAAAAGAATGCGGTGGGGGCTGTGGTAAGATCGCCCTTTGATGGAGGCGAAGCCTACCAGCTATCGCTCCGTATGGTAACCGCTCACCCTAAGAACAAAGAGGATCTTCCATGCCACGTAGTATGACCGGTTTCGCCCGCAACGCGCAGCAATACGACTGGGGCACCCTGACCTGGGAGATTCGCAGCGTCAACCACCGCTACCTGGAGCCGGCCTTCCGCCTGCCAGAAGATTTGCGCGAGATCGAACCCAAGCTGCGCGAACGCATTCGCAAGGCTTTGTTCCGTGGCAAGCTGGAAATGAGCCTAACCCTACAAAAGGAAGAGACCACCGACCAGGGCCTGGACCTCAACCGCGTGCGCCAGTTGGCCGACGCCGCCCAGAAAATCGGCAACGAACTGCACGATACCGCGCCCGTTAACCCGCTCGAAGTGCTGCGCTGGCCGGGTGTCATGCAGCAGTCCGAACTGGACCGGGACGTGCTGATCGACGCTGCCCTCACTCAGTTCGATGTGGCCCTGAAGCAACTGATTGAACACCGCGAGCGCGAAGGCAAGGAGCTGGCTCAATTTATTCAGCAGCGGCTGGACGGCATTAGCGAGCAGGTCACCCACCTGCGTGCACGCCTACCGGAGATTCTCGCCGCCCAACGCGAGAAGCTGCAAACCAAAATCGAAGCCCTGCAAGTGGAGCTGGACCCCGAGCGCCTGGAGCAGGAAATCGCGCTACTGGCCCAGAAGGCCGACGTGGACGAGGAACTGGACCGGCTCGACACTCACGTCACCGAAGTGAAGCACACCCTCACCCAGAAAAACTCCCTCGGCCGCCGCCTCGACTTCCTGATGCAGGAACTCAACCGCGAAGCCAACACCCTGTCATCCAAGGCCGTTGTCGCGGAGACCACCCAGTCCGCCGTGGAGCTAAAGGTTTTGATTGAGCAGATGCGGGAGCAGGTGCAGAATATTGAGTAGCCCGAGAGGGCTACTCAGGTCAGAGGGTGAGCGGCTAGTAGGCGCTGGCCGGAAAGAAAATATGCGAGGTCTGCTTGTCTCGTACCAGAGCCGCCATAATGCGCGCGAACTCAGCGGGCTTCTTCTCCAAAAGCTCTAGCCGGTCAACATACTCTCGCAACATACCTTCTACCAGCCAATAAACCATATTCGCTCCGTTCAATTGGAACCGAAGCGTATTCCATACCTTGGGCGCAGCCTGCTGGAGGCGGCGGCTCGCCTCACCCGCATGGTCTAGCAGGCCCTGAGCCTGCAACAGTGTGAGCATAGCCCCGCCTAGCCCCCCATTCATTTTCTTGGCAGCCGTACGCAGCTTCACCAGGCGACGCTTCAAGTCGTAAAGCTCATCGCTCCGCGTGAGTAACTTGCGGGTAATCGCCGTTGCCAAAGCCACCGCCATAGCGAAGGCCAACTTCTTTCCGATAGTCCGGCCCACCAACCGTTGAGTGGGATCGTTGAGCATTTTCGCTGCTTTTACCAACTCCTCTTGATCAATGCCTTTGATTACGCCACTAGAAGCCGCTCGGACCACTAACGGAACGTCAATTTTCTCATCGAGCTTCAAGGCACCTTGCTTAAAGGCATCCTCAATAACCCACTCAGGCAATACGGAGGCGTACTCAGCAACCACGGCCATCACCACCTGAGTGATGGGGTTATCAAATACATGTAACTCAAATGAAACGAGGTTCCCGAGCACGGTTCTTGCAAACTCGTAAACCGCCGTATTCTCATCTCCTACCGTTTGAAAGGCGTCGCTTCCAGCTAGTCCAAGGCCTTCTGCCGTGCGATTGACCCCACCGGCAAACCTCTCACCTCTAATTACTGTTTGGTGGCGCACGCCATCCACGACGCCGGCCACCAGGGGCGATACGTCATCCAGCGGCTTCATGATTTCAGAGTAGGTTGAGGGCCGCCTAAGATTTCGATAACTGGGTCCATGACAGCTGAAGTTACACTCTTTCCAAGCAGTATTCGCCTGCTCTTCTCGAATGAGAAAGTTGATATTAGCTGTTCTTGCGTCGGACACGGCCTTCAAGTAGCGCTTGGCGCCGAGTTCGCTAATTAGGCCTCCATCATAAGTTTGTTGAGAGTTGGCCACTTTAGAGTCCCTCCATTTCTACTTTAAGATAATACGTTCAACAAACTTCGGCATATGCGGTTTAACCGTTTCGATGTCGTCGTCCGTTAAGTTAAAAACTGCATATACGTCCATAGGTTGGTCGTAGACTTTTACAACCGTGAGTTCTCGATCACTGCGGTCCACCAAGGTATCTACCCACCGCAGCACTTCGCCCTCATTCCCGGATATTTCGACACTTTCTCTCTCCAGCTCTTTCAACATGGGATCACGGTCAATATTTAAACGGCTGAGAAAGCCATCGAGAATATCCTTCGTGGTGGTTTCCTGATCAGATTCGACCAGGACGCTAACGCCGGAGAGCTCCGAGACGGAGAATGAAATGCCTCGGCTGGAGTACAGAGAAGGGGAGTCGTCGTAAGAAAATGACCAGTGCTGGGGATAAGAAATAGAGATCCCATCGCTACTGTAAGTCTCGTAGCTTTCTGGAAGTTGGGAATCATCAGAAGATCCTTGGCATCCCGCCAAAAATAGATAGGAGGCAAAGCAGAAAAAGACCGCGAACAGGCGTTGACTCATTTGTGTCTTATCCATAAGTTCCCTGACTAATAATCACATGCCGCTTCTCACGAAATCTGAAGGCGTGCAAAAAAGAGAAAGCAAAGTATTACAAATTTAACGCTTTAAAGTAAGCGAAAAGATGCTTTTTACGCCAAAAAAAATTGCTCGCATTAGACCTGCCATCAAGGAAGTTACGCATTCGAACGTTTTTAGCTTCTTCTCAAGAGTAGAAATCATGCCAGTAGCCGCGCCGTCAGCCTTTCGGCATCTCCTGCGGCGGACAAAGCCACAAACCCTACGCCATGACGGGCTTGGTACCCCTCATCCGCCAATAGGCTAACCGCCTGGATAGTTGGCACAAAAATGATTGATAGATCGGGCGGTCGACCATCAAGCCTGAGGGAGTCCCGGTAGATGTGAGCGGAGGCCATGGAATCCAGTATTCTGTCAGCGGTTCTGGGGTTTTGGCGCAACCGCCAGTCGTACTGCGGGTGCTACGCTTCGAGTTGCTGGGCCAGTGCGACAAAGCACCAGGCCTCGTAAATCTCCCAGGTCGGCTCCAGGTAGTGTTGCTCATCGTCGGCCAATGCCGAGAGCCCCTGTCGCAACAAGCGGACGCCCAAGCGGTGGATCATGCTGTAGTGTGGGCTGCCCGAGACCGCGTTCAGCTCGGTCGCGCTGGACCGACGGGTACTCGCCTCTTTAACAGGCCTACCCATCTGCCGGAGTGGCCGTTTTGAGGCCTGAGATTCAGTAAAAATGGCCCTTGGGAGTCAGCTTAATCCCATTATGCAGGGTTGTTTTCCATCCGAACATTCTGTAATATCATTAACCATACCGGTTAATTGTTTTATATGGTTATAACTTTCTCCAACAATAAACTTCGAAAGCAGCTGTCCGAAGCCAAGGCTATGGCGAAAGCGCATGGCCCAAGGCGGGTAGAGCGGATAAAACGCATCATGACGCAGCTCTTGGCCGCACCCGACTTAGGTGTTTTCGCACCACCGTACAGCCCACCAAACCGGTGCCATGAGCTGAAGGGCGATAAAAAAGGCGTCTTGTCGGTTGACTTGGATCACCCGTACAGACTGCTCTTTAAACCAGGGAATAACCCCATTCCGAAGCGACCCGAAGGGGGCCTGGACTGGAACCAAGTAACCGCCATTGAGATACTAGGCATAGAGGATACACATGGTTGACATAGAGAATCAGTTTCAGCCGGACTATGCGATCTCTCCGGGTGAAATTCTTAGTGATGAACTAGAGCTTAGGGGGATGAGCCAGACAGAGTTGGCTAAACGCACAGGCCTTACTCCCAAGCACCTTATTTCGTTAATGAAGGCGAAAGCTACTATTACTTCTGAAACGGCTATAAAGCTCGAGCGCGCTTTAGGGATGCCCGCTCAATACTGGCTGAATCTGGAGTCGAACTACCAGGAAATACAGGCTCGCCAAGCAGAAGAAGCGCAACTAGAGGCCGATCTAAGCTGGTTGAAAAAAGTGCCTGTCAATGCAATGGCAAAGCTCAACTGGCTGGAGAAACACAAGGATAAAAAGCAACAGCTTGTGGAGGTGCTCCGTTTCTTTGGTATCGCCAGCGTAGACCAGTGGGATGACATGTGGCCCAAGCTGAATGTCGCTTACCGGCAAAATCAGACTCACGAAGTATTTCCAGAGGCCGTTTCCGCATGGTTAAGGCAGGGCGAGCTAGAGGCCGCTCGAATTTCTTGCCAAGCTTATGATAGAAACACCTTCCGCGAAGCGTTGGACGAAATTCGCGCCTATACCTTGCACGGGCCAGAAGACTTTGTACCTGCCCTCACGGAGCTTTGCGCTAAGGCCGGGGTAGCCGTTGTTTTTGTGCCTTCGCTGCCTAAAACCGGAGTCAGTGGCGCGACCCGGTGGCTCAATAAAGATAAAGCCATAATTCAACTGAGCTTGCGCTACCGCTCAGACGACCACCTGTGGTTTACTTTTTTCCACGAAGCAGGACATATCCTCCTTCACGGGAAAAAAGAGCTGTTTCTAGAAGGCGCCAATGGCCTGGATCAGGAAAAAGAGCATGAAGCCAACCAGTTCGCAGAAAGTGAACTGATACCGAAAGCCGCTTTTAAAGAATTTACCCGAAAAGGAAACTTTAACAAGGCGTCTATTACCGCGTTTGCCCGGGAAGTGGGCATTTCTCCAGGCGTAGTCGTTGGGCAGCTCCAACATAAGCGGCTTCTGGATGTTCGGTTTTGCAATGACCTGAAAAGGCGCTTTAAGTGGGCTCATGAATAGCAAATAAATTATTCCCAGTTTCGGCGCTGATTGCGCCGAAGCTTAACCCTCCTCACTTTACCGCGTTTTTTTGCGAGCTTTCCTTTTCGACGTCATAGACTCCCTGTCAATGGCCATCTATTTTGACCCACGTTTGGCCATTAATTTTGACCCACCGTACGTCGTCT
>NZ_JBDLLG010000028.1:0-53286 GCF_039822625.1 Marinimicrobium locisalis
ACTGTTTCACTGTGGAAAGCTCGATATGCTGCCGTAGCGCTCCACAGAGTTTTACGAAGAACCAAAAAAGAGAAAAAGAAATCTCTTCATTAGAGGAGATCGATCAACTGTTAGCAACTGATTGGGATCCCTATCTTACCCCCGAACATGCACGTAGATTTTTCGAGCAAGTGGATAGTTTTGAGAAAATGGTATATGACAATCAAGCCATCCAAGATAATGGGGTTCTAACAATTGCCTTGGGGTGGTCTGGGGACTTAAAGCCATAACCAGAGCCTGAAGCGGACTGATCTTGCACCTATAAAATGGACACTTTGCTCCGGAAAATTACACCGTCGTTAGCTTTGCAGGGAGTTTCGAGTGATTAGAAAATATGTACCAGCTTTAATTAGTGGGTTACTGATTGTCGTCGTTATTATATTGTTCCCGCACCAATTTTTATTCAGTAAAATAGTGCCGAACTCACTATGGACGGAATATTTCCCCGTACCATTCGGAGCCGGATGGTTTATTTCACTGTTGGTGTTATTTCCATCGGTCTGGTTTAGTGGCGGTGTGCGACAAGCTCTAAAAGGAGCTGTTGCTTGTATTATTTGTGCAGTCATAGTTGCAGTGCCCATATCGGTCGGGTTAGTAGGTGATGCACTGTCTGTTAATAACGTTATTAATCAGGTTGTTTGGGTAAGTTTAATCTTAGTGCCGCCGTGTATTGTGCATATAAGTATGTTTTGGGTAGTAAAAGTAAAGCTAACAAAAATCTGAATCTGACAATTTTTCTACGCTCATTTGTGTATGTAGCGTAGCTCCATTTTACACAAATGCTCTCCGCAAAAATCGCAGGTGATCTTGTCGTTAGAGGAAAACTAAGTGTTGAGCGAAGACGTACTTAATTCTATATTTATAATAGGGCTATGCCTCTGGCTGCCTTGGTTTTACATAAGATGTAAACGGTTAGAAAAAGATATGCAGAATCTTCCGAAAGAAGATATCAAATCGGTTAGGAAAATACTTGCGCTAAGGCAAGATTTTGCCTGGGCCGCCACCGTGAAATTGCCTGCGTTCTTCAAGTATGTCGCTAATTTCCTCGCTGTTCTGTTTCTTCTATTCGTTGGTACGGGTCTGTACTTTTGGTTGCGGGCGGTGGCCAGGCAGCACCTCTAACGAATAAGGATATGTTGCGCTTGCCGCAACCTATATCATTGTTGAACAAGCCCGGAGGTCGTCGTTCTCTCTAGGTAATTAAATAGTTTTCAGACCGGCGGTTTGGGGGCGCTCGTTGCAAGCGGTCCATTACCTGCATGGTCCCTGACAGTGTGGACAAGGCACACTCACCGAGCGCTTTTAGGCCGGTGGCGGAGCCTGGAGCCGGAGTTGCTTCAACTTCGAATGGAAAATGCCGCCTAAACCCATTACTCTATGGCATGGCTTTGTGGCCTTTTTGTTCACAGTGGGAGTACGAATTTTGTCAGAACGAACCATTCGCTGGGGTATTGTCGGGGCGGGAATTATTGCTCATAAAATGGCCGACGCGATACGTCTGGAACAGGGCTGTGAGCTGGTGGCGGTGGCCTCTCGGACGCCTGAAAAGGCCGAGACGTTTGCGCGGGAGTACGGTATTGCGGCCGAAACCTACCCCTCATTGGTGGCCCGCTCGGATGTGGATGTTATCTACATTGCGACCACCCATAACTTTCATGCAAGCAATGCCGCTTTTTGCCTTGAGCATGGCAAGCATGTGGTGATCGAGAAGCCCTTCACGGTCAATGCCGAGGAAGCCCGGCGGCTGCAACACCTGGCAAGGGCCAACCAGTGTTTTATGATGGAGGCCATTTGGACTCGCTTCCTGCCCAGTATGGTTAAGCTGCGGGAGAGCTTGCAAGGCGGGGCCATTGGCGAGGTTAAGATGGCCACCATCAATTTTGGTGGCGTGGCCCCCGAGCACTACCGTGGCCGCTTGCTGGACCCGACGCTGGCCGGGGGCGTGACCTTGGATATGGGCATCTACCCCATCAGTATGTTGTGCTATGTGCTTGGTGAGGTGCCCCAGGTCACGAGCGCGACTTGTCGCTTTAGTGATACGGGGGTGGATGAAGTGGCTTCCTACCAGCTATCGTTTCCCTCCGGCTGCCTTGCCGCTGTGAACACCAGCTTTAATTTGTTGATGCCTCACCTGGCCTCGTTTTACGGGGACCAAGGCTATCTTGAATACCCCCACTTTCAAAACCTCGGGGACTTTACCCTTAGGCACCTGGAAGGTTCGGCGGTAACCGGTGAGGAAATCGTTCACACCGAGAATGCCGAGAACGGCTTTGTATATCAGGCTCGAGAGGCCGCTCGCTGTATCCGAGAGGGGCTGCAAGAGAGCCCAATAATTCCCGTCCAAGAAACCGTCAATATTATGGGCGTGCTGGATGACATTCGTAAAAAGTTGCCGCTGCGTTATGGCTTTGAATAAAGCATGGACAATAGCCCTCCTCAATAGAGGGGTGTCGCTTATGGGTGCCTACGACCTCAATTCCCACCTGGCTGTAGCAGGTGATGTAATAGGTCTTGCAATAAGTACCGCCGGTCGGTTTCTGGAAGCCTAGCCTGTAGGTAAAAGTAGAGGTTCTTGTTTTCTGGCGAGTCTTTCAGTAGCGCCCAGACTTTATCAAGATAGAGAGTATCAATTGCCTTGGGAGCGGGAAGCGGTTTTTTCGCGGAGGCTACGGCCAGAAGCTGAGAAAGCTTGTCCTTAAAATCGTCAAATTCCCTATCGATTTGAGTGGCCTGCTCACGCAGGGTTTGCTCGGCGCTCCTGAGCAAATGCATAACCATGACTCGACGGGTTTTTCGGCTGCTTTTTTGAGCGGTCACTACATGGGGTTCAGTGTAGCCCTCGTCGGTTGCGGCGATCAGCCCGCGCAATGTTGATATTTCAGAGACGATCGGTAAGCGCGAGCTCTGAAGCTTTTCTTCAGTCTCCCGCATCCAGCGCAGCGTGTTCCCAATAAAGTGGCTGTCGTGGGCCAGGTATTGGTCTACGATAGCGGGCAAGCGCATGAGTTGTTCGACGATTTGTTCCCGGATAACGGCCTTCATCGACGTTATTCAGGCTGAAGCTGGCTGCGGATTGAACCGTCGCTGCTCTGCCCCGTGGCCCACTCCAGCCCTTCTTCTCGTAGAGTGATGCGCAGTCGAACCGCGGATTCGGAGGTGGCCTTCTCTTTGACGGCACTGGTAATGGCTGACGCTTTGAAAGCCTGAGGTTTAGAAGGGGCTTTCAGGGAAATCGCGGATACCTTGTGTCGTATAGCTTTGATAATGCTCTCTTTTTTCTCGCTGGGAACAGAGCGGTCAAGGTTGGATTTTTTTAGGGTCCGACGCAGTGAATCATCAACGGCCCTGACGACTTCTTCCCGACTTATTTTACCGCCAAGTGATTTATGCCGGCTATTAATTTGTTCCAGAACTTTCTTAGTTTCCTGAGAAAACGTTTTTGCGAAGTCTTCACCGTCGTCGTCCACACCCTCTTCGCTCATGGACTCCTTTAGTTGGTCGGTAATGGCTTTTTGGATAGTGGCGGGGGCGTTGAGCTTTGCTTCGCTTTCCATTTCATGTTCGTCTAGTGTGATAGGCATGTCGATGGTTAGCTCTGGCACGCGAACGCGGGGCAGGCTCATTCCTTCCAGTAAGGGATGGTCCTTGTAGTATTCGGCAACTGCCGCGGTTTCTTCATCCGCCATGCGACGGGCGTGTACTAGGCTAACCATTAGTGTCCCTAGTACCGTGCTCAGTTCTGACATAGTGTGATCCTTTGTCGGTGGTTAGGCGAGCCTTGTTGCGGGCCCGCCAGTGCGCATTTCTTAGCTTTCGCTATTGCCCGTTAGAGGGCACTTCTTGAATGGAGTTTTCCAGTATGCCTAGAAGCCGCTCCGTTCCCGCCGGAAGCTCGTCCTGCACGGCCCTGACGTGAACCGACATGCTGTAGGTTCGCTCTATTTTGGAGCTGGCCGAGGTTGAGCGTTTGTAAGAGTAGCTTGCACTGAGTTTTGCCGAGAACGGCCCCCACCCTGCTTTTGCAGAGAGCTTGGTGTTCAGGTCATGGGAGGACGTGGTTGTCGACTCTTGGACGGAGTTGATTTTGGCGTTGAAATCAATGGTGGTCTCCTCTACCCGGATGAAGGGTATGGGAAGCATCGTCAGAATGGGGACTGTCAGGTCGTATTTGGTCGGTGTTACGGTGGTGTTGCCGTCGCCATCGGTTGATTCCAGTGCCTTCATGTAGCTGAAGGTAATCATTGTTGGTTCATTGCTGTCTTGCTCAAAACCCACCGATTTAATGAAGTCAACCGAGGTTTGTGCCGACTGCGCTTGCGCTCTCACCACTGCATCCAGTGGCCCGCCGATCATGGATTTGAAGTCAATGCTTGAAAGTTCGTCGCCGAGTGCCATAAGAAGATTCCTTTAAATGCTACCGTGGAAGGGATGCCCGTTCGAAGGAACAGAGCACTTCTCATTGAAGTGTAGGAGTCGCTACTAAAGCGCTCAAGTTCGCATGTCAGATTGTGGCGTTGTACTAAACAAAAAGCAGAGATTTCTTTATTTATGGAGTGAAATCGCTTTTCTTGGTTTGGGAAGATGGAGTTTGCGCCCGAAAGGGCGCAAATTATTGGCGGGCTTTTATCGATACACTCTGACATAATCCACATACATCCGCTGGGGAAAACGACTGCTGGCGTCGGGCTCGCCCGGCCAGCTGCCGCCCACGGCGACGTTTAGCAGGAAGAAGAACGGTTGGTCGTACACCCAGTTGCCGTATTGTTCCACCTCGGCCCGGGTGACGCTGTAGAAGTTCACATCGTCCACGTACCAGTCGATGCCGTTTTCGTCCCATTCTACGGCGTACACGTGGTAGTTGGCGTCGGCGCGCTCGCCCAGATCGTGGGTGCCGTTGATCGGGGTGTCGCCGGAGTAGCCAGGGCCATGCAGGGCGCCGTGAGTCAGGTTGGGCTCGTAGCCCACGTGTTCCATAATGTCGATCTCGCCGCTCTGGGGCCACCCGGCGTTATCGAAGTCGTTGCCCAACATCCAAAACGCGGGCCAAATGCCTTGGGTTTGCGGCAGCTTGATGCGCGCCTCCATTCGGCCGTACTCGAATGCCTGTTTTCCCTTGGAAATCATTCGGGTGGAGGTGTATTCGCAGTAGCCGTACCAGCAATCGTGGGCCTGGGGGTTCTCCTGGCGGGCTTCGAGCACCAGTACGTTACTGTCCGCTTGCGGGTCGTGCTCAATGTAGGCGTTGTCGCCGTCGGTGTAGTATTGCAGCTCCTGGTTGCCCCAGCCCCAGCCGCCGGTTTCGAAGGTCCAGTGGTTGGTGTTGATGGTGTCGAACTCATCGCTCCAGACCAGTTGCTCTTCGGGGGTCCCGGGGTTGTTGCCCCCGGCCGGTGTGAACCGGATCCAGTTCAGATTAAACTCACCACTGTGTACGTTAACCCGCACGGTGTGTTGGCCCGCGGGCAGGTCGATGGGCCAGGAGGTGAGAGTCGTCCAGGATTGCCAGCCGCCGGTGTACTCGACGTTCTGGGTGCCGACGATTTCCGAGCCGCCTAGATCAATGGTGAATTGTCCGTCGCCCACCTCGGAAGCGACCCGTGAGCTGACGGTGTAGGTGCCCGCTTCCAGGGTGACGGGGTATTCCAACCATTCGCCGGCGGCGGTCCAGCCGACGTTGTGGCCACCGTCGGTATCGGTGGTGGCTTCAATGTCGACATTGTCGCTGCGGTGGGCGCCCCCGCTGTTGCCGGCGGTGGTGTCGTGGGCGTTGGTGTAATCCTCCGCTTGCAGGGTGAGGTTAGTGCCTCCGGCCTGGCCGTACACGTCCATTTCCCAGATGGAGTAGCCCCAGGCGTTGCCAGCGCTGCGGCTGATGCCGAGCATCCGAACATAGCGGTATTGCCCGTCGACGTTCACGGTATCGGTCCGGTCGCCGAAGGCGCCGCCGGTGCGGGTGGCCAGGGTGGTCCAGTTGGCGTTGTCGTTGGAGCCTTGGACTTCGTAGGTGTCGGCATTGGCCGCTTCCCAGTGAATGACCACACTGGACAGACGGTAGGACTGCCCCAGGTCAATAGTGATGTGGGAGGGGTCGGTCTGCGCCGCCGAGGCCCAGCGGGTGTTCATATCGCCGTCGATGGCATTGCTGGCGGCCAGGTCTTGAGTGCTGGCCGAGGCGGTGCCCTCGAGCGCGAGGTTGCCGGACTGCGCGTAAGCGCCTATCGCGGTAGTGCATGCCAGTAGTGTAAAAAACCACTGCCGAAAAAAACGTTTAGAACGTAAAAGATATTGAATCCTCATTTTTTCCTCACATATAGCATGGTTGTTGGATGACCGAAATACGGTGAAGTAAGGAAAGCATGTGAGGGAGGAAAGGCCTTCCCACTTTGCGGCGGGAATGGAAAGTGGTGCGTTTTTTGGGAATCTTTTGGGAAGGTTCTGTGAGGGAAATCACACTTGGCTGTGGGCTGGACCCGTCGTGCCTATTACCTGGCACAACGGGTACCAGGCACGACGGGTTGGCGTAAAAACCACAAAAGGTGGGCGGATTACTCGGCGGTACAGCCTTTGCCGGTAAACGCATCCGCTACCCCTTGCAGGGCGGGCTTGGCAGACAGGTCCGCGTTGAACAGCAGCGGCCAAACGTCCTCATAGTCCGCGCCGTCGACGGCGTTCGAGAATTGTTGCATCAACCAGCTTTCATCATCGGTCAAGCCCCATACGGTGAAACCGCCGCGCTGCTCGGCCGGAACGGTGTCCAGATAGACCTCGGCGATTTGGCAGAAACGTACTTTCTGGGCGGTGGCCAGCTCCAGGTCGTATTCGGGCTGGGGGGGCGGTTCGCCGCCACCGTAGGGGTTAACCACGGCCACATCCAGCTCCGTGACTTTAACCTTCAGGCCCATATCAACGACAGACTTAAAGGCGTTTTGGAAGTCGTTAAGGGAGGGGTAGTCCATGTAAACGTGCATCTGGAAACCCACGCCGTCGATGATGCCCTTGCCGTTCAGGTGCTCGGCAATTTCCAGGGTTTTGCCCAGGCGGTCCGCGTTGGCGGTGTTATCGTAGTCGTTGTAGTAGAGCTCCAGTTCCGGCTTGGCGTCATGGGCGGCCTGGAAGGCTACTTCAATATAAGGCGGCACTTCGCCTGTGGCGGGAGGCTCATAGTTGTAGAAAACCGAGTGGCGCCAGCCGTCGGCGGGGTTGCTGGAGTAGTTGTCGACCGCTTCGTTGACCACATCCCAACTGACGAGGGTATCGCCATACTGTTCATCGAAATGATTGACGATGGTGGTGACGTGCTCGGTGAGCATGGCTCGCCAGTCGCCTTCGTAGCCCTTCATAAAATCCGGGACCTGGTAATCGGAGTGCCATACCAGGGCGTGGCCGTGAACGCTCATGCCATTGGTCTGAGCGAAGTTTACGAACTGGTTGGCATTCTCAAACTCGTAGCGGTTTTCTTCCGGATGCAGATAGCTCATCTTCATGATGTTGCCGGCGGTGAGCTGGTCGAAATGATTAACGATCACGTCTTGGCGAGCCGCGGCGTCATCGTGATTGAAAATGCTGTAGCTTTCATAGGCCGCTGAGACAGCAACGCCCACCGGGAAGTCCGCCAGGAACGATAGCTGGAAGTCCGGGTCGATTGAAATGTAATCACTGGGGCTTGCGCTGCTTGCGGAGGAGGACTGGCTGGAGGCGCTAGCCTCACTGCTGCTGGTCTCGCTGGCGCTGCTTGAGCTGGCGCTTTCACTGGTGGAACTGGCTTCACTGCTGCTTGAGCTGGAAGAGTTTCCGTTATCATCGGAGGAGCTGCCGCCGCAGGCGGTCAAAGACACAGCGAGCACGGCCGTGGCCAATGCTGATAAACGGAAGGGTGTATTGGGTGTGGTCATAGGAAGTCCCCAAAAGTGTTGATGATGACCGTAAGGCGCGCTTTCGGTCTTGTTGTAGTCATTTGAACTACAAGAGTCTACTTATCTCTGAAGGAAAGCTCAAGTAAAAAACGCCCGAATCAGATCTGAGCAAAAGGGCGGAAAAATGGGGCGCCGCCGTGCGCGATTAGGGGTAGGAAAAGGGCTAAAATTACTAAAATAATGAGTATTGCGTCACATAAACGACAATATAGTGTTGACAATTAACCGTTGTTTTATTTCTTCGTTTTCACATATAAAACTTCTATGGTAGTCTGCAAACACTAATAACGTTAAAAAGGAGCGATCATGGCCAAGTCAGTTATCCCCCCGGAAAAAGGGGGGGTCAGTTCCCACGATGACGCGGAGCGTAAATACCGTGCGCCCGCGTTGGAAAAAGGCCTGGATATTCTTGAGTTGTTGGCCAAAGACGGTGTGCCCATGACCACCTCTCAGATCGCCTCGCGCCTGGGGCGCTCGGTGAGTGAGTTATTCCGTATGGTGCTAACCCTGGAATACCGGGGGTACATCGCCCAGTCGGACGATGGGGAAGGGTACGAGCTGACCAACCACCTCTTTGCCCTGGGGATGGCTCAAGCGCCCACCCGCACGCTGCTGGATGTGGCGCTGCCTATTATGAAAGAGTTGGCCCACTCCGTGGGGCAGTCCTGTCATTTGGTGGTGCCTTCGGGTGGCCAGGTGGTGGTGGTGGCCCGAATTGAAAGCCCGCGGGATCTGGGGTTTGCGGTCCGCCTGGGGTATCGGCGGCGGGTGATTGATGCCGCCTCCGGTTTATTGCTCTACGGTATGCGCTCCGAGGCAGAGAAAGCGGCGTGGCGGCCGCAGCTTGCAGGCCCGGATGAAGCGAAGCGGTTGGAGCAGTTCTTAAAAGAGGCGGAGGAAGCTGCGGCTCAGGGCTATGTGTGCCGCCCCAGTGATTTTGTGGACGGGGTGACTGACTTGGCCAGCCCGGTATTCGGCCGGGAAGAGCCCATTGCGGGGCTGATTGTGCCGTTTATTCAGTCCAAGCCGCTTCCGTGCCCCGTGGAAGAGGTTATCGATCGGTTGCAGGCCGCTACCGCGAAAATCGGCAGCCAGCTAGGGGGGCTTTGACTCTTTTTGCTTTTTTACCCCCACAGCTTGCCCCGCTCCACCAACTGGGCCATTATCTCGTGGTCCTGCTCATCCCGCGCGGCGGCTTTGAGTGAGGCCACGGGCCGGACGTAGGTTTCGCACAGGCAGTGCGCCAGTGCCAGGGAGCAGTGGTACTGTTCCCCGTCGACGTAAAGGTGCGCGTTGTCGGCATCGGCCGTGTAGGCGAAGCGGCTGGCGGGGTGCCGTTCGAGCTGTTCAAAATTCTGCCAGTCCCCTTCCTCTCCTTCTTCCGGTTCCAGTTCGGGGTATTTTGGCAAGGTCATGTAACGACCGAACCAGTCGGCCAGGGCCGTATCGGTTAGCTGCTCCTGAATTAATGCGCGCAGCGTGTTGAGTGTCTCCGGTGGGATTTCCCCGGCGGTGGCGCCCAGAGGCTGGGCCGGGTCTCGGTAGCGTTGGTCATTGGTCAGCCCGCTGGCGATGTCCTGGCTCAGTTCGGTCAGAACGTCCGCCACGCTCGGTGCGCGAAAGCCGATGGAATAGGTAATGCAGTCATCGCCTTCCGCCGTGCCCCAGTGGGCGACTCCGGGCGGGATGTACAGCATATCTCCGGGGTTGAGAACCCAGTCGTCTTCGGGGTAAAAATCCTTAAGGATATTCAGCGCCGTGCCTTCAACGCGGGGGCTTTGGCTGTCGCATTGCTGGCCGATACGCCACCGCCTTTTGCCCGACCCTTGCAGAAGAAAAACATCGTAGTAATCGAAGTGCGGGCCGACGCTGCCTTGATCGGTGGCGTAGCTGACCATAATATCGTCCAGGCGCCAGTCGGGTAGGAAGCGGAAGTCCGCTAGTAAGGCCTGAACCTCCGGTACCCATTGGTCCACGGCTTGCACCAATAGTGTCCAGTGGCTGTTGGGCAGATGGCTAAACGTGTGTTCCTCGAACGGCCCTTGTCGCAGTTCCCAGGGCGTTTGGCCGTGCTCCAGAACCAGGCGCGACTCGACATCTTCCTCCAGCGCCAGCCCGGCGAGCTCGTCTCCATCAATCGGGGACTCGAAATCCGGAAAGGCATTGCGGATTAGTAGTGGCTTTTTTTGCCAGTACTCGCGCAGGAATGTGTCGACGGAGGTGTTGCCGAGGTGGGTTAGGGGCATGGTAAGGGTACAGTTGTTTGAATGGCTGGCGGAGAGGAGGGCGGATGAGCGTCAAGCGCATCCGCCATTACCCCTGCTAAATATTCTTCGCTTGCGTTTCGGCGTTGCCGATGTAATTGCCCGGCGTTAGCGCCCGAATGGCTTCCTTGGCTTCTTCGGGAATATCCAGGCCGGCGACAAAGTCATCCAGCACTTTCTGGTTAATCGTTTGACCACGGGTGAGCGCCTTGAGTTTTTCATAGGGCTCTTCCACCTCGTATCGGCGCATGATGGTCTGGATTGGCTCGGCCAATACTTCCCAGGCGTTGTCCAGGTCCGCCGCCAGGCGCGCGCGGTTGATTTCCAGCTTGCCGATGCCTTTCATTGTGGAGGCGTAGGCAATAAAGCTATAACCGAAACCCACACCCATGTTGCGCAGCGCGGTGGAGTCGGTCAGGTCGCGCTGCCAGCGGGAGATTGGGAGCTTCTGGGCCAGATGGGTGAACACGGCATTGGCTAGCCCCAGGTTGCCTTCGGAGTTTTCAAAATCAATGGGGTTGACCTTGTGCGGCATGGTGGAGGAGCCCACCTCACCCGCAATGGTCTTCTGCTTGAAGTAACCCAGGGAGATGTAGCTCCAGATATCGCGATCAAAGTCGATCAGGATGGTGTTGAACCGGGCAATGGCGTCGAACAGCTCGGCAATGTAGTCGTGTGGTTCAATCTGAGTCGTGTAAGGGTTCCAGGCGAGGCCCAGCCCTTCCACAAAGGTTTTGGCGTTGCTGGACCAGTCGATGTTCGGGTAGGTGGCCAAGTGAGCGTTGTAATTGCCCACGGCGCCGTTGATTTTACCCAGCAGTTCGACCTGTTCGATCTGCTTTACTTGACGGCGCAGGCGCGCCACCACATTGGCCATTTCCTTACCCACGGTGGTGGGGGAGGCGGTCTGGCCGTGGGTGCGGGACAGCATGGGGTCGGCGGCGTAGTCGTGGGCCAGTTTGGTGATGGCCTCGATAATGTCCTTCGCTTGGGCGAGCAGCTGGTCGCGACCGGTTTTGAGCATCAGGGCGTGAGACAGGTTGTTAATGTCTTCACTGGTACAGGCGAAGTGTACGTACTCGAGTACCGCTTCCAGCTCCGAGTTGCCGGCAAACTGCTTTTTCAGAAAGTATTCCACGGCCTTGACGTCGTGGTTGGTGGTGCGTTCTATTTCTTTAATTTTCTCGGCGTCGGACTCGTTGAAGTTGGCGACGATGGTATCCAGTTGTTTGTGCGTCTGCGCGCTGAAAGTGGGCACTTCGGCAATGCCCGGATGCTCGCTCAGGCGCTGCAGCCAGCGAACTTCCACCGCCACACGGCAGTGAATCAAACCGAATTCGCTGAAAACGGCGCGAAGCGCTTCGGTTTTGCTGCCATAGCGGCCATCAATGGGGGAAACGGCGTTCAGGGGCGTCAGTTGGTCAAAGGTCGGGGATGCCATGAGAGTCTCTTGCTTGGGTTCAAACGGTTCGGGAAAAGGCGGTTATTGTACCGGAAAATGGGGTTGGGCGCAGTGGCCTGGGGCGATGGCGCCAACCTGAAACGGCAGGTGGCGCGCTTCGCGCATACCGTGCCCTACGGGAGGTCGGCTTTTGCTTCTCGCAGCAACCGGTCCACGGTGGCCGCCATTTTGCGCCGTTGGAATAACAGCTGCCAACGGCTGCCGCCCACCTGCCGCCAAAGGGTGGCGGAGCGAATGCCGGCGAGCAGCAGTGCCCGGATCTGGTTGGCGATACGAGGCTGTTGCAGGTAATTCTGGTCCCCGGTGACCTGAACCCGAAACCGGAAGGTGCTGATGGTTTCTTTGTACAGGTCGGCGAGGTTGCCGATGACGTTCTCGTGCGTGCTGGAAAAGTGCTCCGCCTGACGGGCGGCCTGTTTAAGCCGGGTGCCGAGCACCCCGAGCATGTCCTTGCGTCCGCTGAGTTTGCGCTGCAGGTGGAGAATGCCCAGGGCGTACCGCAGCGCGTCTTTATGCTGCTGGTTGCCTGTCTCCAGGGTCTGCTGAAGGATCTCCAGCCCGAATATGAGGTTGGCCAGTGAGTCGCCGTAGACCGCCCGGGTGTTGGGTGGGTCCATGGCAAAGAGGCTCTCGATGGAGCAGCGATACACATCGCCGGGTACGTAGCCGGTTTTGGCGATTTGCTCCACCAGTCCGGTGGCCTGAAAAAGGCCGGCCAGGGCAATACAGACGTTGTCGAGCTTATCGGTCACGGGGTGTTGGGGTCCTTAATATCGGTGTTACGCGTCAGTTTGATGATCGGTTGCGGGCGGATAAGCGTAGCGCATCCGCCGTTTTCAACGATTGTAACCTGCTACACGGCCTGCTCGATAACAGCGCCACCGAGGCATATATCCCCATCGTACAGCACCAGAGACTGCCCCGGGGTAATGGCTCGCTGAGGGGCATCGAACCGCACGCTCAACCGGTCGCCGTTGACGGAGACCTCGCACGCCTGGTCGGGCTGGCGGTAACGGGTTTTCGCCATGCAGCGGAAGCGTTCGGCCGGCGGCTCGCCGTTAATCCAGTGGACCTGGCTGGCCTCCAGCCCATTTTTGTACAGCAGGGGGTGGTCGCCCTGGACCGCGATCAACACGTTTCGCTCCAGGTCCTTCTCGGCCACAAACCAGGGAGACTCATCGGCGCCGGGTACCCCGCCGATGCCCAGGCCCTGGCGCTGACCAATGGTGTAGTACATCAGACCCGAGTGCTCGCCGATAACCTGGCGTTCCGGGGTTTGAATCTCGCCCGGTTGGGCGGGCAAGTACTGTTGCAGAAAATCCTTGAAGCGGCGCTCGCCGATAAAGCAGATACCGGTACTGTCTTTCTTGGCGTGGGTGGCCAGGCCATGCTCGGCGGCGATGCGCCGGACCTCGGGCTTTTCGATTTCGCCCAGCGGGAACAAGCTGCGGGCGAACTCGGCCTCCCCAACGGCGTGTAAAAAGTAGCTCTGGTCCTTGTTCGGGTCCAGCCCCTTGAGCAGATAAGTACGCCCCTCCCGGTCCTGGCGGCGAACGTAGTGGCCGGTGGCGATCAGCTCTCCGCCGAGCATTTCGGCGTATTCCATAAAGACTTTGAACTTGATCTCCCGATTGCACAGGATGTCCGGGTTCGGGGTGCGCCCGGCCTTGTATTCGGCCAGAAAATGCTCGAACACATTGTCCCAGTACTCGGCGGCGAAGTTGGCGGTGTGCAGCTTAATGCCGAGCCGCTCGCAAACTCGCTCGGCGTCGGCCAGGTCGGCCTTGGCGGTGCAGTATTCGGTACCGTCGTCCTCGTCCCAGTTCTTCATAAACAGGCCTTCGACCTGATGCCCCTGCTGCTGCAGGAGCAGGGCGGTGACGGAGGAGTCGACGCCGCCGGACATGCCGACGATCACGCGGGGTTTAGCGGACATGCTCATGAATCCCATTCTACTGATGTGGGCGCAACAGCTCCAGCGGGTAACGCTGGCCGCTCAGGTAATCGTCAACCGCTTCCAGCACCATGGGGCTGCGCCATTGGTCTTTGTGGGCCAGAAGCTGCTCCCGGGTGAGCCAGCGGGGCTCGATAATACCCTCATCCAGCGCTCGCTCGGTGTGCTCCTCAAGGGCCTCGGCGGCGAACGTGTGGCGCAAGTAAGTCACGCCGTTGGCCGGGGCGGTATAAAGCCCGATGCCCAACAGGGCAGTGGGGCGAACCTGCCAGCGGGTCTCCTCCAGCGTTTCGCGCACCGCAGCTTGCACCAGGCTCTCTCCTGGCTCCAGGTGCCCGGCCGGTTGGTTATACACCTGGCGGCCCTCCGATTCTTCATAGACGAATAGAAAGCGGCCATCGTGTTCTACGACGGTGGCGACAGTGACGTGGGGAGCCCAGGTCATGTGAAGAATCCTTGTACTGCTTTCGGCGAAAGGGCAGGCGTTGAGCGGTTCGATGGCCGCTCAATACCCGCATTTGGCGGCTCGGAGTTTACAGGATCTTGGGCTCTCTGTCCGCCAGATAACGGGGCGTCTCGGTAAGAGCAGCATTTGCGCCGGTGCCGAAAGTCTGGCATGGTTGAGGGCTTCCGGCGCGCGATCCAGTCCCGAGTTAAAAAGTCTTTGCTTTTGGCTCACGTTTGGGCAAAATTGCGCGCCTTTTGCGTTATATCGCACCGGTTTGTCACCAATGTCACAAACCGGCCACATGCTTCCGGGGGTAGCCCGGTCCTTGCCATTATGAACTATGAGGTAAATTGCCGCATTGACTCACTCTGATGATTCCCAAGCCTGGTCCGCTCGCCACTCCGCCGAACTGTACGGCATTGAAGAGTGGGGCGGTGGATACTTCGGGGTCTCCCCCGAGGGGGAAGTCGTTGTCCGCTCCCCCACCAATGGCCAGGCGGGGGCGACCGTCTCGCTCATGGACATTGCCCAGGGGCTGCATCAGCGCGGTCTGGAAATGCCCATTCTGCTGCGCCTGGAAAACCTGGTGGACAGCCGCCTGAGTATTCTCAACGAGTCCTTCGCCCAAGCGATCGAGAGCACCGGCTACCAGGGAGTCTACCGCGGCGCTTTCCCGATCAAGGTCAACCAGCAGAGCCACATCGTGGCGGAAATCGCCCGCTTTGGCGAACGCTACAACCACGGCCTCGAGGCGGGCAGCAAGGCCGAACTGATGATCGCCCTGTCCACCCTGCAGAACCGGGAAAGCCTGATCATCTGTAATGGCTACAAAGACGCCGAGTTCATCGACCTGGGGTTGCAAGCTCGTAAACTGGGCTTCAAATGCTTTTTCGTGCTGGAAACTCCCGCCGAAGTGCCGCTCATTATTGAGCGCAGCAAAGCTTTGGGAGTGGACCCGCTGATTGGCGCCCGCCTTAAACTTTCCACCAAAGTGGAAGGCCACTGGAGCGAAGACAGCGGCGATCGCAGCCTATTCGGCCTGACCGCCATTCAACTGGTGGATGTGGTCGACAGCCTGCGCGAGGCCGGCCTGCTGCACTGCTTCCAAATGCTGCACTTCCACCTGGGCTCTCAGATTCCCAATATTCGCAGCATCCGCACCGGCGTGTTCGAAGCCTGCCGGTACTACATCGACCTGGTGGCCGAAGGCGCCCCCCTGGGCTACATGGACCTAGGCGGCGGTCTGGCCATCGACTACGACGGCACCTGCAGCACCAGCGGTCACAGCCGAAACTACTCCGTGCAGGAATACTGCATCGACGTGGTCGAAGCCATTCAGCAAGCCCTGGACCCCCACGACGTGGCGCACCCGGTGATCGTGACCGAATCCGGCCGAGCCACCGTCGCCCACACCTCCGTGCTGCTGTTCAACGTCCTGGACGTGGGCCACTTCGACCCCGCGCCCTTGCCCGAGGACCTGCCGGAAAACAGCCACGCTCAGTTGTCCAACCTGTGGCACGCCATCAAAGTAATCGCCGTCACCAATCTGCAGGAAAGCTACAACGACGTCACCTACTATCGCGACCAAATTCGCGACATGTTCCACCGGGGCGAAATCAGTCTGCGCGAACGGGCCTTCGGCGAAAACCTCTACCTCGCCGGCCTACAGAAAATCGCCGCACTGCTGCCCGAACTCAAGCGCATCCCCGCGGAACTGGAAACCCTGCCGCAACAACTGGCCGACATCTACTACGGCAACTTCAGCGTCTTCCAGTCCCTGCCGGACTCCTGGGCCATCGAACAAGTCTTCCCGGTCATGCCCATCCATCGGCTCAACGAAAAACCCAGCCGACAGGCCATCATCGCCGACCTCACCTGCGACTGCGACGGCAAACTCGACCGCTTCGCCGGCCCCCACGGCAACACCGAAACCTTATCGGTTCACCCGGTCAAAGACACCGAAGAATACTACCTCGGCGTCTTCCTGGTGGGCGCCTACCAGGAAACCCTGGGCGACCTGCACAACCTATTCGGCGACACCAACGTCGCCAGCGTGCGGATCAACCACGAAGGCGGCATGGAATTCGTACACGAACTGCACGGCGACAGCATCGCCGACGTACTCAGCTACGTCGAATACGACCCACAGGCCATGTTCAAACAATTCCGCGCCACCGCCGAGCAGGCAGTCCGGGATGGCCGGATCAACGTTTCCGATCGTCAGGAAATGTTGGCGGCGTTTACCGATAGTTTGCGTGGGTATACGTATTTTGAGCGTTGATTAGAGGTTTTTTGGCGGGTGCGCTTCGCTCCGATGCGTCGGACCGACCCGCCCAACACGTAATTGTGGCACAGAGGTATTGGGAGAGACCATCCATACAAGACTCTCTGACGCCTACATGGGATGTAGGTGTTAGGGCGACGCAGGAAGCCAAAGCCGAGGCATGGATGCCGATGAGAAGCCCCCATGGACGGGTTTACGGCGGGTCTTGCATGGATGGTCTCTCCCAATACCGGACTTGACGAATTGAAAAAGATTTCTGGCTTTAAGGAGATACACAATGGCTAAAGTAATGATTATTGGCGCCGGTGGCGTCGGCGGCGTAGTAACCCACAAATGCGCCCAAGTGCCCGACGTATTCTCGGAAATTGTATTGGCCAGCCGCACCGAAGCCAAATGCAAAGCCATCGCCGAACAAATCGACCGGCCCATCAAAACCGCCCAAGTCGACGCCGACAACGTCCCCGAACTCGTCGAACTACTCAACCGGGAAAAACCCGACCTCGTCATCAACGTCGCACTCCCATACCAAGACCTCACCATCATGGACGCCTGCCTCCAAGCCGGCATCCACTACCTCGACACCGCCAACTACGAACCACCCGGCGAAGCCAAATTCGAATACAGTTGGCAATGGGCCTACCAAGACAAATTTATTCAAGCGGGCAAAATGGCCCTGCTCGGCTCCGGCTTCGACCCCGGCGTAACCAACGTCTACACCGCCTACATCAAAAAACACCACCTCGATGAAATCCACACCCTTGATATCATCGACTGTAACGCCGGCGACCATGGCCACCCCTTCGCCACCAACTTCAACCCCGAAATTAACATCCGCGAAGTCACCGCCAAAGGCCGCTACTGGGAAAACGGCGGTTGGAAAGAAACCGACCCGCTGAGCGAAAAACGCTCCTTCGACTTCCCCCACGGCATCGGGCCCAAAAACTGCTACCTGATGTACCACGAAGAACTGGAATCCATCACCAAACACTTCCCCGAAATTAAACGGGCCCGGTTCTGGATGACCTTCTCCGACAATTACCTCAAGCACCTCGAAGTGCTCCAAAACGTCGGCATGACCTCCATTGAACCGGTCAACTTCGAAGGCAAGGAAATTATTCCGCTGCAGTTCTTGAAAGCCCTGCTGCCGGACCCGGCCAGCCTCGGCCCGCGCACCAAAGGCAAAACCTGCATTGGCTGCCTGGCCCAGGGCACAAAAGACGGCAAACCCAAAACCGTCTACGTCTACAACATCTGTGACCACGAAGCGTGCTACCGGGAAGTTAAATCCCAGGCCATTTCCTACACCACCGGCGTGCCCGCCATGATCGGTGCCAAAATGATGCTGGAAGGCAAATGGATGAAAGACGGCGTGTGGAACATGGAGCAACTGGACCCCGACCCCTTCATGGACGCGCTCAACCAGCACGGCCTGCCGTGGGAAGTGGAAGAAGTCACCCAGAAAACCGGCATGGAAGAGTAGGGCGGCTCAACACCACTATGACAGCAGCTTTTCGCCACTTCGATCCCGCCCGCGTGCCGTCCCCCTGTTTTGTGGTGGACGTGGCCGCGATCGAGAACAACCTCAAAGTGCTCAACAGTGTTCAGCGCGAGAGCGGCGCCAAGGTGCTGGCCGCGCTGAAGGCATTCTCTTGTTGGCGCCTGGGGGACATGACCGCGCGCTACTTGTCCGGGACCTGCGCCAGCGGCCTGCATGAAGCCCGCCTGGGGCGGGAGTTCTACGGCGGCGAAGTCCACACCTATTCGGCGGCGTTTCGCGAATCGGACCTCAGTGAAATTCTGAAAATTTCCGACCACGTCGTATTCAACTCCTTCAGCCAGTGGCGCCGGTTTCGGGAGATGGCGCTGGCCGCTCAGCGGTCGCGGCCACAGCTGCGCTTCGGGCTGCGCATCAACCCCGAGCACTCCGAAGGGGAAGTACCGCTATATGACCCCTGTGCCCCCGGCTCCCGCATGGGCATTCCCGCCAGCCGGTTCGAGCCCGATGAACTCGAGGGCATTTCAGGCCTGCACTTTCACACGCTCTGCGAGCAGGACCTGCCACCCTTGGCGCGCACGGTCAAAGCGGTGGAAGAAAAATTCGGCCCCTGGCTCGAACGCATGGAATGGGTCAATTTCGGGGGCGGACACCACATTACCGAGCCCGGCTACCAAGTGGATGAGCTGATTGCGCTAGTGCGGGATTTTCGCCAACGTCACAACGTGGAAGTCTACCTCGAGCCCGGCGAGGCGGTGGCGATTCACACCGGCGTACTGGTGGCGGAAGTGCTGGACATTACATGGAACCAGCTGGATCAGGCGATTCTCGACACCTCGGCCACCTGCCACATGCCCGACACGCTGGAGATGCCCTACCGGGCCCATATTCTGGGCAGTGGCCAACCGGGTGAGAAAGCACACACCTATCGCCTGGGCGGAATGACCTGTCTGGCGGGCGATGTTATGGGGGATTACAGCTTTGATAAGCCGCTTTCGGTGGGGCAGCGGTTGCTGTTTGACGATATGTCCCACTACACCATGGTAAAAACGAGCACGTTCAACGGTGTTCCGCTGCCCGCCATCGCGCTGTGGGATTCAGGTACGGACGAATTGGCCGTGGTTCGGGAATTCGGTTACGATGACTTCAAAACGCGCTTGTCCTAAGGGGTGGTGGGGCGGGCGCCCATAGGGGCCCGCCCCTGGGCGCTTACTCATCGCCGTCCATGGTCTCGCGCGCCTTATCCGCCGCTTCCCGGCTCTCTTCTTTCACTTCATTCCAGCCTTCCTGCAGGTTGTCGCCCGCTTCGTCAGCGGCTTCCCGCGTGGCATCGCCGGCTTCGTCCGCTTTCTCCTTGGTGGCATCCCACACTTCGCCAGAGGCTTCCTTGGTCTCCTCCCAGGCTTCGCCAGTATGCTCTTTGGTTTCATCCCAGGCTTCCCGAGTTTCCTCGGCGGCCTCTTCAGCGGTGTTTTCGGCCTCCTCCTGAGTGCAGCCCGCCATGGCTCCTGTCACCAGTAGTACCGTTGCCAGCCAAAATGTCATTTTCATCGTATCAACTCCTGTGAACGTTTATGGTGAGCCCCGAGCGCGTTACAACGCTCCTAACCGCTTGGACGGCGCTTAACCGCCTGCGTTCCGTCAGGTTCTGTGAAAGGACCAACAAAAGGCGCCCCCCCGCCATAAAAGGGCCCCATGAGACCTCCGCGCTATCGGGGGCGGCGTTTTTTTTATACAATGGCGGCGCGAATTGGCCACAGAGGTTCCGTTATGACGATTGAGCAGTTCGAGAGCTGGTCGCTGATCCTGGGTATCGGTGGTCTGATTGCCTTTATGCTCTTTATCGTCTGGGACCTGGCGAAAAGTTCAAAAGCCGGTCGCTTCGGTACCTTCATTTTGTTCCTGGCCCTCGGCCTCGGGCTGGCCGGCTTTCTGATCAAAACCGTTCTGGTGGAAATTATCAATCCGTAGAAGCCCTTAGCCCCCAGAGCCATACCACACAATAACGTCGGGAAGGTCGCACATGCTGCAGTTGTTTGTTCCCAGCTCGAAAGTTCAGAAAGACCGACGAGTCATGCGCGATACCGATGCTCGGGTCGCCAAATACAGCCGTCGCGGTTTGGTGCTGAACTTTATTGTGGCGGTTTCTTGCCTGACGTTTGGAGAATTTTTCCGACAGTATCAAACCCTGGCCATTATTTTGATTGTGGGCCTGCTGGTATTGACCCTGTTGCGCGCCTACTACCTGTTCCGTTTCGATACGTTGTATTCGAGGGCGCCAGCCCGGTGGCGGAACCAGTACTTTGCCGCCTCGTTTCTGGGCGCCGGCTGGTGGGCCTTCATACTGGTGAGCTTGACGTGGCTTCAGGGAATGCGTGATGAAACCCTGGTGATGTGGCTCTACTCGGTGGTGTTTTACTCCAGTGTGGCCAACGTCTTCGCGCCTTATCGGCGCTTTCTGACGACTTACCTCTCTATTGGGTTGGTACCGGCGGGCTTGACCGCCATAGCGCTGCTTGATGTGGAAGGCTACCTTTACGGGAGCATTATGTTGGTGTTCTACGTCATGCTCAGCCACCAGGCCAAAGTGACGTCCAACACCTACTGGGAGCGCCTGGAGGCCAACCATGCCCTGCGCGAGCGCGCCAAGGGTCTGGAGTTTGAGCAGCGCAGCTCCAAAGCCGCCATTGACCTAAAAAACGAATTTCTGGTGAACCTCGGTCAGGAGTTTCGTTCGTCCCTGAACGATATTCTGGGCACCCTGGCGTTGGTGGACGACGAGCAGCTCTCCGAGCGCCACCGCGAGCTGCTCCTGCTGGCGAGCAAAGCCGCCGAGCGGCAGCTCGATCTGGTTAACAACGTGGTGGACTTCTCCCGCATTACCACCAAATCCCTCGTGCTGGAATCGGTGCCGTTTAATTTGCGCCGTCTGCTGGAAAAGCTGGTGCAGGATTTTGCGTTGGAGGCCCATCAACACGGGGTTGAACTCAACTACCTATTCAGTCGCGACCTGCCGCGACGGGTGGAGGGAGATGCGACTCGCCTGGGCCAGATACTCGGTACTCTGATGACCTATGCCGTTAAGCAGTCCGGCATGGAACAGATTTTTGTTGAGGCGGTTTTTCACCCCGGCCAGGAAGAGGAAGGCGAGTTACAGGTAGTTGTGAGCGACGCCACCCGTTCTGTGGAAGGCCCCGATGCCGGATCAGCGACTTCGGAGGCGGGCGACGAACCCATGCGCGGTATCGGCCTCTCGATCTGCAAGGGTCTGGCCGAGTGTATGGGCGGTAGCGTACACCTGGCGGATAACCGAGAGTCCGGCAAACGCATCGTTATCAATGTTCAGCTGGATGTGATCGCGTACCAGGAAGCCTCTGGCCAGCAGGAGCCGCGGCTTAGGAATAAGCGAGTGCTTCTGGTGGACGTTCCGGAAGTGGTGGCGCTGGACTTGGTGGACCAGTTGGCGAACTGGGGGGTAAGGGCCTCGCGGGTTAACGGCCACAGCCAGGCACTGCAGCAGTTGAGGAAAGAGGCCAGTGGGGAGGCCCCTTCGGACTTGGTGCTGATCTACAACAGGCTGAACAGCTTTGATGCCTTGACTCTGTCCGGCGATATTGCCAGTGACGCGGAGTTGGGCGAGCTGCCTCAGCTCATTGCCATGAGCTTGTTGCAGCGCGACAGCCAAGAGGTCAGGTCTCACCTGAAGGCCTACCCGCAAGTGAGCTGTATTGAAAAACCCATCATGCAGCGCAAGCTTTACGAGACGATGGTGCACCGCCTTCTGAGCCATGAGCCCCATGAGGTCGAAGCAGCCGAGGAAGAGGAAGATGCCGTGCATTTCCCCACCGGGCGGCGCGTCTTAATGGTGGAAGACCAACGGGTTAGCCAGATGGTGGTTTCGGGCATGCTACGCAAGCTCGGTTGCCAGGTGCACATGGCCAGCAACGGCAAAGAGGCGCTTTCTGCCCTGGAGAAAGAAAAGTTTGATTTGGTGCTGATGGACTGCGACATGCCCGAGCTGGACGGCCTTTCGGCCACCGAGAGAATTCGGGCCGAGGAGGCGGAGAAGGGCGGGCGCCATCTGCCCATTGTGGCCATGACCTCCTACACGAGCGAAGAAGACCAGGCCCGTTGCCGGGCGGCCGGCATGGACGACCATATCGGCAAGCCGATTCGTTACGAGGCGCTGCAAACGCAGCTTGAGCAGTGGCTGGGCCGGGGTCGGCACTGACTCGAGGCGTTATGCGAGATCTTCTGCGCCCGGTGCCACTGGGTATTTACTTCCTGTCCTTTGCCACCGGTGTTGTCGGAGCGCTGGTGTTGCCCACCTTTAGCGTGTTTCTTGCCAAGGAGTTGGGGGTTAGGCCCTTGCTGGTGGGCCTCCCGTTTACGGGCTTGGCGCTGGCCAGTATTGGTTACAACCAGTGGGTGGGCCACTGGTCCGACAAGCTCTCGGACCGACGCCCTCTGGTCGCCGGCTTTTGCGGGGTCGGTGTGCTTTCATGCGCTATCTTTGCGCTTACCCGCGAGTACTGGCTGGTGGTGTTTTCCGCTGTGGCCCTATTCAGCCTCGGTATGGTCGCATACAGCCAGATGTTGGCCTATAGCCTCGATTATGCCGAGCGCCAGTTGCCACTGGCTCGAATCCCACTGTTCAATGCCATAGTCCGGGCGCAAATTGCTATCGCCTGGGTCGCCGGCCCGCCCGCGGGTTTTTTGCTCGCCTCCTATTTTGGTTTCAGCACCATGTATTGGGTGGCCGCCGGGCTCTTTGTGGTGGTGGGGCTGACCAGTCTCAAACTGTTGCCGAAGCTGCCCGAATCCGACGTGAGTCGTCCGCCCCCGGAACAGAAGGCGGAGAGCCACCAAACCTCGGCTGCGCCGGCCCCCGGTCGCAAATCATTAGTACTATGCTTGGTCGCCTTCTCGCTGATGTGGTGCGTCAATAATGCCTACTTGATTGCCTTGCCCCTGCACTTGGATAACAACCTGGGCATCAGCCCGGAGTGGGTCGGGTGGATTATGGGCACCGCGGCGCTGCTGGAAGTGCCGGTGATGTTGTTGGCCGGCGTGCTCGGGGCCCGGATCAACCTGATGGCGATGGTGCGGTTGGCGGGGGTGGCCGGCTTTATTCTCTACGCCGGGGTGCTGTTTTCCAGCCACCTCTGGCAACTGTTTGCGCTGCAGATATTCAACGCGATTTTTATTGGCGTGTTGGCCGGGCTGGGGGTTTCGGTCATTCAGGCGCTAATGCCCGGGCGCTCTGGCGGTGCCTCGGCGCTGTATACCAATACCACCCACGTGGGCAACCTGCTCAGCAGTGTGCAGGTGGCACTGGTTGCCGACTGGTTTGGTTATGGCGCCGTCTTCTGGGTCAGCCTGGTAATTGTGGCTCTGGCGATGCTGGCTTTTCTGGGGGTTCGCTTCGCTCCTTCGGAGCGTCCGAGCGCGCCGCCGGCACCAGGCTCAGCAGGGTAGAGCCGCTTTTCGGCGTGGTTTCCCGGCCGGCCACAAACGGTTTGAGCTTCCCCCCTTCGGTCACCTCGAACAGGAGTAACGTGCCTCGGCTTTTGCGCTTTTGGAACGCCTCAAAATCAAACTCATCGGTGAGCTTGGTGACCCGTATTTCCGCTCCCTCGCCGATCAAACTGGCCAGTTTGGCATAGGTCACCTGATCGGCGAACAGCGTGGCCCCCTTCAGATCATCCGATACCTGATGCTTTTCCGCCTTGTGGTTCTCCGAGGTATGGCGAATGGTGTACACGTGTTCGCGCCCGAACTCCCCGCGAAAATGCATACAGGCGATGACGTTTAATTCACGCAGCGGTGACAGGGCCAGCAGGTTACCGATGCCGGTTAAGTCCAAGCGTAGGTTGGCAAATTCCGAGGTGGGGTTGCCGTAAAAAGTGCGCAGGCCCGCCATCCGGGCGGCGCGGATGTTGTCCCAGTTTGAGTCACACAGCATGACGGGCAGCTCTTGTTCGCTGAGTGCCTTGCCCAAGGTGCGAGCCACGGCGTTGGCACCGAGAATGAGCACGCCCCGGGGTTCGGGCTCAACGGCCTTGAGAGCCCGCGCCAGCGGCCGGGCCGTGGCGCTTTGGAAAACCACCGTGCCGAGAATTACCGCGAAGGTTAAGGGCAACAGCCATTGCGCTTCCGGGTGTCCCTGCTCGGCTAGGCGCAATGCAAATAGCGCCGAGACGGCCGCGGCAACAATGCCCCGTGGGGCGATCCAGCTCAGGACTACCCGCTCACGCCAATTGAGTTGGGAGCCGATCGTGGCCAGCGCCACGGACAGCGGCCGGGCGACAAACTGAATCACTAACAACAGTATTAACGGGGCCAGCGTAAAAATGCCCAATAGCTGATCTCGGGGCAGGCGCGCGGCCAGAATAATAAACAGCCCCGAGATAAACAAAATGGTGAGGTTTTCCTTGAAGTTCAGGATATTGTGAATCCGCACGTCTTTTTGGTTGCCCAGCCACATCCCCATGACGGTGACACCGAGCAGCCCCGACTCGTGAGCCAAGTGGTTGCAGAGGGTAAACACGATGAACACCACGCTCAGCGTCGCCAGGTTGTGGAGGTACTCGGGTAACCATTGGCGGGCCAGGGCCTTTCCCAGCACGTAGCCGGCGGCCAGGCCGAAAACCAGGCCCACTACGATAATCTCAAGAAACAGCAGCAGGCTGTGACCGAACGGCGCGCCCTGCGCGTGAGTGGCAATAAACTCGTAGACCACCACCACCAACAGGGCGCCCACCGGGTCAATGACAATGCCCTCCCAGCGCAGCACGTTGGCCACTCGCTCAGAGGGGCGCACGCTTCGAAGCAGGGGCGTAATGACCGTCGGTCCGGTTACCACCATTAGGGCGCCGAACAGAATACTCAGGTCCCAGCCGATGCCAAACAGGTAGTGTGTGGTCACCGTGACCACGGCCCAGGTGACGGGGGCGGCGACGGTGATCATTCGGCGCACGACCGTACTCAGGCTCCCGAGTTCGCGCACACTCAGGGTAAGGCTTCCCTCGAACAGAATGACGGCGACCGCTAGGGAGACCAGGGGAAAGAGTAAATCCCCGAACAGAGCATCGGGGTCTAGCCAGCCCCCGATGGGCCCCAGCGCCAGGCCGGCGACCAGCAGAAACAAAATGGCGGGCAGCCGAGCCCGCCATGCGGCCCATTGGCACAACAGTGCCGTGATGCCGATAACCGCGATGGCGAGTCCCGAATTTTCCATAGGGTGTTTCCTTGGTCCGTGTGTGGAGTGGTCGAAGCCGGCTGGCAGAGCGCCCGAGGCCGGCTGGGAAAGCGCCCGCGGCCGGCTGGGAAAGCGCCCGCGGCCGACTGGAAGAGCGCCCGCAGCACGTTAATCGTCGGGCGGAGTATCCAGCCAGTGTCGCAGTTGTTCGTCGCTCGCCTCGTGCAGGCGCCGACGCAGCTTGGCTTCCATTTCGGGCAGACTCTCCTGTACCACTTGGTCAATCAGTCTCTGGCGAGTGATAAGTGCCTGCGGAGTGGAAGGCGGCGCGGAGTTTTCTGCAGGTGCCGGTCCTTTCGTTGCCGCCGTGGGTTGAATAGCGGCTTCTTCTGCCCCTTCGACAACCGGCTGCCCCCAAGAGGGCGGTGGACGGTTGCCATGCAGGCGGGCGCGAATGTGGGCGGGAAGGAAGGGATTCTCTCCACTGGCACGAGTGACTCCGCCAGAGCCCTTGCGCGAGGCCGGACGGGTATCGGCCGAGCGAAACAAAGAGGGCTGCCGGGGCTCGTCGGCCTCAAGGGGCTCGATGGATTCAATCACCTCCCGCAGCACGGGTATGGCATCCTCATCATCCAGCAACCCTTTGATGGACTCCAGCTCTTCCAGCAAAGTGTCTTTGGTATCACCGTTGCGCTCGGCCATGGCAAGGAAGCTCACTCACAGTTGTTGGTGATGAACAGGATAACCCCGCGCCTTGTAAAAACTAAAGTGTTCACGGGTGGTTTTTAACACCTCCTCGGACTGGATCACGATTTCCGCCAGCCGATCGAACCGCTCAAACCCGTCCGGAACCGAACGCCCGAGGTTAACCAGCACATCGTTGTGGTTTTCACTCTGGCCGGCGTGCTCCACCGGGGCGATCTCGATGGCGGTCGCCGGCATGGTCTCATCACTCAGGCGCCGGTGGGGCACAAAGCTGTCTTCCGGGTGGGCCCACAAAAAATCATCAAGGGCCCGGGCCTCCGGCTCTGAGTCCACCACCAACAAAACCCGATGCCCCAGGCGTCGGGCCTTTTCGGCCAGCCGGCCGGCGAATTGCCAGCGGGCTTCCGGCGTCTGCTCTGGCAGAATGTAAAAGTCGACTCGGTTCATGAAGCCTGTTTCAGCAGGTAGTGCATTAGCAGCGGAACCGGCCGACCGGTGGCTCCCTTGGCACTGCCGGAACGCCAGGCCGTGCCGGCAACATCCAGGTGAGCCCAGGGGTATTTCTGAGTGTAGCGGGACAGGAAACAAGCGGCGGTAACGCTGCCCGCCTCGCGACCGCCAATGTTGGCCATGTCGGCAAAATTGCTGTCCAGCTGTTTTTGGTACTCATCCCACAGGGGCATGCGCCAGGCTCGGTCTCCCGATTCTTCGCCGGCGGCGAGCAGAGCCTCGGCCAGCTCGTCCCGGTTGCTGTACAGTCCCGAGGCGTGGCTGCCCAGTGCCATAATGCAGGCGCCGGTCAGAGTCGCCACATCCACCACCGCTTTCGGCTTGAAGCGCTCGGCGTAGGTCAGCGCATCGCACAGGACCAGCCGGCCCTCGGCGTCTGTGTTCAGTACTTCAATGGTTTGGCCGGACATGGAAGTGACAATGTCCCCGGGCTTGGTGGCGCCGCCGCTGGGCATGTTCTCCGAAGCCGCCACCACCGCGACCACATTGATATTGGGTTCGAGCTCAACCAGCGTTTGCATGCACCCGAATACGCTGGCGGCGCCGCCCATGTCGTATTTCATCTCATCCATGCCGGCGCCGGGCTTGAGACTAATGCCGCCGGTATCAAAGGTGATGCCCTTGCCCACCAGTACCACCGGCTTCTGACTTTTCGCCGCGCCCCGGTATTCCATCACAATCAGCTTGGCGGGCTGATCGCTGCCGGCGGAGACCGAGAGCAGGGCGCCCATGCCCAGCTCCTTCATTTGTTTTTCATCCAGTATTTTTGTGGAAAGCTTTTTTTGGCCTCGGCCCAGGCGGCGCGCTTCCGTGGCCAGGTAGCTGGGCGTGCAAATGTTGCCGGGCAAATCGCCCAGCTCGCGGGTCAGGTTGGTGCCCTTGGCCATGGCCGCGCCTTCGCGCAGGCCTGTTTGAAAATCACTCGTGAGGGATTTTTTGGCCGCTCCCACGGTCAGTTTAGTGGGCGCGAAAGGAGGGGCATCACCCTTTTGGCTTTTGCAGCGGGTAAAGCGGTATTGGCCCATGCCCAGCGTGAGCGCTACCTGGCGAGCAAGCCAGCGGGCGTCCCGGCCTTCGATATTCAGCTCGTCGAGGCACAGCGTTAGGGATTTACAGGGCGTATTCTTTAGCGCTTCCAGGGCTTTGCCGAGCGCGCTCTGGTAGGCCGAGGGGCTGGGCTGGAGCTTGCCCAGGCCAAGCACCAGCACCCGTTTTGCCTGGGTGCCCTCGGGGGTATGCAGCAGCAGGGTTTCCCCTTGCTTGCCTTTGAAACCCTCGCGCTTGCACAATGCCGCCAGTTGGCCGCCCTTGCTCTCCAGGGCACTGGCGGAGGCTGACCACTGGTCGCCTTCAAAAGCGGTTACGATCAGGCAGTCACTGCGATCGGTGTTGGCGTTCACGACTTTGGCCGTATATTGCATGCGGTTGCTCCATTACTCGGGTGATTCAGGGTCAAGACAAAAGCGGCCGAGTAAGCGATAATGCCGAGCTTCTCGTTGGGCCGCCTGAAAGTGTCAGACCAACAATGTGATGAATGGTGTCATAAAGGTGCCCTCAAGTTTACGCGATCCTCGCGCAAGGGCAAATTGCCCCGAGAGGTTTAAGAGCAATCGCGTGGCCGGACTCTCAAGATGAGGGGAAACCGTCAGTTAACCGTTAGGATGCGTGTGTGATTATTTTCCGCTACCTCAATCGCGAAATACTGGTAACAACGCTCGCCGTCACCAGTGTTTTGCTTCTGATTTTCATGAGTGGCCGTTTCGTGAAGTATTTGGCCGACGCCGCCGCGGGAGACCTGGCGGTGGACGTGCTGTTCCTCATTATGGGCTATCGGCTGCCGGGCTTTCTCGAGCTGATTATCCCCCTCGGGTTTTTTATTGCGATCCTGTTGGCCTACGGGCGGCTGTACACCGACAGTGAAATGGTGGTCCTGTCCGCCTGCGGCATCAGTCAGGCGCAGTTGATTATTGTGACCATGGTGCCCGCCTTGATGCTGGCGCTGGTAGTGGCCGCGCTCAGTTTGTGGGTCAGCCCCACTGGGGCGCGGGCAACGGAAACCATTCTGGCCGAACAACGAACCCGCAGTGAGTTCGATACTATACAGCCCGGGCGCTTCCAGGCGCTGGGGCGCTCCAACTCCATGGCCTACGCCGGCGAGGTAAGTGACGACAATACCCAACTGCTTAACGTTTTCGTCGCCCAGGGCGAGCGTGAAGCCGGCTCGGTCCGCCACTCAGTGCTGGTGGCGGATTACGCCGAGCAAGCGATGCACCCGGAGTTCGAGCAGCGCTACCTGAATTTGTACAATGGCCGCCGCTACGAGGGGCAACCCGGCTCGGCGGATTATGAGGTGACCGAATTTGAGACCTTTGGCCAGTATATGGCCCCGCCGGACATTGAAGCGAGCATACGCAATCGCTCGGACATTTGGCCCACCTCGGAGCTGATTGGCGCCGCGGATCTGGAGCGCCAGACCGCCCTGCAATGGCGATTGTCGTTGCCGGTGTTGGTGTTGGTGGTAGCGCTAATGGCGGTGCCCCTCAGTCGAACCGATCCGCGCCGGGGGCGTTACGCGAAGATGTTGCCGGCCATTATTCTTTTCATGGTGTACCTCGGGTTGCTCATTGCCCTGCGCGGGTCGATCGAGGGCGGGAAAGTGCCGTTAACGCCGGGGCTGTGGTCGGTGCACATTATTTTCTTGGTGATTGCCTTGCTGATGGTGAACTGGCGCAAAATGGGACTGGCTCGACAGAAACGGCGTATGCGGAGGGCTGACCATGCGTAAAATCAGCCGCTATGTCGGCCGTACGGTATTCTCCGCCATCGCCTTGGTGTTGGTGGTGGTTCTCTCGCTGGACTTAATCGGTGCCTTTATCGATGAGGTCGCCGACCTGCGGGGCGATTACACCGTCTTCGAAGCGTTGATGTACATTATTCTGACAACGCCGGGGCGTATTTATGAATATCTGCCCTACGCCAGTCTCATTGGCTGCCTTGCCGGGCTGGGGCTGTTGGCCAGCTCGAGCGAGCTGGTTGTACTGCGCGCGGCGGGCCTGTCGGTGGCACGCATTACCTGGCTGGTGCTTCGCCCGGTGTTTCTGTTCATTGTATTGGGTCTGGCCCTCGGGGAGTTTGTAACGCCCTACACCGACCAAGTGGCGGAAAGCCGCCGGGCGGTCGCGCTGGGCGGGCAGCGGGCGCTAAACACCGAACGTGGGCTCTGGCACCGGGAAGGCGATGAGTTTCTGTACTTTAACGCCGTGCAGCCCAATGGCGTATTACACGGCATTACCCGGTATCAGTTTGACGACCAGCGCCGGTTGCGTGTCTCCAGTTACGCCGAGCAGGCGACTTTTCAGCAGGGCTATTGGCAGGAAGAGGACGTGGCGGAAACCCGCTTTACGGAGGAAGGGACGGAAACCTCCGCCTTCGCGTTGCGCCGCTGGAAGACCGACTTAACGCCCGCACTGTTGAATATTATCGCTTTGCCCCCCGGGGCCCTGTCCATTCGCAACCTGGCGTATTATTCCGACTACCTCGCCGAGCAGCGGCTGGAAAACAGCGAGTACCGGTTGGCGTTTTGGGAAAAGGCCCTGCAGCCCCTGGCGACCATTAGTCTGGTACTGGTGGCCATCTCCTTTATTTTTGGCCCCCTGCGGGAAGTGACCATGGGGCAGCGTATTTTTACCGGCGTGGTGTTTGGCATCGCCTTCCGCTTGACCCAAAGCCTGCTGGGCCCCTCAAGCCTGGTGTTCGGCTTTCCGCCGGTGCTGGCGGTGCTGGTACCAATACTTGTGTGCGCCGCTCTCGGCTTCTTTTTGCTCAGCCGCACCCGCTAGCGGAGGCTGGCGGGCGCTATCGCTTCTCTTTGGGCAGAAGGATCACCCGGGTTCTGCTGAGCCGACCATGAAGGGTGTGGCCCGAGGGATCCACCCAACGCCAAAAGTACCCCACACCCAGCACCAATAGGGCGGGCAGGGCCATCAGCGCCCGGCCCAGCCGCTGCCCCGGGCGGGCCGCGCCGCCCGAGCGCGCATCCACCAGCTTCAGCCGCCAGGCGCGCATGCCCAGCGTTTGGCCGTGCTTGCCCCAGAAATAATAGAAAAAAAACAGCCACACCCCGAGTAGCCCCAGGAACACCGGCAGCCGCCAGGCGCCCCACTGTATGGCCTCACCCTCCGGGGGCGCTCCCTGAAGGGTCACGTTCAGGAAGGTGACCACCGCCCCATAGCCCAACCCCAACGCCATCAGTAGCAGGCTGTCGTAGACCATGGCGGCAAAACGCCGGAGCAGGTTGGCGCCTTGCAGTGGTGGGGCATCGGCGGCGCTGGATGGGCCGTTGGCGGGGGAGGTTGCATTGCTATTCATTGGGTGGGGTCGCTAGGAATCGTAGTGAATCAGCCATTCACCGGCGCGCTCGGCCGGCTGGCCCAGGGAAATGGTGCCCTCGCCGAGCAGGGGAAACTCCTCCCGGCGCAGGTAAATCTCCGGCTGCTCCGGACCGGAGACATAAGTGCCATTGGTGCTGTGATCCACCAGCACAAACTTGCCGCGCCGAAACAGAATATGGCAGTGGTCGCGCGAGGCGAGCCCGGAGCGAATGTGCATGTGGGCGCCAGCCGGGTCCCGCCCGACGATATAGGGCGTCTGTTCGGGGTGAATGGTCAAGGTCAGCTCGCCGAGGGTCAGATTCAGCTGATAGCCGCTCATTTTCCCCGCAATCTCCTCAATGGACATCACCGTCGTGGCACTGTGGCTCTGCGTGGGGGTTTCCCACTGCAACCGGTAAATCAGGCTGTGACAGGTGTCACCTTTTACCGCAACCCGATCAAACTCCTGACAGCGCTCGCGCAGCTCCCCGGCCAGTTCCTCGGCCAAGCGCTGGGTGAGCACGATTTGGTTGGCCCGCGCGATGTGGGTGACACAGGCGGCGTCATTGACGGTGTCGCCAAAAATATCTTCATTGTCCATCAGGGCAGGGCCGTAAGCGACGCCGATACGCAGGGCGATGCCGTCGCGGCGGGCCTCCCGCTGCATGGCGATGGCGGCCTGACAGGCGGCTTGGGGCGTGTCAAAGCGGGCCATGACCTCATCGCCAATGGTTTTCACGACCTGCCCGCCGTGCTCCCGTGTCTCCTGACTCATCATGGCGATGGCATCATCGACCGACCGCTTTGCCAGCAAATTGCCCAAACGCTTATACAGCGCTGAGCTGCCGGACACGTCGGCAAACATTACGGCCAGCGTTCGGTTGATTGAAGTCATGAGGGCGAACGGAACTCCCGAGCATCAAGAATAGGAGAAAACGCGATGATACCGCGCTGAGCGGCTAAAGCACAGGGGGCTGGGGCAGGAATCGCAGGCGCTAAAACGCATCCTCTCTCACCCAACCGGATCAAGCAAGGTTGTGTTGCCGCTTCAATTGCCCTCCGCGGGATCGAGCCTTTCCAGTTTGACGTCGTGCATTCCCACAAGCAAAGGCTCGCCGTCATCATTCAACCGAAACCGGCCGTAGCGGGCCGGCTCATACCGCTCGGCCTGCCCCTCCTCGAAGAAATAGGCGTTGGTGGCAAACTGCACCCGGCCGTCGCGTTGGCGGAAGTACAGGCGGCGTTCGTCTTGTGCCAAGGGTTCGTTCTTGTCTCCCAAACGTACAAAGTGCGCCACCTTCTGTTCGTTCAAGCGGATGATCGCATAGCCTTGGGTGGCTTCGGAATCATCCGAGGAAAGCGCCTGGCGAATACGGTTGCCCACTTCAAAACGCAGTGCCATGTAATCCCCCTGCATCAGCGAGCGGGGGTCCACCGGCGCGAGCTCCAGAAAAATGACTTCTCCGTGCTCGAGGTGTTGTTCTTTCTCGTAGATCGACCAGTTGACCAACCCCAGAATGACCAGACCGGTAATCAACGCAATGCCTTTACGCATGGGCCGTTTCTCCATCCAGGTTTCTTGAGCAGCGGCGCAGCAGGGCGCGCAATGCCAGGAAGACCAGTCCCAAAACCAGAAGGGTGGCGGACTTTTCCAACAAGGTCAGGTCCAGGCGGTAGTAGTAGGTGGATATTGAAAACAGCAACGACACGATGCCCAGCCCGGTCAGAAGTCGGTGGCTGATGGCGAACCCCAGTGCAAACAACACCGCGCCCTGCGTCAGACCGTAAGCAAACGACGAACTCAGGCACAGTGCTATCAGCGCCGCCACACCGGCGGCCATGGTTCGGGACGAAAGCGCTACCTCATTGGTTTTGACAACCCAATAAGCCAAATAGCCGAGAGTGGCACCGGTCAGCCACTCGCCCAGCCAGTGAGGTACCCATACCGTGGCCATGCCGCTGTCCAGCAACTCCGGAAAGCGGATCAGGTACTGAATGACTAGCAGCGCCAACGTCAGGCCCATGGCCGCGGATTTGATGGCCTCGCGTCGGAGCGGGTAGCGGAACTCATTCAGCCAGAGGCCGCAGGCAAGGGCGAGCGCCAGAGGCGCCACAAGGTAGGGCGCGCCCGTTTCCACGCCCAGGAAAAACAACGATAAAGCGGCAAACAAGGTGGAGAATATCCGGTGTAGGTTGCTGGCCATAAGCACCGCCAACAGTGTGTGCAGCACCAGCATGCCGACCCAGAACAGCGCGTTAATATCATCGATCCAGCGACCGATGGCATAAGCTACCAGCAATTGCCCGGCCAGGCTGAAGGCCAACACCAACTGTTCCAGAAAAGTGCTCTGCGGCCGTCGCAACAACGCGTAGGCGCCGCCGATCAACGCCGCACCCAACACAAAGGCGACGGCGGCGTTCTCCAATGCCTGAAGAAAGCCCAGCCCCACGAAGCCCATCAAAAACAGCGCGGACAGCCAGCCCCCGATACCCTGCAATACCAGCAGGTACCAGGGGGCGGATGGGCCTTGATCACTGGCCGGTTGCAGGGCAATGCCCGCTTCCCGCAGTCGGGGCCGGGGGTCAGTAGTCGGCGTCATGATGCAGCACTCGGTTCAGGTGAATCAGCCAGCGTACGGAGGCGGTCGTCAGGCCGATGGTAATGACGCTGAGTAACAGAAAGGTGCCCTCGTCCTGAAAGCTCACGTGGTAAACGAACAACCAATCCACCACGACGATAAACGACAGACAGCCACCGGCAAGCATAAACAGGTCGGGCTTGAGGTGCCGGTAGACCCAATAGAGGGCGCCCAGCACCAGCCCATAGACCAGCAGCTCCGGGCCGACCCCGTCGCTCTTGGAGGAGGAAATATCGATCAAGGCGAGCCAGGTGGCCGCCATACCGGCCCCGGTGGCCAGAAGTCGTTGCGGCCAACCCGTATCCAGCCAGGGCAGGTGCCGGCTGCTGACTTCCCAGGCCACCAGGGCGAGGCCGTTAACCAAGAGCAGCCCCCAGGCAATGCCCGTATCACCACTGAACAGCCAAAGGGCGTTAAACGTCTCGTGGTAGAGCAGGGCGGCAATATTCCACAGCCCGATTACCAGCAGCCAGAGCGCGGGCAGCCGGGCAATCAGCGCCCAAGGCAGAATCATCAGGCTCCAGGTAAAAAACAGCTGCCAAGGGTCAGCGCCGGTCTGATAGGTCTGCCCGAACAGCGCCAGCAAGCCGCCCACCAACAGCGCGGCGGTGAAGAGCAATGCCTGGGCCACGGGGCCGCACCCGCCCCGCCACAGATAAACACCAAGAGCGATCACCAGCGCAAGCTCCACCAACACAAACCGGCCGATGCGGTCCATGGCGGTCCAGTTGTAGGCAATAAAAAACAGCACAGAGAAACCGAGCGCCAGAGCGCTGAGCCAGAGCAAGAGGTGGTCAAGGAAGGCGCGCCAGCGCGGCAAAGAAGGGTAGAGACCGAGTAGCGTAGCCGCGCGCGGGTAGTCTGCGGGAGCGATTTCCTCCCGATCGATCAAGCGGTCCAGTTGTTGGCGGCGCGTCGTGTCCATGAAAGGGGTCCGTGTTGGTTTGACGGGCAGTATACCTAGGCTGCGAGCCTTTCACTGTTGAGGTAGGCGTTGAGCCGGGCTTTAGTCATCGAACAGGCTCTTCTCTTTTACGAACAGTTGATGGAAACCTTCGGTCATGTCCAACAGCTCGGCGGCGCGGTAATAGCGCGACAGCGCAACGCTCAGATCGCCTTGCTCCATGCGCTGAAGCGTGGAGCGTGCCACTCCGAGCCGGAGGGCAAAGGCGTTCAGGTCGTCCATTGGGAACGCCGCCTTGCGGGCGGCTTTCAGCCTTTGGCCCAGTTGGGGGAGAGTCGTGGGTGTTTCCGGTAGCATGGCGGTTAACTTTTATCGAAAGCTTCGGGGTCGACTTTACCGAAATAACGGTATAAAAGCCAGTTTTTAGGCGGTTTTACCGATATATAGGTATTTAAAGGGGGCGGTATCAAAGCCGTTCCCCGCCGAATGGGACAAACTCAACGCAGAGCTACAAGCACCGGATCGCAAAGCGCGCGAAGAAGGCGCCAGTAAAGAACTGACCGAGCTCAAAGCCCGGGAGCATCAGCTCGCTGATACGGCGGCAAGCCATCAACAGGTTTACGGGCGTAAAATCCGATTGACTCGTTCAGCATCCTGCTCATTGACGCCGACCTGATCGCCTGGGTGGATGGAGGTTGCAGCCACGCGAGCATTTCCAGTCTCTTACTCGGCCTCGGCCACATTGAGATCATAGAGGTAAAGCTCATCCGACTCTCCCACCAGTACCAGCTGGTGGGTGGCGGCCACATAGGTGAGGGGGCCCGGATTGTAATCCTGGGTGTTCTCTAGTTGTTGCAGGACGGCCTGCTTCTGGTGGTCCACCACATAGACGGCCCGAACCTCGTCCTGGGCGATAACCAGTACCGCCAAATCGGTGTCGGGAACCATCTCCACATTGGTGAGCTTACCCTCAATATTCAGGGCTCGATGCAAAGGCTCAACTTGCCAGCCTTCATCGTTGCGGTGAATAGTGCCAAAACGGTCACCGCAGCCGTAAAAGATTTTGTCGTTTACATTAATGGAGTCGGTTCGCCAAAAATCGCTGTTGTGGCTCTGTTGTTGGCTGCTGTGGAAGAAGCTGGGGCCGGCCCGGCAGGGCCGCGCTGACCAGAGCGCCTCGCCATCTTCCAGGGACCGTTCCTCGATACGTCCACCGGCTGAGGCCACCAGCAGTCGGTCGTTGACCACGGCAATCGTGGTGATTTTGCGGGAGGAAAACCAACCCCCCAGCTCCCACTCATTCAACAGATCGCCCTCGGGCAGGGAATAGAGGCGAAGGGATTCGTCCTCGTAGCCCGAGGTTACATAGCGGTGCTCGTCCACCACGACGAGGCCTGACTGAGTAGGGATGTGAATGTTTTGCTCGCCCATGTGGGTTAGAGCACCCTCCCGCATCACATAGGGCCTTACCCCATCAATCAATATCTCCTGGTCACTCAGCCAAGTGAAATGCCTCAGAGGGGCGGATTGAATTTCGGCGGGGATATCCTTTGGTTGACTCGGGCTCTCTGGGTTAATTCGTTCGACAAAACCTTCATACGTAAAAAACAGGGATACATGGTTGCCGACCCAGTCGGCCGCAGATACGTGCTTTTCCGATGCTGCGTTGTCGGCTAGAAGGTGGGGCTCTAAATTCTCTAAATCCAGCAGCGAGTAAACGCCGCCTCCCTCTCGAATTAGGACGTAGGGAAGCGAGGCGGCTGCGCTAACAGCCGCACTATCGTTCCCCTTGTAGGTTAATTCAAAATCAAGAGCTTTCACTTTCTTAAACGGCGTTTGCTCCGCTGTCGCAGTGCCGACTGTCAATAGAGCTACCAATAGCACCAAAATCACTGTTCGTGTTGTCATATTAACCCGCCACCACATAGCCAAAATAGGCAGACCAAACGTACCACGAACGCAGAGGATGGCGGGCGCACCCGCCCGCGTCTGCACGTTTTTGAGAGCGATGTCACATTTTGGGTCCCTGACGGCGGCTCTATCGATGCCTCGCCCGTAGGGCACCCATGCGGTGCCAAAAACCAAGGCCCCCGCGCATCACCAACCCCCCCACGCCGAATGAGACAACGTCAACGCCGACCTGATCGCCCGGCTGGATGGAGGTTGCAGCCACGCGAGCACTTCCCGTCTATCACTGGGTTACATTGAGATCATAGAGGTAAAGCTCATCCGACTCTCCCACCAGTACCAGCTGGTGGGTGGCGGCCACATAGGTGAGGGGGCCCGGATTGTGATCCTGGGTGTTCTCTAATTGTTGCAGGACGGCTTGTTTCCGGTGGTCCACCACATAGACGGCCCGAACCTCGCCTTGGGCGATAACCAGTACCGCCAAATCGGTGTCGGGAATCATCTCCACATTGGTGAGTTTACCCTCAATATTCAGGGTTTGATGCAAAGGCTCAACCTGCCAGCCTTCATCGGTGCGGTGAATAGTGCCAAAACGGTCGCCGCAGCCGTAAAAGATTTTGTCGTTTACATTAATGGAGTCGATACGCCAGAAAGAACTGTTGTGGCTCTGTTGTTGGCTACTGTGGAAAAAGCTGGGGCCCTCCCGGCAGGGCCGGGCCGACCAGATCGCCTCGCCATCTTCCAAGGACCGCTCCTCGATACGTCCGCCGGCCGAGGCCACCAGCAGCCGGTCGTTGACCACGCCAATCGTGGTGATTTTTCGGGAAGAATACCAGCGCCCCAGCTTCCACTCGTTCAGGAGGTCGCCCTCGGGTAGGGAATAAAGACGAAGGGATTCGTCCTCGTATCCCGAGGTTACGTAGCGGTGCTCGTCCACCACAACGAGGCCTGACTGAGTGGGGACATGGGAACGATGTTGGTCGCTACCCATGGGAGTCAGCACATCGCCCACCATCTCATAGGGGGTTACTTCATCAATCAATATTTCCTGCTCACCCAGCCAAGTGAAGCGTCTCAAGGGGGCAGCTTGAATTTCAGCGGGGATATCCTTCGGCTGGCTCATGTCCTTCGGGTTTATGCGCCTAACCTTAGATGAAAAAAACAGAAGCAGGTGATTATTTCCCCAGTGTGCCCCAAAAACATAGTTGTCTTTATCGGCGGTCTCGTTATTGGCAACAGTGCGGGATTCCTGCGTCTGTGTATTTAGTAACCAATATACACCACCGTTCTCTTCTACTAAAACGTAAGGTAGAGATCTGGCGGCGAAAACCGCCGTTCTGCCATGTCCCTTATACTTCAAGTCGATGTCGGCGGTACCCGACCGCTTAAACGGCTTTTGATCCGCATGTGAAGAACTGGCCATACAAATCGTGGCCAGTAGAGCTAGAGTGACTGTTTGCATTCTCATATTAACCTGCCACCACATAGCCAAAATAGTACTTGGAAAAATCCGCTAAGCTTAGCATGCTAGCATTTATATCTTCTTTTTCCTTTCCCCAGCTGTAGGCTTTGAGCGAAGGTACCTGCTCTTCAAGGGACTTTTGCATTTGTGCTGGATCTGGGTGGTGTGGAATGCTCATTGGCTGCACCTCACTCAATACCACCCAGTGGTTGGGGATGGCCTTGAGGGTAAAAGGGCCTGTGACTACTTTGGCTGCAATAAACAGACAGACATTTTTGTTGTGTTGATAGTCCTGGGCGGCTGCAAGCAGGTGCTCCGGTTCGTGGCTGGAAAGGACCCGGGCTTTCTCCTGTACTTGTGAGTAGCCCGCCGCTTTAAACCAGCTGGTCAGACGACCCGGCAAAGTGATGCCCGACGCGTCATTCGCCACGGAACCGTGCCTGAAAATGCGGTTTTCGGAGTCCCTGAGGCTGGCCAGGGCAATCCAGTCCACGGCTTCAATACGTCTTTCATTGTCACCATTACCCGACACAAGCTGGCCATTTTTGCAAGCGGTGGAGGGCTCGACTTCAAGGTCATTGATTTTGGCTTTTCCTGTGACAAAGAGGTCTCGGACGTATTGTACGTAAAGCGCTGGGGCGTCTTTGGCGAGGCAGTACATAAAGGCAGCCGGGCCACAAAGGCTGGCACCACTTTGGCTAATCAGCCAAGGTTTTCTTATGCGGATTTCAATATCACTAACGATATTAAAGCCATTGTTGCTGCCCTTTATCTGAAAGGCCGGCTTAAATCCTGGCTGCAGCACCTCCTTTCTAAACTCTGCCATCAGGTGGTTGGCCTGGCTCAAATCCCGATTGATGACACGCGCCGGTTGGACGCGGGGCTTATTGGCGCGAGGGGTGGGGATGTTGACGGCTTGATTCATGATATTCACTCCTTGTAATAGACGGACCAAGCGTACCACGAACGCAGAGGATGGCGGGCGCACCCGCCCGCGTCTGCACGCTTTTGAGAGCGATGTCACATTTTGGGTCCCTGACGGCTGCTCTATCGATGCCCCACCCAGTAGGGCACCCACGTGGTGCCGCTCGACGCCTAAATTCGGTACACTCCGGGTTTGTATGATGTACCCCAAGCGACAAGGACCCGGCCCCATGCCCCGCTTTCTCCACACCGCCGACTGGCAGATCGGCCGCCAGTACAGCCGCTTCGCCGAAGAAGACGCCTCGATCCTGGCCGACGCCCGCTTCACCGTCATCGAGCGACTGGCCGCGCTGGCCACCGAACAGGCCGTGGATGCCGTCCTGGTCGCCGGGGATGTGTTCGATGCCCAGACCGTTTCGGACCGGACTATCCACCGCACCTTTCAGGCCATGGCCGGCTTCTCCGGCCCCTGGCTGCTCCTGCCCGGCAACCACGACGCCGCCCTGGCGGAAAGCGTCTGGAGCCGGGCCCAGCGCCTGAGCGCGGTGCCGAGCAATGTCGAGCTGCTGCTGACACCGGAGGTGCGCGTCTATCAGAACCTGGGCTTTGCCGTGCTGCCCGCACCCCTGACCCAGCGGCAGACCTACAACGACCTCACCGAATGGTTCGACCGTGCCGACACCCCCGACGGCCTGCTGCGCATCGGCCTGGCCCACGGCAGCGTCGAGGGCCAACTGGCTGAGGAAATCGACTCCACCAACCCCATTTCCGCCGACCGGGCGGCTACGGCCGGGCTGGACTATCTGGCCCTGGGGGATTGGCACGGGTTTAAGGTCATCGACGCCCGCACCCGCTACAGCGGCACCCCGGAGCAGGAGCGATTCAAGGACAACGGCGCCGGCCAGGCCTTGATCGTCGATATTGAGCAGCCCGGAGCCGAGCCCCAGGTACAGACCCACACCACCGGCCAGTTCCAGTGGATAAAGCACCAGGGCACCCTGGCCGTGGCCAGCGACCTGGATCGGCTGATCGCCGAGCTGGACGCCCTGCCACCGCGCTCGGTGGTGGACCTGACAGTGGACGGCGAAGTGGACCTGTCCGGTTACCAGGCGCTGCTGCACTACCTCGGTGGGGCCGAGGCCCGCCACCGCAGCTTTCAGTCTCACCTGTCCGGCCTGAACCTCATACCCACCGAGGAGGATATCGCCGCACTGCACGCCGACGGTTACGTGGGCGAAGTGATTGGCGACCTGCGTGAACGGCAGGAAGGCCAAGGTGAGGAGCCCGACACCGCCCGCACGGCCCTGGCGATTCTGGCCGGCATGCTGCGCGACTCCAGTCTGGCTTCCGAGAGCGAACGGACGGAGGGGAAAATGAAGGAGAGTGAACAATGAAGTTGACCCGTCTGCACCTGGACCAACTCAAACAGTTTCGCCAGCCCCTGGAAATCCGCGACCTGACCGATGGCATCAACTTGTTTGTCGGCCCCAACGAGTCCGGCAAAAGCACCCTGGTCCGCGCCATTCGCGCCGCCTTTTTCGAGCGCTACAAATCCAACAGCGTGGATGACCTGCGGCCCTGGGGCGACACCTCGGCCACTCCGGAAATCGAACTGGAATTCGACTGGCAGGGCGAGCACTGGACGCTCAACAAACGCTTCCTCGGCAAAAAACGCTGCGACCTCAAAGTCGGCAGCCAACACTTCAGTGGCGAAGAGGCGGAAGAAAAGCTGGCCGAGATGCTCGGCTACCAATTCCCCGGACGCGGCGCCAGCAAAGCCGAACACTGGGGCATCCCCGGCCTGTTGTGGGTGGAGCAGGGCGCGGTGCAGGACATTCAGGGGCCGGTCAACCACGCCGGTGAACACCTGCAGTCGGCACTGGGCCAGAGCCTGGGCGAAGTGGCCAGCAGCGGCGGCGACGAGCTGATCGCCCGGGTGGAAAAAGAGCGCGCCGAACTGCTGACCAGCACCGGCAAGGAAACCAAAGACTACAAAAAAGTGCTGGAAGACTACCGGCACAGTCAGGAACGCCTCGACGCCCTGAACCAGTCCGTCGAACAGTATCGCCAACAGGTGGATCAGCTCGGCGTATTGATCGAACAAAAACAGACCATTGATGCCGCCCGCCCCTGGGAAGATCAGCGTCGCAAAGCCGACACCGCGAAAAGCCAACTGAGCGAAGTCCAACGCTGGCAGAGCGAACAACGACAGGACCAGCAGGCGCTGGACAACTGCCGCCAAAGCCAGGCGGTCTATCGCCAGCAACTCAAAGACTTTGAAAACCAGCAGCACCAGCTCACCCAACGCGCCGAGGACAAAGCTAAAGCCGAAGCCCAGTTGCAAGAATGCCGCGACCGCCGGCCCCAGCTGGAAAAACGCCGTGCCGACGCCGAGCAAGCCTACGAGCAGGCCCGGAGCCTACGCGAGCAAGCCCGCCACCAGGCGGAGCGAGCCCGGCTGCAACAGCAGATCGACCAGCTGGCTGAACGCCAAAGCCAACAGGCGGACGCGCTCAAGCAGGCCACCGAACTGCAACAGGCCTTAAAGGGGCTGCAAGCACAACAGCCCTCCACAGACATTGACCCGACCGCACTGGCCCAACTGAAACGCACGGAGCAAGCGCTGGCGGAGCTGGCCATCCGACAGAAGGCACTCGCGACCCGGTTGAACTACGAGCTGGAACCGGAACAATCCATCACCGTCGGCGACGAGACCGTCACCGGCCAGGGAGAAACCCTGCTGGTGGAGGCGACCGACCTACGTATTCCCGGCGTCGGCCGTTTGCGCATTCAGCCCGGCGGCACCGATGTGGCGGACCTGCAGCGTCAGCAAGAAGCGCTGCAGGCCGAGCAGAGCAGTTTGTTGCGCCGCCTCGGTGTCGACAGCCTGGAAGAGGGCGAGCACCGCGCCACTGAAAGTCAGCGGCTGGCGCAAACCATCGAGCGCGAACAGGCGCGGCTGGACATCCTCGCCCCCAAAGGCGTCGACGCCTTGCGCTCGGCTGCGGAGCAGGACAGCGCACGCCTGGAAGCACTGCGCGCACAGCTGGAGCAATTACCTGAAGTGCAAGCGAACGTAACCTCGGAAGAAAACGCCGAGGCGGACCTGGAGGCGGCCCGCGCCGAACTCAAGCGAGCCGAAGACGCGCTCACTCAACACCAGCAGCAACAAGGCCTGGCGGAGCAGGCCAGCGCCAGCGCCCACACCGAATGGGACAAACTCAACGCCGAACTGCAAGCGCCGGATCGCAAAGCCCGCGAAGAAGGCGCCAATAAAGAACTGACCGAACTGAAAGCCCGGGAGCACCAGCTCACCACCGCCATCGACACCCGACAAAAGAAAATTGATGCCGAGCAACCCGAAGTGCTCGAGCAGGACATCGAACGCTTTACAAAGTCCGCGAATGCGATGGAAACCCAGGCGCGGGAGCGGGGGCAGAACATCCGCGACCTGCAAGTCCGCCTGGAAGAGCAGGGCGCCCAGGGCCTGGAAGAAAAACGCGATGAAGAAGCCCAGATCAACCAACGCCTGGCCCAGCGCCGGGATGAACTCACCCGGCGCGCCCAGGCGCTGGACCTGCTGCTCAGCCTGCTCAAAGACAAACGCCAGGCCCTGACCCGTCAGCTACAGGCGCCCCTGCAGAAACACCTGAACCACTACCTGAAACTGCTGTTTCCCCAAGCGCACCTGAGTGTGGATGAAAACCTCATGCCCACCACCCTGACGCGCCCCCACGGCACCGGGGAAGAGCAGGGCGACCTGCCGTCGCTAAGCTACGGCGCTCGGGAGCAGATGGGCCTGATCAGCCGCCTGGCCTACGCCGACCTGCTACGCGAAGCCAGCAAACCCACGCTCATCATCCTGGACGACGCCCTGGTCCACAGCGACGCCCAGCGGCTGGACCAGATGAAACGCATCCTGTTCGACGCCGCCCGCCGACACCAAGTGCTGCTGTTCTCCTGCCATCCGGAGAATTGGAGGGATTTGGGGGCTACACCGAGGGATTTGCAGGGCTTGAAGGTGGAGTAGAGGTGGGTACAGCACTGCGGAATTGGTGTTTGTCGGCCTGTACAGCCCGAAAGTTTCCGTATAATGTCCTTGGTAAGAAAATTTCCGTTTTAAGTGCTATACGTTCTAAACTAGAGCTGACTGGGCTCACAGAGCATTCTTTAAGAGCGAAAAGCTTCCATCTAACTATACCGTTACGCCTGAAGTAATATAATGAAGAACATTGATCGCTACAATCTCGTGTGTAATATTGCGCTAAAGTTGCAGGCAGAATTTAACACATCCGGGATTAATGTTTTTCTGGGAAGCTTTGGTGTTGAACATGATATGGTTAATATCGTTCCCTCAAAGAGAGTATATGTAGAAGGGTTACTTTCGAATGTTCCAGATTCTACAGTAATTAGAATAGCTAGAGACCTTGGCTTTGACGTCCCGAACTCGTCAACTGAGTCAAGCAGAGTGCTGCAGAACTATCTATCTACAGGTGGCTACCAGGCCGCAATACATGATTTTGAACGGGCTCTTGCGTATGTAAGTTCCGATCCAGAACAGGCTCTCGGGAGCGCTTCATCCACACTAGAGAGTATTTGCAAGGCTATACTAGAAAGGCTTAATTTTGCCCACCCGAAGGATGAAAGTCTTCAGTATCTCCTTCGCTTAGTTTTTGAAAGAATGAATTTGTCGCCTGAGGGGCACGCTGATCCAGATATAAAGCGGGTTCTAGGAGGGTTGCTCAATGCCGCAGTGGGTGTTGGGGTACTGCGTACGAAATATAGCGGCTTCCATGGGAAGAGTATGGAGCAGAAGCGGAAACGTCTGACGGACAGACACGCTAGGCTATCTGTGAACTCTGCTAGCGCGGTAGGGTTGTTTCTAATCGAAACGTATAGCGAAATGTACGCTTGATGTACTGAAATGTCTCAAAATCATTACGTTCCTTCGCAGTACCTGTTCTGAACGTGTGCCACTCCAAAGCTGCATGTGTTGGAGGCATTAATTAGTACAGCTCCCAAGATTAGGTAGGAGTTATTATAATGGGAAATCACTGTAAAGAGCACTTCGCCAATCTGAACCGAAGGATTGGAAAGGTCATTGATGAATCATTTGCATCGGAACATGGTGCTTCCCTAACTGAGCTTTTTCAGTTTTCAGAAGACTTAAATATATGGCTTGAACTGCTCAGCGATAGAACGGATCGCACTATTCTAGTTAGTGCAATTCAAGAGTTCGAGTTGGGCTTTCAAGCAGTTGTGGGCGGTCAATACCGGTATTCATTCATAGCGCAGCGATACTTTTTGGAGCAAATCTTCCGCTTTATATATCTCTCAACCAACGAACTACATCTGCGCCATTGGAAACTTGGTCTTCGAGATATCTCATGGGGAGCCCTTGTGGACAAGGAGAACGGAATATTGTCTAAGGTTTTTATAAGAGCGTTTTATCCGGAAGTGGAAGTTGAAGGTGATCACTTGATTAAAGTTGCATCGAAACTTTATAGAGAGTCCTCCGAGTTCATACATGGAAACTTTAACAAAATTGAAGAGCTGCCGAACAATCTGGAATTTCATTCATCGTTGTTGGGTAGGTGGATAGATTTTATGGAAACATGTAAATTCGTAGCGTTGTTTCTCCTGTTTATGAGGTTCTCCAAGGATATCGATAAGCAAGGCATGGCTAGGCTTGAAGATATGGCAAAAGAAGAGTTAGGTGGGATAGAAGAGTTTAATATTCTGTTCGCTAATTGAAGGGATTTAGGTAATGTCAGATTTTAAGATACGCACAGAAACGATAAAGCCTACTAAGATTCTAGACTATTTTGTAGAAACAAAGGAGGATCGAGCGATAATTGAACGGTTGAAAAGTGATTCTCCCGTGATATTGGTGGGAAGTCGAGGGGTGGGGAAGTCTTTTCTGCTAAGGGTTTCGGAGGCGGAGCTTAAACGGGACTTAGCTCATAAGCGTGTACTTCCTGTATATGTGTCGTTTACTCAAGGTGCGGTGCTGCAACTGACAAATGAAAGCCAGTTCTATCAGTGGATGTTGGCAAAGCTCTGTTCGTCTTTTATTAGAAGCCTGAAGAAATCTGGATTCATTCTCCCCCATACCGTTTTGTCAAATGGCGCGGGGGCTCAGGAAGAATACTTAACCCGGTTAGTAGATGAATTTGAAAGCTCTTGGAAGCCGGGTCAAGCACAAGATGTTGATGTCCAGTTTTTGCCCTCAATCGATGACTTCAAAGATGCCGTAGAGGACATTTGTGAAGAAGCCGAAATAGAGGCTGTAAATTTCTTTATTGATGAAGCGGCTCATATACTTCGACCCGCTCAGCAGCGTCAATTTTTTGGGTTGTACCGTGATATCAATAGTCCGTACATAAATTGTAACGCAGCAGTGTATCCAGGAGTTACATCGTTCGGTGACTACTTTCAGCCTACTCATGACGCAATCTTTATTAACCTTGAAAGGGATATTACTAGCGCTGGATATGTTGAGAATATGAGAAATATGGTGGAGAAGCAGGCTGACAGCCGACTCCTTGGGAAAATAGCACAGAACAGTAGCAATTTTTCGCTGCTAGCATATGCGGCTAATGGAAATCCTAGAGTTTTGTTGAAAACCTTGGTAAAGACTCCTTCAGTTTCTTCTCGAGAGGTTAATTTAGTAATAAAGGAGTATTACAAAAGCGAAATATGGGAAGAACATTCTCTTTTGGCGGATAAATACTCTGGGTTCGTTGCGTTCATCAATTGGGGTAGAGATTTTGTGGAGGACACTGTTCTGCCTGACATGAAAGTTAAGAATGATTCTTACCTTGAGGGGGATAAAAAGACGTCTCGTTTTTTTTGGATTCATAAGGATGCCCCTGCCCGGATAAAGAAGGCTCTTGGCTTGCTTTGCTATACAGGGATCATCTCATTGCATTCTGATGCCGTAAAAGCTACAAGAAGCGGTATCGGTGCTAGGTACAGCGTTAACTTAGGGTGCCTTTTATCACTTGAGAATACGCCAGCCTCGACAGGAACAGCTATTGTAAAGAATCTTACAGTAAAGAGGATGACGGAGTATGGGTCAAACCACCCAGCATACTCGTCGTTAGTGACTGACTTGGACGACTTTGACGATCAAACAATTAGTTCAGCATTGAACAAGCAATTGGAAAAGCCTGTAGATTTTCTTGATCTGCCAGAGTGGCTTATAGGTTCGTTGAAGGGATTGTCGCTAAATACGATTAAAGATGTCCTTGAGGCAACAGAAGAAACTATTCAGCGGGCGTACTATGTTGGCCAAGTTCGGTCTAGATACATCAAGAACGAAGCAACTTCAGCGGTGTTTGAATATCTTTCAGGGTGAGAAGCGAGTAGATCAGTCGAACGTTGAAAGCTGATCCTGTGTGAGATGCTAAGTCGTAAGGGGATTTTGTGCAGAAAAATGATCACTTTGAAGAATTATATGACCGAGTGCAAAAAACGGCTGCTTGCCGTTTTTATGCGCATGATCGACTAAAAATGCAGCATCATGCTTCGCTTTGGACTATAGCTCTGTTTTCGGTAGGCCTTATTTTCATCCCATTAGTTCACACGTTTGGCCTTCAGACTCGCTTCACTCCTGAATACTCTAGCTTTATTCAGGTGGTTTTTGCAATCGTCATACTCGTCATATCCATAATCCTCAACATGACGAACAACGCTGTGAGAGCTGATCGAATACATCAGTGTGGAATGATTCTAAATGCGCTGTCTCGGCGAATACATAGGCACATCAACGAGGACCGCTCTCCAAGTGAGTATGAATCGCTGGTTACAGAGTATGGTGATATTTTGCAAAGATATGAGAATCACGCTCCTATTGATTACATGTTTACCAAATGCCACATGACAAATTACTACCATATGCCTTGGTACTTTCATATTTATGTAAGGGCTCGCTATGCGTTGATTTTTTTGCCTTATATCCTTCTCCTAGGCCTGGAGGTTTTGTGGATATATATGCTGATAACTCCTTCAGGGAATAAATGAGTCAATTTGACATTAAGCGTTTTAATGCCAGTGATCAAAGCGCAAGATGTTCCCTTTTTTTAATTCGGGTGAAGTAAAAGGTGTGTAATGACCGGGGAAGCCTTCATTAACTCGTCTGCAAAGGCAATGAGTGAGCCATCAGAGTCTTTATTCGTTCCAGCCATGACTATTGGTTTAGTTGTTGAGTTTCCGTTTTATTTGGTAGGAAAGGAAGGGTTTGATCTTCTTGGAGCATATTTGGTTTATGCCGTTGTTGGTTTAATTTTAAGTTTTGTATCAATTTTTTTTGTGGGTAGCTTGGGTGGCGAGAATCAGACCCAGTATTTCATTGCTGGATCTGGTTTGCTGCCAGTTGGAGTGGCTGCAATTTTCCCTGAATTTTTTAGCGATATTAATATTCCGATTGAGCAGGCAACGGGTGCATGTATTTGTGTTTGGGGGTTCTTCCTAATGAAGCATTTTTTTGATCATTCAGAAAAATTTAATGAGGACCAAGAAAAGTAGCCGGAGAAAATTTGCGCCGGACAAACTTCAGCTTTCATTTTTTTGTGCGAAGGTGGTCTTGTAATCAGGCACCAGAGGTTTTTCGGATAACCCTGCGCTATAAGTCTAAAGAGCTCATATCTTGGTAAGTGTCCTGTGTGAGACTGCCCTGTGCGAAGGTGCTGAAAGGACGCTGTCAAAGAAGTGTCTATGAAAGAATGTCGCAGGGATGAGAGGGGCCAAACCCCGATTTCTGCCCGATATCAACCTGCGGTGAACAGCCAGCCATCATCATTAGAATTGCTCTAATTAATCTTCTTCGGTTTTCTAGGCAGGAATATAAGATATGAAAATTATGAATCGAATAACGATTGGACTCGCGGCATTAGCTGTCGCGGGATGTGGGGTAAACGGTATCGCCGGCGGCGACGCCAAGGCAGCCGAGAACTTCTGCTCGGCATTGACCGGTCTTGAAATGGCAAGCACCGAAATCACCAGTGCCGAGCAAAAGCCTGCCGGTTCATTCAACTTCGGCGCCGGTCCCGATAGCGCTGAGGTAGAGCTGCCTACTCATTGTTATGTCGAGGGCATCAGCAATGAACGGACAGGGGCGGATGGTAAGACCTATGGCCTCGGTTTCGCGCTGGCGATGCCGGCGGATTGGAACGGCCGCTTCCTGTTTCAGGGCGGTGGCGGGCTGAATGGTACCGTGCATCCGCCGCTTGGCGGCAATGCCGCTGGTGACACGCCGGCTTTGGCTCGCGGTTTTGCGGTGATTTCCACCGATGGTGGACACAAGGGGCAGGGCGGTTTCGATGCGTCCTTTATGGCCGATCAGCAGGCCGCGCTCGATTTTGCCGGACAGTCGGTGGCCAAGGTGACCGAACTGGGCAAGGAGATCGTGAAGGCTTATTACGGGCAGGCGGCGCATCATACCTATATTTCCGGCTGCTCGACCGGTGGGCGCGAGAGCATGCTGGCCGCGCAGCGCTACCCCATGCTGTTCGACGGCGCCGTGGTCGGTGCCCCAGCCATGCGCACGGGCAACTCGAATTTCGCCCTGCGCAAGGCGGTGGTGGCGTTTAACCAAGTGGCGCCGCTTGATGACGAGGGCAGTCCGCAGGTTGGCCGCGCTTTCTCTCCAGCAGAACGCCGCGCGGTGCATGACGGGCTTCTGGCGCAATGCGACGGTCTGGATGGCCTTGAAGACGGGGTCGTCGCCAATGTCCGTGGCTGCGACTTTGACCCCAACTTGATTGTCTGTGAGGAAGAGGGCGACGATTCGTGTATCTCTCAGGCGCAGGCCGACGCGCTCGACAAGGCCTTTGCGCCGCTGGTCAACAGCGCCGGCTACGAGATCTATCCCGCCTTTCCCGTCGACACCGGCATGATCGAGGGGAATATGACCTATATTCCGGGTGAGAATTTCTTTTCGCCCGGCGCCAAGGCCGACCAGACCGAGATCGATATCGATGCCGAAGATGCGCGGCTGCGCAATGATCCGATGCAGCCGCGCACCGACAGCTATAACTGGACCAACTTTTCCACTTTCCTCAATCGCGGTGGGAAGATCCTGTTCTACCACGGCGTCAGCGACGCCTGGTTCTCGGCCTACGACACGCTCGGGTTTTATCAGCGGGCCGACGAAGCCAATGAGGGCTGGAGTGATGCCAGCCGTTACTATCACGTACCGGGCATGGGCCATTGCGCCGGTGGGGCCAACACCTACGATTCCTTTGATCTGCTGAGCGCGGTGGTCGATTGGGTGGAAAACGGCGAAGCGCCGGAGGATGTCATTGCCTCGCGCAACAACCCGGAGCCCGCCCGCCGCAAGCTCTGCGCCTATCCGGAGCATCCGCATTATGTTGGTGGTGGTGAGACGTCAGCCGATAGTTTTGAGTGTCGTGAAGAGTAGCTTTTGAGTGGAATAGTGAATCAGGGGGATTAAGTGGGTACGTGTTTTTGTAATAAGGCTCTGGAGTTAAAGTTAGCAGTCGCGGCGCTGTTGTGTGTTTGGATGTTTGCCTGTGGTGTCGAGGCCGGCGCGAGTGAGAGTGGGCGGCGGTTGTCACCGCGAGCTCTCCTTTCCATTGAAAAGGGGTCGGCTGGTGATACGGTTGTAGGGCCTGCGCAGGAGTCTGTAGCACTTTATCAGTCGATTGAGAACTTCAATGACGCACCTTACGGAGAGTTTGTCGGATATCTCAATGAAGTCTTTGGAAGCTTTAGTAAGGCGATCAACACATCCAGGCAGGAGTTTCTGGATGGCGAGGATAGCGAGGATTCCTTCGACGGTCGGAAAATCCAATCCGTGGAAGCTGTCGCAAAACAAGTCAGGCGTTGGGCGCTGGATGAGGCTGTGAGTGGTCGCGCGAGGGTTTTTCGCCTTGTTTTTGCGACGGCCAAGGTTCAAGAACTGACGAACTTGGTCCATGAGGAGAACGAGGGTTGGCGGTTTTCCTTGCGGGGCCGCTCCGTTCATGAGAAGTTAAAGGTCAGGCTTCCTTGCGAAGTTTATAAGCGTTACCCCAATGCGTCTGTTGATGCATTTTTAGTATCTGCGGTTCGGCCGGACGGGAGTTACGCGGCGAGTAATGTTCTGGAAACTATAATCGGTTACCCCTTCTCGTGTCCGACGGTGCCGTTTTTTAGCGCCGACGAGAGTAACAGGAAGGGAATCGAGGACTATGTGCAGTTGAACCGCTATTTAAATGGACAAAGTTTGGATGCTTGGTTTGAAAGTCATTTACCAAAAAGCAGCGCTGAAGAGGTAAGCGAAACGGAGGACAGGGACTTTCCCGAGTACGACTATGAAAGTACGATGAAAACGCTTGAGGGTAGTGATGATCCTAATGACATCCTGCTTCTTGCGTTATTGATGCACACTTACGAAAGGAATGGTAATACCCGAGAGATAGCTGAGATGCTGAGCGGGCTAGAAGGGAAGCTGGAATCAGTTAACCCGTCTGACTTTGAGCCGGATGAACCCTATGATGGAACGGATGAGTCTATGGTAAAACATCTGATGCATTACTCCGTGAACCACCTGGGAGACGAGGCCTATTTTACAATTCCTTGCGGTGTTCTGATTGATCGGCCGGGTCTCCTGCCGGCGCTTTCCCCCTTTTATGGTGGTAATCTAGATAACTTCTTGCCCCGCGATGATTGCGATGAGGATAAATATCCCTTGCCGGCGTCTGTCTATAGATACCTGAATATCGTCAATGAACCTCAAGACGATGGGATTGACGGTTATCAAGGAACGATGCGATTCAGTCACGGTCGGGAATTGAATAAGGAACATCTAATGATACGTGTGTTTCCGAGCCAGCTTTTAGAGAATGCCTCAGGCATCTCAGACCGGTACCCCTATGAAACCTGGTCCTATCTGAATATTGAAAATCGGAGAGTTTACGAACGAATTAGGTCTTCCCATATTGAGGCGCTAGAAGACCTTACACGGCACTACTCCTCGAATTTCGGGTTGGCCAGCAAGGATGCACGCTTGGCCGCTTCGGAAGCACTATGGCAGATAGTGGACGAGGGGCATTGGGGAAGTCCGCCCAGGTCCGGTTTGCGGTACATGATTCTGGAGGGGGAGCCTTATGGCGCCATTGAGAGAGTCGTCAACTCGGTGGAGGATCTGGACCAGCTTGAGCATAGTAAGGTCCGGATAAAAAACTATGAGCACGCTTGGAGCTATGTGGGAGCCCCTGATCCACTAATCATGATGGCTGTCAGGCGTCCGAACGTTCTGGAGCTGCTTCTCAAAAAAGAGAATCAGGCGGCTCTGGAGGGGTCAGATTACCAGCATGGGGAACCGATGGCCTACACCAATGCTAATACAGCCATCGATGCGAAGAACCCTATTGGTAAAAACGCACTGCACGCTGCGGTCCAGCAGAATGCTCTCGAATCCGTTAAATTGCTTTTGGAAGCCGGCGCCGATTTGTCAGCGGTTGTGGAAGGGCCGATGACCCACAATAATAGGACGGTAGCAATGTATGCAGCAGCCAATGGCGATCTCGAACTTATTCGCTACTTAAAAGACCAGAATGTTGACTTCACCGTTGTTGATAGTGAAGCTGCAGGGCTTATTGGCTATTTGATGGGGCTTGGTGAGCTGGACATTAACCCAGAGGTCACAAGGACCAATTTTAAGCAGTTTGTAGACTTGATAAATCCTTCGCTATTTTCCCCGGGGGGTGGGGATATCGAGCCCAGCTATGACTGTGAGAGGTCTCGAAGTTTTGCGGAGAAGGCGGTATGTTCTGACAGTCATCTTTCTATAATGGACAGGGTGCTTTCGTATCGGTATAAACGGCATTACGACGGAGCGACCGACAAGAGCGAGGTCAAACAGTCGCAGATTGCGTGGATCCGGAGCCGAAACAAATGTCGAGAGAGCCAGTGTGTGAGGGACGCTTACCGGCAGCGAATTGGAGAATTGACGAGTGAGGATCTTCACTAGGGGGAGCCGGTCGCATGAAATAGGCGGTCGATGTGGCCGCTAGTAACGCGACGTTGGGTTGCGAGAGAGTCGAGCAGATTTCTCCGCGCCGTGACACAGCGTCCGCGCTGACTAGAATTGTGTGAGCTAATTTGCCTCGATTGTTGGGGCAGTAAAGAAAAGTTTGCCGGTTCATTCAGCTTCGGCGCCGGTCCCGCCAGCACGACGGTGGAACTGCCCGACGATTGTTACGTCGAAGGCATCAGTAATGAACGCACAGGGGCAGACGGTAAGACCTATGGCCTCGGTTTTGCGTTGGCCATGCCGGTGGACAGGAATGGCCGCTTCCTGTTTCAGGGCGGCGGCGGGCTGAATGGTACCGTGCATCCGCCGCTTGGTGGCAATGCCGCTGGCGACACGCCGGCTTTGGCTCGCGGTTTTGCGGTGATCTCCACCGATGGTGGTCACAAGGGGCAGGGCGGTTTCGATGCGTCCTTTATGGCCGATCAGCAGGCCGCGCTCGATTTTGCCGGGCAGTCGGTGGCCAAGGTGACCGAACTGGGCGAGGAGATCGTGAAGGCGTATTACGGGCAGGCCGCGCATCATACCTATATTTCCGGCTGCTCGACCGGTGGGCGCGAGAGTATGCTGGCCGCGCAGCGCTACCCCATGCTGTTCGACGGCGCTGTGGTCGGCGCGCCGGCCATGCGTACGGGCCATTCGAATTTCGCCCTGCGTAAGGCGGTGGTGGCCTTTAATGAAATAGCGCCGCATGACGACGAGGGCAATCCGCAGGTCGGTCGCGCTTTCTCCCCGGCAGAACGCCGCGCGGTGCATGATGGGCTTCTGGCGCAATGCGACGGTCTGGATGGCCTTGAAGACGGAGTGGTCGCCAACGTCCGTGGCTGTGACTTCGATCCCAGCCTGCTCGTCTGCGAGGAAGAGGGAGACGATTCGTGTATCTCTCAGGCGCAGGCTAACGCGCTCGACAAGGCCTTCGCACCGCTGGTCAACAGCGCCGGCTACGAGATCTACCCCGCCTTTCCCGTCGATACCGGCATGATTGAGGGGGGTATGACCTATATTCCGGGTGAGAACTTCTTTTCGCCCGGCGCCAGTGCCCAGCAGACCGAGATCGATATCGATGCCGAAGATGCACGGCTGCGCAATGACCCGATGCAGTCGCGCACCGACAGCTACGGCTGGACCAACTTTTCCACCTTCCTCGATCGCGGTGGAAAGATCCTGTTCTATCACGGTGTCAGCGACGCCTGGTTCTCCGCTTTCGATACGCTCGGGTTTTATCAGCGGGCGGGCGAAGCCAATGAGGGCTGGAGTGATGCCAGCCGTTACTATCACGTCCCCGGCATGGGCCATTGCGCCGGTGGGGCCAATACCTACGATTCCTTTGACCTGCTGAGCGCGGTCGTCGAATGGGTGGAAAATGGCGAAGCGCCGGAGGATGTCATTGCCTCGCGCGGCACCCCGGAGCCCGCCAGCCGCAAGCTCTGCGCTTATCCAGAGCATCCGCACTATACCGGTGGTGATGAGGCCTCCGCCGATAGTTATGAGTGTCGGTAGAGGTTGGCATGGCATGCGTGCCCTACGGGGCACTTGGAGCGGTTCCGGGGTCAGGCTCCCGGTGACTGTTCAAAATCGCGGAAATCTGAAAAGATACCGATGAACGTGCTCAAAAAAGTGTTATTTGAGCACAAACCTGTAGCCTGGCGCTGACAAGAACAAGCGGGCAGGTTATAACAGATACAGCTAACCAAGGCCGGACTGTAGTGGTCAAGTGTTTTAGGCCACCGTCTTTTGGGTTTTCCAATATGTCTTCTCTGCCACA
>NZ_JBDLLG010000029.1:0-52225 GCF_039822625.1 Marinimicrobium locisalis
AGACGACGTACGGTGGGTCAAAATTAATGGCCAAACGTGGGTCAAAATAGATGGCCATTGACATCAGGCAATGACAGCCCTACCCACTATCGACCCGGTATTGTTTCTCGATACCACGGCTAAGGCGTTGGACCTGGCGGAGACGGCTTCGCACCGGCTCAACGCCGCCCGGCGATTATTGGAAGTGACGACGATTTACAAGATAGCCGAGGCCGACGGCTCGGCATTGCGAGCGGTTTCCGAAGCGGCTTACTTGCTCTTGTCCGATGGGTGTGATTTATTTGATGCGGTGGCGTTTCGGAGGCAGTGCTAAAAACAAAAAGCCCAGCCGGGGATGGCTGGGCTTTAAACTGGCTGGCGGCAAGTCTTTGTCGTCCTACTTATTAAAATATTTTGTAAACTCTGGCAGATCAAATTTCTTTTTCAATTGTAGAAATTGAACTTCGCTATATGGGCCAGATGCACCATTAGCGAATTTATCATCAGTGGCTTTCTCAATGTAATAGTATGCAACTGCATCAGTACCAGGCTCTTTCTGCTTAGCCACTATGTAACGATTGTTGCTACCCACTGCTATAATTTGAGCCTCAACTCGAGTAATAAATCCACCATCACCAAAATCATAGTTTAAAGTTCTATTGGCTGTACCATCAATCCATAAGACTTGATACGGCTTATCTTCCCATAAGACCCCACTATCACATCCAGCTAGCAACAAGGCCACAAGTATTAAGTACGTTGTTTTCATTTTCACTACCTTACTGGTGACGTCCATTCTAGAGTCATATGCACATCACTTGCTTTTTGACCGATTGACCAACCAAACCACTTTTCTGTATATCTGCCCGCAAAAAATGAACTAGCTCCCATAGTATTTGTGGCCCGGAATAATATCTGCTGATCTACAACTCTTGCTTGCCCTCCGCCCCAACTACCAACTACGTGTTCAGCAAAGTTAGAGGTCCCAAAAACGCGTGAAGGGCCAAATTTATAACCAAAATTATCCATTTTGCCGCCAGTTGTTAGAGTACCTCCATATTTTTCATAGAGCTTTGACTCAAAGTACTTAGCTCCGTCTCCTTGGCTAAATAATTGAGACATTCTGCTATCAGGGCCGAAGTAAAGGCTTTGACCGTCTCCATTTTGAATAACCGTTCCGCCAAAATACTTCAAGAGGTCGGCAGGCGACATATTATTGATTTGGTCTTGGGCCATCCCCTTTTGTGCAAGCTCATTGTGCTCCTTTACTGTATTACTATAGCCCTTATGCCCAATAATAGCCTGCAACTTAGCCCTTTCCCTCAACTCTTTAAGAGTTTCTTCAATACCTTCTGCACCGCGTATACCAGTACAACTATTGCTCACGTTTCCGTAGCCGCAGTTGGGTCGGTCGTCATCCCTAATTAATGGCTTTCTGGCTTCAACTTCTGGGAGCTTTTCTGATTCATAGCCTGTAGGATCAACAAAGCTTAGGGGATTATTGAACACGTAACTATAGCGGTTATAGCTTTGTGTATTGTTTGGCGCCTGAATCAACGGGTCCGGCGACAGGAAGCGACCCAGCTCTGGGTCATAGACCCGGCCGTTCATGTGAATAAGCCCTACCTTATCCAGATGTTCCTGCCCCGTATAGCCTCTGCTGTTGACTGGGTCAAAGTCAGGGTCGTAGGGTCCATTCCAGAAGCCGAATAGGCGCTCCCCCCAAGGGCTATATGAGGTCACCTCCAACGATGGTTCCTTATCGGTAGTGACAGCTACAACGCTCCCCTGATGGTCTAAGTGGCGATATTCATGATAGCTCGCGTTCTTTAGGCCGACTTCCTCTATATACGAAATGCTGGAATTGACACGATGGGTGCGCGTCGTGGTCCCAGCGACTTCTGTCTGCTCATACATGGCGCCGGCGTAGAGGGTGGATCGACCGCTGCTATCGGTTCTTTTGACTCGTCTTTTGTCCGGCCCATAGACCACCTCAGACCATCCACGCTCGCCACTCATCCTGACAGGCTTATTAAAGGAGCTATACTCCACCTCTTTAACGACACTCGCCCCCCTCTTAGCCTTCGTCATGTTTCCGCTAGCGTCGTACTCGTAGACCAAACCATTGGCGGCAGATACCGCATGAGGTCCAGCGTTGACCCCGTACTGGTACCCTTCTACTCCTGGCTTCTTCATTACGTTGCCAAGCGCGTCGTAGCTGTAATCGTAATCGCTCACAGAACATGCATCAAAGCGTGCTGACACCAGACGATTAAGGTCATCGTAGCAAAACGATTGAGTTACTTCATTCCTCAAATCCCTTCGTTCCTCAAGATTATTCAATGCATCGTAGTCGAACTCCTGATACTGAAGGAGCATCCCCGACCTTATCGATTTAATGGCGGTAGGGAGATTGCTAAAGTCATCATATTCTCTCGTTGTTTCCGTTCCGTCTCCAAACCTTGACCGAAGCACACTGCCATAGGCATTGGCTTCGTCCGCATGCCAAATAATTTGCATATCATTGACAGCAACTTTTTGCGCCAGATAACCGTATTGGTTGTATATGTTCGCGACTTTGTATCCAGTTGGGTACTCTATCAATAACGGCCGACCGTACTCGTCAAAACTATTTTTTATAGCCAACGAGGTAGCACCGACTTTAGTGACAGTTGAAGACAGCCTTCCAGAGGCATCATACGACCGAGTTTCCAGGTATGAACTTCCATCGGTATTAATGCCCGAAACTTTATGCAGCTTACCTTTACCGTTGGAGGCGGTATCATAAGTCCATCTATGTGTTTTTGGAGATCCTTCCGAGTCGTCAACTCTTGTTATCTGTCGACCTAACTGATCATATTCATAGCTCGTATTGTATCCGTTCGCATCTTTGGATGAAGCCAACAATCCCAACGCGTTATGCTGAAATCTCATTACTCCCATATTTGGGTCAGACAGCATCTTTCGGCGCCCGCCCATATCGTATTCAACCGACAGTCTCGTGTCTTCGTTAACCATACCGTTTTCATGTATAAGCGAAGACGTCAACTGCCCGACTGAATCATAGGTCATCACTACTGAGCTACCGTTTGCGTCATCCGACTGCACAAGCCAACCGGGTGCATTATGGTACTCAACCGTTTCCTGACTCAGTCGATTTTTCTTTATAACTTTACCTGCCAAGTAGGTAATTGTTTCATCCGTCCCGTCAGGGTATCGAGTTCTTTCCAATCTTCCCAAACGATCATAATCATATAAGGTCCGCTGGCCATTTCTGTCCTTAGTCTCTACCACTTTCCCTAAGCTATTGTAGCCCGTCGTACTTGAATACAGATCCCCATTTAACCCGATTGTGGACTCCTTGAAACGCAGGTTGTCTAGCCGGTAGTAGACTTTCTCTGGCGAACTTCCTACCGTTTTCTTATAGGAAAACCAACCCGAGGATGAGTGCAGCCCGAAGCATTTATCGCAGTTATAGTACTGATAAAATTCGTCCGCACCACTTGCGCTATCGAATGCAATGATTCGGCCAGCCACATCATACGTCATCAATTCTGTAACTTTGTTTACATCAACGCGTTTAACAACTGCGTCAAAGGCTGAGTGATACTCCATTGATGACGTCCCTACTAACGGAGATGATATTTCTACTCGGCGCTCCCCCCTTGTGCCATAACTAGTGAGCATTGTGGTTCTAACATTGTTGAAGCCTAGGCCGTCGTCCTCCGATGCCTTCCAACTTTTCAGTGTACTGCTAATATAACCGTATTGATCGTACGTATAAGATTCCTTGTAGTTTACTCGGTCTTGTTCAGAAGCTTCCGGGTAGCGTTCCATTGACTCAAGATCTCCATCGGCCTCAAACTTATATTGTTTCGGTCTTCTTATAAAAGAAGACTCTTGAAAGTCTGTTATTTCTTTCCCTGTCCAAGTAAGACTTTCCATTCTTTGGACCAGCCCAGACCGAAGCCCCTTAGTGGTAACATCAGATTTCTTTGTAGCTTGTATTACAACCCGATTATCAGAATGATCGAAACCACATAACACCTCTTCCTGATACAAGAGAACCCCTTTTTCGTGGTCTTCATAACTGCCTGAAAACCTAATGACATTCGACGCCTCCTCGACCGATAAGGCCTCACAACTTCTACCCTTGGGCGTGTGGTTGTGTTTTATCGACGTTGCTATTCTGGTTCCCTCCAAGTCCCAAGATTCAGAGCTTTGCCTATAAATATAGGGATAATAGTATGAGGGCGTAAGGTTGTAGGAATTCATGTTAAATGTACCAACCTTCCACTGGTACTTATCATGACTTAGAAGCCGTTTACTCTCGCCGCTAATATCGGCAATATAACGCTTTTTCTCTCGAAGCTTACCTGATAGGTTATATTGTTGTCCTTCTACTACATTGTGGTAATTAAGAACAGTCACTAAGCTTTCATCAAAACCATAAGCTGTCTCTTTGACTGTTATCTTGTCAAATCCGAGACCTCCATATCCCGCACTATCATATCGATACCCCTCATATTCATAGGTCTTAACGATTTTTCCTGTCAGATAACTAGAATCATTTATCTCTTTCACCACAAGCTTTCGAGCCAGGTTTTCATTCTGAGCGTAGACACCACCATTTCTTCTTCCGGTGTCATCACCTCGAACTCCCTGACGATAGACACTTTTGTCATCAACGGCTGAGTATCGAACAAGGGCACTCCTTCCTGCCTGGTAAATCTTTCTAATATGGTGCCGGGCTACATTATTGGTTAACTTTTTATTAAGAGATATCCCTCCATTCCTATGATAGCTGAAAAAAGCAGCCACTCGATCCAGCTCGGACTCTTTCATTCTTCTGATATTTGCCTCGGATAACAAGCCATCCTCCAACACCTCCATTGGTTCGGAAAAAGCTATAACACCGTTACTATTTATTCCTTTAGAGAGATACAGACGCGCTGTAAACTCATTCACGGTCCACCTTGCTTCTTCACAGTAACCCCAATTGGGATTGGCACTACAGTAGAGATCCTTGGTGAACCCTATTTCGACCAAATCATCCATACCATCATCGTTATAGTCCACAACAGTCCAGACACAGGTGTCATCTTCTTCTGCACCGTTTCCGCACTGGGAAATAAACGCCCCAGAGTAGACTACTTTAGAACTTGCAAAGCGCTTAACTCCATTATTCACGTCTATATTGTGTGCACCAGTACCAAGCGTAACTTTCAATTCTTCATCTATGTCACCAGCTCCTTGGTGATGCATCTTTGTGGGGATCTGCGCATAATCCATTATTCCATCGCCGTTAAAATCGCCTGGATAGCCTTGAATCTTATTCCAATTACCTCCCCCGTTTACCCAATTGAATTTTCCATTGACAAGTCCTTTTGAGGACCAAGCACTACCATTATTGATTCCTAGGTTCATGCTATAGAACACATACGTGTCCGGTAGCGTTCCTATCGCTCTCACATCCGGTAATCCATCACCATTAAGATCCTCGAGAAAGTAGGAGAACTGAGGTGCCATCTCGCTCGTTGACAAGTCCGCCCACTTTTGGAAAGCACCAAACTTTTCACCGTAATTAGGCGCTACTGATATATCTGCTGAGAAGGAAGAATACCAACGGCATTTCTCCATGAACTCCGTGCAACCCGGAGGGAAGCGAATAAGGTCGACCAGTCCATTTCCCGTCACATCAGCAAACTGAAACGTGTAGGAAAATGCTCGTTTTTCTCGAGTTACATGCTGACTTTCACCGCTCGCACCCCAACCTCTCACTTCTATATGATCGCGTTCGCCGTAAAACATTAGCCTATTTTTTACAGTCGACTCTGTTACCTTTTTAAGGATTGAATATCCCTCATGCTCCTTCCCTGCAAAATCGGGCTCTTCATTTGACTTGGCTGTATTCAGATAAACTGAGAAACTATCCTTCGTAGAAGGGATAGACACAAGGTCCTTATAGCCATCACCATCAACGTCAATGTATAGCTTTTCGCCATCGTCATGATCGTTAACGTTGAGAGTATATTGTTGAGTATCAAAGGTTATGACTCTATTACCTTTGTTATCATTTGCAATAGGCCTGTCAACTTCTATATTTGGATAAGCCTCTGCATATCGATCTATAATCTCTTGATCAGCTAACTGATACTCGAAATCCGAATCAGAGTTTCTGTTCCAATCTAGGCTAATGGCACTTTTGCATTTGTCATCTGAAAGACTGAAGCACTGCTCTATCTCATAAATTCGACTCGTTTCAACTGGGTTTTCATAAATATCGCCTGCATGATTTTTTCCGTACTCCTCATATTTTATGTTATACGTCCAAAAATCCCTGCCGCTAGCCCACACGTTTATTGCTTCAACCCGCTTTTTTGTTAAACGCAGCTCTCCTGCTTCATATTCACCAATTACATCCGGCCTCGGCTGGTACGAAAAAGATAACCGATGATAATACGATATTCCTTCTCTTTTCATATACTCGATGTTTTGTAGGTACCCCTCGTTATCGTAACGAACCGTATATCCATTTCCGTATATATCTTCAACTTTATCTATCGCCCACCTTGATGTTCTGATATTGACACTTCTTGTTTTGGAGTCGGAGTTATGCCCAAAACGGTATACAACTCCATCAGAATCAGTGCGCTCCCAATAATCTGACTTTTTAACTATAGTAGAAAAGTCGTCCTTGTGAGTTTTATACGTCCCCGCGCTAACTTCTATCAGCCTTTGGCCGTCTAAACAGTATCCATAGCTATCGTGGTTGGACACTCCGGTCACTCGCCAATCGATACGCCAATTTTTTGCGCACCTCTCAATATGCGGCAATCCCGATAGGCTCCATCCCCACCCCAGTATTCCATTTTTATGGTCAGAGCTATAGTCCAAAGATAGCGAGGGCTGCATACCGTTTATACCAACCGGCACCTCCAACGGGAGGGAGAACATTAAGGTCCCGCTTGGAGATACGGAGTACTGGCCCTCCAGCGCTCCGTAGTAAATTGAATCAGATGGTGTCTCCCCTTTTGGGTCGGGTATAGTTGAAAGAGGGTCACCAGAGTATAGCCCGATCTTATCGACTGCCGAGCTTGATCCAATCTCACCCGGCTTGTGAAGGGACATGTAAATGTTCTCCGACGTTTTCCAGGACGAGCAGACACTATAGCCGCTTACCACATTGCAAGCCTTTACCCTCACCTTATAGGTGCTCTCCTCCAAGGCAGTATAGCTTGCACTCTTCGTTTGCGGTGTTGTGTTCCCGTGTGCTCGACGTTCGCTCCCATCAAGCACTTCCCACAGGAACGTAGTAACGTTTGTTGTAGAGGCGGCCCAAGAGAAATCTATAGGGCCTCGCGTTGGATTGTCACTTGAAAGGGTTATGGTAGAGGGACGAGCAGGCGCCCTAGCTACTTTAATAGTTCTCGCTCCACTAGGCGTCGCACATCGGGATGTACATGCGCTGACTCTATACTGATAGGCGCCATTCGGCTTGGTGATGGTTAAACGGTAGTCCCCTCGGTGTTTAACCGCTATACGCGTCCAACTAGTTTGATGCAGTGGTTTCTCGTATATGTGGTACTTAGTCGCGACTGGCACTGAAGACCAAGATATTTCGTAGGTTCCCGAGTTGTTCGTAGCTGGCACCGTGGGCGCTGGGCTCGATGCGGGGTACCGTATAACGTTTACGGTTTTTTGATAGTCTTCCGTACAAGACACTTCCGTCCCATAACGGCTACCCGTTACAGTGCATCTCTTCAATCTAAAGTAATAGGTACCCGGGCTTTTGGTAAAGCGTTTAGTTTGGGTTGCTGAAGTGCCTTGAATGTACTCCCTATCAACCCAGCTCCCGCCACTTTTCTCTTGCAGGTAGCAAAAGTCCACCGTGCAACGCCAGGTGACCGTTATATTCGCTGAGGAAGAATGAGTGTAGTTTTTGGAGGGGACACTCACGTAACCGTAGGTATTGGCACAAAGGGCGCTTAGGAGCACTATCGCCAGCCCTGGAACGAAACGGTTTTTGAACAGGATCTGGAAAAAAGAGAGGGTTGGCCCAAAAAATTTGAACTTTGTATTATATACGAACATTTTTCTTCCTGGAGCAAGTTTATCTAATCGCCTAATGGACTAGGCTGGATAAACGGCACCAGGCTTTTCCCTAAGGACTTTTTTTGATGATACCCCGATGACTATTTTCTGGGCAACAGTTTTTGCACTTTTCGTAGGATAAGGGGGGGCTACCTCGGGGAAGTGAGGCGGGATCTAGGCTTAGAGTCGATTAAAAGTGGCGGCGCGGAACCCACAAAGGTTCCAGCACCACCATTACCGATACTCGGTTGTTTACCGAACTCTCGGTCTATTTACCGCGCGGGCCGATAAACAACCAGATGATAAAACCCAGGAAGGGTAGGAACAGCAGGGCGAGGATCCAGACCAGTTTGGCGGTGCTGGATTCATTGCTTTGGGCGACTTGCAGCAGGGCGTAGATCACACAGATGAGAAGGATCAGGCCCAGAATACCGGTTATTTCGATCGACATACCACTCACTCCTTTCAGGTTTAAGTGACCTCTGACAATCCCGAGCTCCGGGGAGATTATCAGAGGTTCGCCAAGTTACCTAGGCAAGAAATCAAAAGTATAGTTCACCTGGGTGACCGTTACGTCCGCATCCGGGAAGGTAATCAGCAGTATGCGGGCCAGCAGGCGCTGTTCCAGTGCTTCGTTGTCCAGCTCGCTTGAGACGACCCTGGCTTCGGAAATTTCCCCGCTGGGCTCGATGACCATTCGCACCACCAGCTTACCCTTCAACAGCGGATCGCTGCGCAGCTCCCGGTTATAGATGGCGAAGATGCCGCCCATGTGCTGGTCGATGACCTGACGGACCTGCTCGTCGCTGCGGGCGGCCCGTTCCCGCGAACCGCCGGCGGCCTCTTCCGCCGATTCGGCGGCGGCCAGGGCTTCAGCTTCGTTGGCTACCTGCGTGGTTTCCCGGTCGGCCAACTCGCCACCGCCGCCGGTGTCTCGGCTCAGGGTGTCGGTTTCGATGCCGCCGCTGTCCTCGGCGACCTGGCCTTCAATGACGGTGCGCTCGGGCCGCTCAGCTTCGGCCTGGCCTTCGGATAAGGCGGCCTGCTCCACTCGACTGGTATCCACGGTATCGCGCATGGCGGCCAGGGCATCCCGGTGTTGCATCAGGCCGCTGCGAGCGGCGGTTTCCCGCGCTTCCTGCACTCGACTGGGCGGGGGTGGCGGTGGAGGCTCAGGTTCGGGTTCCGGTTCAGGCTCCGGGGCCGGTTCGGGCTCCTCCTCGGGTTCTGCTTCTTCCGGCTCGGGCTCGGGCTCGGGTTCCGGTTCAGGCTCGGGCGGGGGAGGCGGCGGTTCTTTTTCCTTCTCCAGGATCACCCGAGCCAACTGGGGGGGCAACTCCTGTTTATCCTCCCGGCTGAGGTCCGGCAGGGGCACAAAGGGCACAATCACCCCCAATACCAATAGGGCAACTAACAACCCACGGAGCAGGCGCTTGAACGTCTGGTCTTCCTCAGCACTGGATTCCCAGGGCAGTTCGGTATTGGGGCCGAAATGCAGAGCCATTACTCGCTCCCCCCGGAGGCCACCCGGTCCACGGCCAGGGAGATATCTCGGTAGTCCGTGGCCGCGCAGGTGGCCATGACTTTTTTCAGCAACTGATAGTGAAGGTCCTTATCACCCATGATGGTAATCGGGCGACCGACTTCCTCTTCCGCCTCGGTTAGCGGCCGGGCTTGCTCGGCACGAAACGACAGCTCTTCCGCCAGGCCGGGAATTTCCGCCTCATCCTGAGCCATAACGTCATTGACCGACGCCACGGGCCGGCCATTGACCCGGATCTGGTCACTGCCCACCACCAGCAATAGGCTTTGATCCGGTTGTTGGTCGGCCACCGAGGCGGGCAGTTCGATGTTTTTGTCCCGGCTCAGCACCTCTACCTCGGCGGAGTTCACCAAGAGGAAAAACACCAAAATGGTGAAGATGTCCATCAAGGAAACCAGGTTCAGCTTGGGCAACTTACTCAGCCGGCGGTGGTGCCGCTCCATTCGGCGGGCGCGCATGGACTGCTTCATTCGCTCCCCTCCCGCGCCGGGGCATCACCCAGGGAAATGGCCGGGAACAGCTCGGCGTCCACCACGGAAGCGGCCACCACGGCCTTAAAAGAGCGGGCGGTGTCCATGGCGCTGACCAGGGTCTGGTAGGGGGTGTCCGGCTCGGACAATATCAGAATATCGTTTTTCTCGATGCCGTCGTTTTTCAGTGTCTGCTTAACCGACTGCAGCAGTTTTGATAGCCGCTCGGTATCCGGTTCGCCGTCAACGAAAGGCACCCGGTCCACGGGTTGGCCGGCGGGGAAGTTCACTTGAAAATAATCCTCGCGAATGACCAGTTCCAACCGCTCGTTGGGTTCGTCGGATTCACTTGCCTCGCCCAATACGCTTTTGGGCAACTGGATATCGAGCACGGTAATCCGCGCGAAGACCATGCTCATCAACAGCACCGGCACCAATATGATCATCAGGTTCATAAAGGAGGTGATGTCGAGCTCGGCCTCTTCTTTGTGTCGATGGCGCCGTCGATGAAACATCGCTTTTGCTGTCCTTTAAATGGTCTCTGAACTCGTCCGGGAGGACGATTACCCTTTGGTCGCAGTATCGGCGCTGCCGGGTTTGCTGGCCCGTTGGACGCTACCCAAGCCCATCAGGTTGAGACACTTAACCCCCGCCATCTCCAGGCTGTCGACAATCTCGGTGGTCTTGGTCTGCAAAGTCGCGTGGAACAGCAAAAGCGGGATGGCCGCCATCAGGCCGAAGGCGGTGGTGTTCATGGCCACGGAAATACTGCCGGAGAGCATATTGGCCTTCTCGGCGGGGTCGGCTTCGGCCACGGCGGTAAAGGCGGAAATCAGACCAATAATGGTGCCGAGCAGACCGAGCAGGGTGGAGATGTTCGCCAGGGTTGCCAGATAGGGCGTGCGTTTTTCCAAGCGGGGCACGGCTTCCATTACGCCTTCCTCCATGGCCAGCTCGATGTCGTCCCGGCGCTGGGACTGGCTCATGCGCGCCACGCCGGCGCTTATGATGCGGGCAATAGGCGCGCTGGAGGTTTGCCCCAGCTTCATCACGCCGTTGTAATCCCGTTTTTTCAGTAGGGGCATCAGTTGCCGAAACGCTTTGCGGTTGGCACTTTTGGCGTGGCTGAGATAGAGCCAGCGCTCCAGAGAGACCGCCAGGCCAACCACCAGCACAATGGCGATGGGATACATAAAGGGGCCGCCGTTTTGAAAAAAGCGCAGCGGTACAGTGATGAATTCCATGGGTATGCCCTCAAGAGTCAAGCGTATCGTGGGTCTCTTTTTGCAGAGACCTATCGTTTGTTGTCGTTTCAGGCTGGCGCCTGCCGGGTAATTATGCCAACTTGAGCACAGCCAGTCTGTGATTCAGATTGTATTTTTAGAGGAATTTTGCGCCGTCTATTGATCGACGTCACTTGCTTCCTGCGATTGCTCCAATGAACGCTGTAGCTCGTCCCGCTCCAAATGGCCGAACACCGAATCCAACTGGCGCCCCAGTGGATTGTAGCCCGGAACCGGGCTGTCCGGGGTCTGCCAGGGCACCACATGAAATACCTGGGGCTGTTCGCGGTTACCGGTGACCTGGGATTCCAGTTCAAGAATCGGCCCCTGTGAGCGCTCCTCTTGCGACCACGCCGGGCTTATGGCCAGCGCCGCTGCAGCGACTACCAACCAATGAAGTATTCGTCTCATTGCCCACCCTCTGCGGCCAGCTGGCGCTCCAAGTCCACAATCCAACCGGCCACTTGCCGGTCCATTTCCTCTTGCCGCTGCTGATAGGCTCGGTAGTGCAGCAGCGCCTCCTTCCCCCGCCCCAGGTACAAGTCCAACAAGACCCCCAGGTTCAAGTGGGTCCGAGCGTGAAAGGGCCAGACCTCCAGCGCCTGACGGTAATGGGCTTCGGCCTCGTCAAACGCGCCGGCCTCTCGCTTAAGCAGCCCCAACTGATTGTAGGCATCCAAGTTGTTGGGATTCAACGCCAATGCCTTTTCCAGGGCGGTGACCGCCTCCTCCGGGCGTTCCGTTTCGGCGTACACCTTACCCAGGTTCACCCACGGGCCGGAGAGCGTCGGGTATTGCTCGGTCATCCCCCGCAGGCGCTGCTCGGCCTGCTCCCATTGTTCGTTCCGCATGGCCTCGAGCGCCCGGTCAAACTCGGCTTGCGCCTGGTCGCTCACCCGCACCTCCATTTGCTCGTAGGGGTTGGGCGTGACCGGGCCTTCCGGGAGGGCCGAGGGAGCGGCGGCTTCACCGCTCTCTTCCCCGGCGGCCGGCTCGGTCTCCGGTTCCGGCGTTGTCGCACAACCGGCCAGCAGCGCGAGCAGGGTAACGGGCAGCCAAAACCGGGTAAAGCGGGTATCAATAAAGCCCACGGCTGACCTCCGCCACTTGTTCCTCTTTACCATAGCGGGCCGGGAGTATTTGCGCCAACGCCTCGAAGCTACGTTTTACCCATTGATCATACACGCCGCGCCGGGTCCGACGGGCGTTGATTTCATACAAATCGATGGCTTTTTCCTCAAAGGGGTAGGCCTGCTCTTCCAGCAGAATGTCGTACTGCTCCAGCTCCAACACCCCCAGCCCTTCGGGCCGTTCGGAGGCCATCAAGTCCCGACTAAGCTGGTGATAAATGGCCGCCATTCGGTGGCTGGCGCCGGTACTGAACTCCGCCACGCCGTACTCCAGAATCGCTTCCTGATCGGCCAAGGCCCTTTCCAGGGCCGAACGCTTGCGCTCCAGGCTCGGTGTTAACGGCAGGTCGAGCTTAATGCGGGAAAACGCCTGGAAGCTCTCCTCGGCCAACTCGCTCGCCGCAAAGGCCGCCAGATAAGTCGAGCGCCCGCTGTCCGCATTGTGGCCATCCACCAACCGCTGTAGCCAAAAATGCCGCTTCTCCGTCTGCCCGGTCTGCCGGTAGAGTTCGGTCAACTGGTACTCGGCTTCGCGCCGATCGGCAGCGGGCTCCAAGTAGGTGTGGGCGTAGCGGCGATAACTGTCGATGGCCGATTCGGTCTCCTCGGCCTGCTGATAGAGTTCGGCGGCCAGGTAGAGGGACTCTTTCTGCAACGCGGGGTCATCCGACACCTGCTCCAGCCGGCGAAGCTCGTCGGCGGCCGCCACCCAATTTTCCTGTTCCCGGTAGACCTTTGCCAGCCGTGCCGGAATCTGAGATTGAAGCGGGCTGTTGGGGTAGGCGCGCCGGAACCGCTCCAGGGCCTCTTGGGCCTCGGACCAACGCTCCAGCGCCAACAGGTAGTGAGCGGTGTCGAACTGAGCCTGCACCGCCACATCGGTGTTGGGCAGCTCATCGGGAATGCGCTGCAATAAAACCACCGCTTCTGCCGTCTCGCCCCGGTCAAGGTGCGTGCGCGCCCGCTGGTAGAGGCTCGCGGCAATCCGCTCCCGTACTTCGGCCTGAGTGGGGGCACCGGCCGAGGCCACGCCGGCGGTCGGCCAGCGCTCCAGCACCTGCCAGTAGGCCTGCTCGGCGGCGGCGTACTGGTTCAGGTCGAAGCGGCTGTGGCCGAGCACCAGCCAACCGGTAAATTGTTCGTCAACACTCGCCGGCGGATGCCAGGCCAACAGCGTTTCGGCCAGATCCGCAGCGGACTCAAGATAGTTCCGATCGAGCTGCCCGCGCGCCATGCTGGCGAGCACGGCGGTGGAGCGCGGGTCCGCCGGATAGCGCTGGGCGAACAGCCGGCCCACGGTCAGGCGGCGCTGCCACCATTGCAGGTTCTCGGGGCCGGCGCGTTCGGAAAGCTGCCCGGAGAGCAGGACGGCGGCATAGCCGGCTTCACGACCGTACTCCGCATCGCGGTGCACGAAGGCCACCTGCTCATAGTTTTCCAGCGCTTCAGGCCATTGCTCTGCCTCGTTGAGTACTTCCGCCAGCAGGAATTGTTGCTCGGCCATGGCCGGGTCGTTCGGGAAGGTGGCCACGAACTCCCGGTACCAGGTGGCGGCATCGGCAAAGGCCTGGCGGCGCTCGTAGGGGGCCGCGCCTTCATCGGCCAAGCGCTGGGCCCGGGCGTGCTGATAGTTCGCCAGGTCGGCCAAAAACTCGTGCAGGTGCTGCTCCACTCGCTCGCCCGGCTCGCCGCCCCGATCAAACCAGAAGGCGCTGAGCAACCCGTAGCGACGAATGAACGCCTGCTTGGCGGGCAGGATCAAGCTGGGGAAACGGCCCTCGCGGTAGGTGTCGATTTCGCTCAGGCTGAACGCGGGCGCCAAGTCGCTATTGGGGTTTTGCTCCACGTACTGAACGTAGGTATCGGCGGCATCGCGGAAGCGCTCTTGCTCGCGGTAGGTTTCCGCCAGGCGCTGGTAGAGCTTGTGCTCGTACACGCGCGGGCCGATGCGCGCCTCCAGGGCCCGAATGCTGTCGGGCCCTTCCAGGTAGGCGAAGGACAGCGCCATGGCGCGCAGCGCATCGCCGGCCACTTCCGCCCGGGCACTATCGAGCTGATTCCACACCTGCTCCAACGCGGTAGGCGTTTCCACCTCGGGCAACAAGTGGTCGAGCACCCGGGCGAAGCTCTCCAGCGCCCGCTCGTATTCAGCCTGCTTGAACTGTGCCCAGGCGCGCATGTACAGGGCGTTCTGACCAAACTCCGGCATGGGGCCTTCGCCGGGCAGCAGCTCCCGGTAGAGCGCCGCGGCGGTGGCATAGTCACCCACGGAAAAGGCCCGTTCGGCCCGGCGAAATTGGGCCTCGGCGTAATAGTCCGACTGGGGGAAGCGCTGGGCGAGTTCGGCCAGAGTGGTGTTCGCTTCAACCATGCGCCCGTCCAGGGCGTAGGCCTTGGCCAGTTGATAGTAGAGGCGGTCCGCCTCGGGCAGCTCCCGGGGCCAGCGACCCGCTTCGTAATCGGCAATCAGTGCCCGGTAACGGGCGATGGGCGCCTCGAACTGAGCCTCGACACTGTCGGACTCGGCCAGCGCGCGCTCGCTGCTCGCCATCGCCAAATCCGCCAGCCGCCAGCGGATGTCGGTCCGCATCGCGGGGTCATCCGCCGCTGTCAGAGCCTCTTGATACCGCTCGGCAATGCGCTCGGCGGTTTCGGGGGTGACTGGCTCACCGGGAGAGGGCAATGTCGCTTCGGGCAAGGCGGCCATGCCCTGGGAGCGTGGCGCATAGTTCCCGCAGGCGGAGAGCAGTAAGGTACCGCTTAACAAGGCAATGGTCAGGGGCAGGCGCGAGCGCATCATTGAGCCCCCTCCCCGGCTCGCAGGGCCTGATCCTGTAGCCGGGCCGCCCCCAAGCGGACCCGAGCGAGATATTGGGTCAGGCGCTGCTGGTGCCGCTCAAGATGCCCTTGCAGGCTTTCCGCCAGCGCCTGGGCGCGGGTTTGGCGGGCCTCCCTCAGACGGGCACGCTGATCTTCGACTTGCGCTTCCAGGGCCGCCATACGTTCCAGGGTGGGGCCGATATCCGGGTTGTGGTTCACAATGGCGCTGACCCGCTCCCGGCGCTCCGCCAGGGTTTCCAGGGCCCGATCAAGCTGGCGCAGGGGCTTTTGGGTTTGCCACAGGTTCGCGTGGTAGTTCTGAGCCGCCCGCCACAACAGAATGCCCTGATACAACTCAAGGCGGGCGCGGCGCTCCCGCGCTTCGTCGGTGCGGCCCGCCGCGACCAGCCGGTCGAGACGGGCCAGGGCGTTTCGGGTACGCTCGTAGAGCGCCCGAGTATCGGCGTCCGCCAGCGCGATCACATCCCCCTCGCGCTCGATGCGAGCCAGTTCATCCGCCAGCGGTGCACGGCGCCGGCGCAGTTCTTCGGCCTGCTGCCAAAGTGCCTCGCGCGCGACGTCCGCCTGGCGGTCCTGGCGCAGCGCCCGTTTGTCCCGTAACAGCTCGGCGTAGTGGGAGAGTTTGTCCGGCCAGCTGGCGAGCAGGTGGTCCTGGTCCTGCAAGTCCGCCAGCGCTTGAACCTGTGACTGAAACCGGCTTTGATTGACCCAATCCGAGAGGTAGGGGTCCGGACTCTGGGCCACCGTCTCCTCCGTCAGGGTTAACCAGTTTTCCTGGCCGCGCAGGGCGAGGTAGTCGCCGGTGTTTTCATGCTCCAGTTGCGCCAGCAAGTAATCGGCCGTGAGTACCCGAGCCAGCTCACGAACCCGCGCTAGCTCGACTTCCAGGCGACGCTCGGCGCCGTCGTAGGCTTCCAGCGCGGCGGCGGGCGCCTCCAATTGGGCATAGGCGTAGGGAAGGGCCACCAGGGCTTCCTGAGCGGCGCTTTGGGTCAGCGAGCGCTTACTCAGAGCCTGCCAGGCGCGTACCGCCGTTCTCGGATCGCCGCGCTCGAGCGCCGCCCAACCGTACCCCAGCAGCGCCTGTTCGGTCTCATCGCGGGTGAGGCGGACTTGGTCGAAAGCCTCTTCGGCGCGGGCGAACTCACCCGCCAATAGATGACTGTAACCCAGAGCGGTAAAAGCACGGTCGCGCAGGGCCAGATATTCGGTGTTGGAATAGAAGTGCGAAGGCGCCTCGTCCACCAAGGCCCGGTAGTAGTCTCGGGCTTGTGCATGCTCACCCGCACGGGCATAGGCACCGCCCAGGTTGTACAGAATTTGGGGCGCCCAGTCGCCCAACTCGTCCCAAAGTTGCTCGGCCTCGACCGCCCGGGGAGCGTCGGTGCGCAGCCGCCACTGCCATTCGAGAGCCCGTTGCTCTCGCTTCAACTCCGGGGCCAGGGCGTTGAAGTCGACCATGCCGCTCCAGACCTCGGTGGCGCCCCGCCAGTTACCGCGCAGGTAGTGCAGCTTGCCCAAATAGAAGGTAGCGGCGGCTCGCTGCTCGGGCTTGTCCTGCAGGGCCGGATCAAGCTGGCGCCGGGCACTGCCGGACATGCCGAAGGCCAGGCGAATCGCGCCCTCGAGAATGGCGCCCCGACCTTCGTCGAGCTGCCCGCGTTCGCGGGCCACCATCAGCTCACTGAGGGCCGGCAGATAGTCTTGCTGGTAGTAGTGGTAGCGCGCCACGCCTTCGTGCAGCGCCGCCCGCCCGTCAGCCGGCTCTTGTGCCTCGCTCAGGGCGGGCACCAGCAACGCCACTGATATCAGGCCAAGCCGACGCAATCCTTGCTTCATTGCAGCGCCCATTCCTCAACGGCAAACGTCGGTTGTAGCTTGGTGGCGGAGTCGACAATTTTGAGCTCTAGGATTAAGGGCTCCTGCCCCTTTTCCACCTCGAGGCGGGTGCCGCGCTTGTAATCACGCCCGTCGGGCCCGATGCCGGTAAAGACCGCACTGATTTCGTGCTCTCCGGAGTTGAGGTTGCCCAGATACAGCCGCTGAACGCCTCCACGGTGCAAAGCCTCGCGCTGGGCCTCGGTATATAGCTGCGCCGCCACCGGCTCGCTGTCCACCTGCACCCGAACACTTTCCAGATGAAACAGCTTGCCCAGATCCATGGACAGATATACGGCCACTTGGCTGCTGGCGGGGTATAAGAGTTCTTCCTCGAGAATCAGCAGGTCGCGATTGAGCGCCAGAGTGTCTTCTTTCAATTGTTCGAGAGAAGCCTCCAGAGCCGCCTCATCTTGGGCCTCCTGGGCAACGACCCCCAAGGGCAGGCCGCATAAAACGATAAGCACCAGGCACCAACCCGGCAACAGAAACGGACGCCGCCGAGAGCGGAGTGAGTGAGACGACATGCAGTGTTCCCCCAAGCGAAAAAAGCGCGCTTATTGGCGCAGCATACAACGGCTTTCTATTCTAGTGGCCCCAAGCCTTTGGAATTGTGACGGCGCTCACACTTGGCTTTCTTAGGGCAGAGCCTTCAGCGCCATTAGGATAGAGCCTTCAGCTTTTTAAATTAACAGCCTTCAGCGCTCCAAATGAATAGCCTTTAGCGTTTTAAACAAACAGTCTTCAGTTTCTTAATTCGGCGACTCCAGCCCCTTACTGTAGTGCACTTTACCTTCGGCGGTAATGACCACCGCCTCGAACCCCTCCAGTCGGTCAATTAATGCCAACCCCGGCTCAACGCCCATCACAAACACACTGGTGGACAGGGCGTCGGTATCGATACTGTTGGGGCCGAGCACCGTGGCACTGGCCACGCCCTGGGCGGAGGCGCCTGTGCTCGGGTTGAGAATATGGTGAACCCGCTCCCCTTCCGAGTTAATAAAGTAGCGCTCGTAGTCCCCCGAAGTGGAAATCGCCTCGTTTTGAAGCGGTAGAACAATCGCTACTTCCTCTGGGGAGCGGGGGTTTTTAATGCCCACCCGCCAGGGGCGGCCGCGGTGATCCCCCAGCAGGCGGGTATCCCCCCCGGCGCCGACGCTGGCGTGCTCTATGCCCCGCTCGCGCAGCACCGCGACGGCTCGGTCCACCGCATAGCCCTTGGCGATACCACCGAGGTCCACATAGAGTTTGGGGTGGCCGAAGTACACTTCCCCGGCTTGGGCATCCAGGTGAATCTTGCGGTAATCAATAGCGGCCAGCAACGCTTCCCGTGCGGCTTTGTCCGGCTGCTGGCCTTCGCGATAGTCGTAGTAGCGCCCCACCGAGCCGAACGTTACATCGAAAGCGCCGTCGGTGAGCTTGCCATAGCGGATGGACTGGGCCAGAAGCCAGGCCAGCTCGTCGCTGATGGAGAGGGGGGCTTGCTTGGAAGCCTTCACCGCTTCACGGTTCAGGCGGGAGAGTTCGCTACCTTCGAGGTAGGGGCTAAAGTGACGATTGATCCGGTGCATTTCTTCCATGACCGCCGCCAGGGCTTCCCGTCCGGCCTCGGGGTCGGTGTGCCATAGCCGGGCAACGACCTGGGTGCCCATGATGGCCTGCTCGTCGCTGAACCACTCCGCCGAGACGGGGACGCTGACCGGCAGAAAAGCCAGCGACCAAAAGAGCGCAGCGGCGAGGCGGGCTTTCATGGTGCCTCCGGGTTTTCTAGAATTGCAGGTCGATGTTGTAACGGTTGCCCTGCTGGTGGTCGAGTACCATGGGCATCCATTCGCGCGCCTGGATCTGATCACTGAAGTCGTCCGTCATTTCCATTTGGCCCTTAACGTATACGCCCCCGGCCATCGGCAGGCGAGTTTCTGCCTCTATGTCGATGGGCCCTTCAAGGTCAAAGACATCGGCCACAATGGCGTTTTGCTCAGGGTCGAAGCGAGCCTCGGCGGCGTAGCTGCCCAGGGTGACCCAGGTGCCCTCGGCCTGGACGCGCGCGCCGGTCCAGCTCAGGTTGCCCTCAAGGTTCTGCATTTGCCCGTCGGCCATGGCCAGAGACTGGATATTGGCCGAAAGCTGACCCTGGACCGGGAACGGCAGCCCGGCCTGGATCAGATTAGCGGGGGCGTCGATGCTGGTATCGCTGACCCGCACTTTGCCCCCGAGCCCGGCACAAACCCGGCCGTCGATGCTTTGGCTCTCCAGGCTGGCGTTGACGTCCGCGCAGGGGGTCAATGTCAGCAGCGACAGTGGGCTCAGGTCCCACCGAAGAGCCCCCAGGGAGTAATGCTGGTTGTCCACTTCCACACTGGCCATGCGGGCCTGGCCTTCCCAGACGGTGCCACGCACACCGCTCAGGCCCAGGGTGTTGCCCTGGGTCATAAAGTGAGCGGCCCAGGTGGCGGGCGTTCGAGCGACGGCAAAAATCAGCGTCAGCAGAACAAGCGCCAATACCCAGCGCACAGGGGGAATGAAGTTAGAAAGGTTATTCCACATAGTCAGGTCGTCGATTTAATTCTTTTGCAGGCGAATGTTGACTGTCACCCGGCCCTGTTCACTGGCACCGGCCATGGAGAAATCCACCACGCTTACATCGTGCTGGTATTCCATTTCATGCAGCCACTGCATGAAGCGGTCGTAAGGCACCTTGTCCAGACGGACTCGTACCTGGCCCCCGGTCCCCGGCTGAAAACCGCTCATGCTCAGGTTGTTGGCGCGCAGGCTGGAATCCACCAGGGCGCTGATGTTGCTGTCATCGCGGGCGGCCGACTGGGCCTGCTGCTCGGCTTTGCGCATTTGCGCCGCCAGCAACTCTACGCGCCCAAGGCTTTGGCTGACGGCGTTGTTGGAGCGAACCTGTTGCTCGCGCCACTCGGACAAGGGCACCAAGACCGCTTGCCAGAGAATATAGAGCGCGACCGCGAGCGCGCCGACCAACATAATGGTTTGCTCGCGCCGGTTGTAGCGAGAGAGCCAGTCAAAAAATGCTTTCATGAACGGCCTCCTGAGACTCTCAGCCTGGCGCTGTGGGTATCGCCCTGGGCGCTGGCGCTGAGCAGTTCGGCCTCCAGGCCTTGCTCCTGCATCTCACCGCGCAGGGTTTCAATGGCGTTAAAGGTCTGGGCGCGAACGTTGAGGCTCAGCTCGCCACTGCGCGCGGAGTAGGACACCGCGCTCACCGTCACCCCTTCTGTACTCGCCAAAGCCGGGAACACGTCCCCAAGGAACGGGGTTACCCGGCCGCCGCTGGCGCTGGGCTGCATTTCCGAGAGCCGCTGCTCCAACTGGCGCTCCGCGTCCACCAGGTTGCCCTGCCCCGCGACGCCCCGGTAAACCTGCTCGATGTTTCGGCGAATTTCGAGATTCTCCGCCTCCAGGGTTTTTACCTCGTAAACGGTCACGCCGATGTAGAGCACCAGGCAGGCGGCCGCGGCGACCACCACCCCTTGCCAGTCCCGCCACCAGCGCTCCACAGGCAGGCGTTGCGAGAACTCACCCTGGCACAGGTCGAGCAGGCCGCTTTGGTGAAAATCCAGCTGCCACAGCTCCACCACGGCCTGTTCATCCACCCGGTCTTTCAGCTCTTCGGGCAGCAGGGACTCCAGCGCGACCAGGTCCGCATCGGTGGCGGCGCGAAGGGACAGGCGCGGGAGGTTATCCACGCGGTTTTGCGCGGTCAGTAGCATCTGCAGGCTCAGCCGCGCCTGGTCACGATCGACGCTGAAACCGAGGTTGGGCGCATAGCGCACCATTAGTGCGTCGCCCTCAAGTTGCAGCGTCCAGTGGGGGTAAGACTCGGAGGGCTCCGCCTCCTTGGGCAGCGGCAGGGTCAGCGGCAGCGCCCAGGCATGCTGGATTTCAATGTGCCGTTCGGACAGGCGGTCAAACAGTTCGCGCAGCCAGGCACTTTCGGTATAAGCGGCGATGACACGGCCGTCTTTCGGGTGGCCGAGGGCGAAATGAAACTGATCGATATCACCGATGACGCTCTCTTCCAACTGAAACGGCAACAGCTTGCGAAGGTGTTTTCTCTCGGCCTCGGCGTATTCCAACTCGCGCGTGACCACCTGATTACCGGGCACTAACAGCCACGCGATGTGATGCCCTTCGCCCAGGGTATTCACCAGCGTTTCCAAATCCCCCGAGGCCGCGCTGTCCAGCAGCGGGCGGGATTCGCTGTCGAGCCAGCACCAGCGAAACTGATCCTGGGCCCGGTTGACGTAAAGCACAAGTTGATTGGCCATAACTGTGTTCGCTTAGTTCGGTTGTGTCGTCGCTGATTGAGAGTTCGCCGGCGCTGCCGTTTGCGGGAACCGGGTAATTTCGTAAATGTCTTTGCGCTGTATCATCTCAACTTTATCGTTGTTGCGCCGCAGTATGCTGCGCATCGCCCGACGCTGCTCGTTGATGGTGGCCTCCGCCTCCAACATAAAGTGGCTGGTGGTGACGCCAAGGTTCGACGTCTCCGGCGTCACCCCCAAACTCTGCCACCCCTGACTGCCACGGAAGGTGTCCACATTCTGGTAGAACCCCTGCTGCGCCTTGTCTTGCAACAGCATTTCCACCTGAGCCTGGTCCAGCGGCGTCAGGTCGTTTGCGCCGTTAATGGTGCGCAACAGCCGCCGGGGCATGGTGTTCACATTCATCTGCTGCCCCTGCTGTCCTTGCCCTTGCGTCGGCATTACCACCAAGTAGGGCCGGATCAGCTGCATCAGGTCTTCACTCACATGCCGGACCAAACGCAACTCATCCACCGAGGAAAACGCCTGGTTCGCCGGCTGGTATTCGGTTTCCAGCCCGACATAATAATCCGCCTCGGCGCCCCCAAAACCGCTGGGGGTATTGTCTGAGTCCATCCAATCAACAATGGCTTCCAGCACGGCGGCCGCCTCGCTCGGGTTCAGCGGTAGCTGTTCCTCAAAGGTCTGCAGCAGGCGGATAAACCGCCGCTGGGCCACCGAATAGCGGCTGGGGTCGCTGATGGCCTTATCCTGATCCACCCCCTCCCCCAGACTGTTCAAGTCGATATAGCTCTGGGCGTCGGTAATCGCCACGGTGACCCAAACCCCATCGAGCTGAATATCCTGTGTGACCCCCCAACCTTCCTCGTAATAATCCACCGCCGGGTCCTGGTCTTCGGCCAGGACAAATTTGGTAATCGACTCGGCCGCCAATAGGTGGTTGCGAGTCTGGGCTCCCAGCCAGCGGCTCTCCGCCTTGGCCAGCCCCAGTTGGTAATCGGCGGTAAACTTGACCGCCAAGCCCGCGACGACGCTGACGATCAGCAGCGCCATAATCAGTACCGCGCCCCGCTGCGTACCGGGTTTACTACGGTCCGGGCTTGACGATTTCGAACAGGCGCTCAGTAACACCGACCCCCTCCACTTCAATCCGCATCATCACCGCGTGGGGCATGGCGGCCGGGTTGCCCCCCACCTGGTCGGGGTCCGGCCACGCCTTGGACCAATCGCGGGTGTAGTCATCGCCTTCCAGCGCACCCTTCCCCGAACGAGCCACGTAAGCCTGGGACAAAAACCGCATTTCCAGGTGTTTTACCCCTTCCAGCAAACGCATCTTGACCGCCTCTTCCTCGAACTCGTACTCATCGTAGGGTTCGTTTCGCTCCGGCCGGTACAGGCGCCACAGGGTCTGGTCTTCATCGAGCCAGTACTGCACTTTCTGAAGATCGCTGCGCAAACGCTCCAGCGGGTTGGCCCAGGAGTGTCGAGTGAACCGCATAATCCGCTCTTCATTGGCGAGCGAGCCCTGCGGGTCCGCCTCGAACGGGTTTACCAGTATCTCCCCACCGTTTTGTTGCGTTGGTTGCCCCCGCGACGGCGGCACCAGATGGCGAAAATCCTGTCCGATTAACTGCCAGGCACGGTCCAGGTTATTGATCTGCTCCATAATCTGTCGGCTGCGCTCAGCGCCGTTACTGGCCGCGGTCAGGCCCTGGTAGGCCATGGCCGCAATCGCACCGGCGATGGCCAGCGCGACCATCATTTCCAGGAGGGTAAAACCCTTCTGGCCATGGCCCCTACGGCGAGGTTTCACGAAACACCCCCGTCAGCGTGGCCAGGACGTTGTCTTCCTGCGTTGCGGGCGAAACCGAAATCTCGATTTGCCGAAATTCGGGCATTTCCCCGAATTTGCCCAATTTCATGGGCTCGTTCTCCAGTTGCCACTGCCACTCCAGGCCCGCCTGAGTCCGGCGGCCGCGCTGCTCGTCGGGCAGCCGGTAATCCGTTCCACCATGATCTTGAAGCAATCGCAACCGAGTCAGCTCGTTTTCCGCCACCCAAAACGCCATGGTTTTGTCGCGAATGGAGGCCGTGCCGTCCAACTGCGTCATTACCAGCGTCAGGAACGCGGGCAGGGCGACGGCGACGATCATCAGGGCCACCATGACCTCAATCAGGGTAAAGCCGCGCTGGCGTTTTTGTTGGGGGCTCATAAATCCTGCTCCCATTTGCGCCGTTCTTCACGGTTGAGCCAGGTCACTTCGCCCAGGGGCGAGACTTCCACCCGTTGGGCTTTTCCCGCGTCAAACTCGTCGGGGAAAATGGCCATTTCGTAGGCCGTGGCCTCCCCGCTGGGCGCAAAAATCAGTACCGGTGCCGGTTCTTCTTCCCGTGGGTCGTACTCCCACTCTTCTCCTTCCACCCGAATTTCAAGCTGCATATCTTCCGGGAGGCAGCGCCCTTCCAGCGCCTCGCCCACGGGGTTCCACTCCCCTTGGCGCTGCTGGCGCCAGTCATAGCACCAGCGCTGGCGGGTGCTGTCCCCGGGGGTACGAGGGGTCCAGAACAGGCCAATCATCTTGTAGTCGAGCACCGTCTGCTCCGAGACGAACTTGGCCTGTAGCATAAACTCTTCAACTTCTTCCTCTGCCCGGCTGGTGGAGTCATCGCCACCGATGGACAGGGTCGCCATGGAGATGGCGATGCCGATGATCATCATCACCACCAACAGCTCGACCAGGGTAAACCCCGATTGACGAACACGCTGGGTGGTGAGCACGGTCATTAACTCCCTTGCACGCTCTCGTCCCACACGCTGATATCGGCGTTGGGGCCTTCACCGCCGGTTACGCCGTCGGCGCCCAGGGTGTAGATGTCGTATTCGCGGGTTTCACCCGGGCTCAGGTACTGGTAGGGCGAGCCCCATGGGTCCTGCGGCAGCTCGTCCAGGTAGCCGCCCTGCTTCCAGTTGCGCGGCTCGGGCGCCATGGTGGGCTTGTTGACCAACGCCTCCAGCCCCTGCTCCGTGGTGGGGTAGGTGTAGTTATCAATGCGATAGAGTTTCAGGGCGGTCTGGATGGCCTTGAAGTCCGCCTGGACTTTTTGTAAGCGCGCGTCATCGGCCCGGTCGAGCACGGCGGGGGCGACAATACTCGCCAACAAGCCGATGATAATGACCACGACCATGATTTCGATCAGACTGAAGCCACCCTGGCTGCGTAAAGGTTTCCGGTTCATAGCTGCTACTCCGCTCACTGTGTCGCTCTCGCGTTAAATTAGACTGTTCATTTCGAAAATCGGTTGCAGGATCGCCATCACAATCAAACAGACGGCGCCCCCCATAAAGACCACGGTAAAGGGCTCCAGCAAGCCCATGGCCACCCCCAGCATCATTTCCAGTTCGCGTTCCTGGTCCTGGGCGGCGTTCTCCAGCTGCTCGGGCAGAGTACCGTTGGCCTCCCCGCTCGCCACCAGCTGCACCAACAGGGGTGGAAACTGGCCGGAATTTTCCAACGAGCGGTGCAGGCTGGTCCCTTCCTGAACATCTTCGGCCACCTGCTCGCAGGCCTCCTGCATAATTTTATTGGTCATTACCTGCCCGGCAATGCGCAGCGCCTGAAGCAGGGGCACACCACTGGAGGACAACAGCGCCAGGGTGGCCGCAAAACGGGCCGAGTTGATTTGCAAGATCAGGTTGCCCACCACCGGCATTTTCAGTTTTAGCTGGTGCCAGCGGCGCATCCGGGCCTCGTTGCGCAGCAACCGGTTGAAGCCGTAAACCAGCGCCACCAGCACCAGGAGCGTGTAGTGGCCATAGTTAATAATAAAGTCACTGGAAGCGATGAGAAACTGGGTCAGCGCCGGCAGTTCGCGCTCGCCCTGCTGAAACACGCTGACCAGTTTGGGCACCACGAAGGCCATCAGCGCGATAATTACCGAGAGGCTGATAAACAGCAGTACCAGCGGGTAGATCATGGCCATTTTCAGGCGTTGCTGGATCTGCTGGTTGCTCTGGGTGTAATCGGCCAGCCGCTCCAGTACCGGTGCCAAAAAGCCCGCGCTTTCCCCCGCCTTCACCATGGCCCGATACATATTGTCGAAAGCGCCGGGGATTTCCCCCAACGCCTGGGCCAGGCTGAAGCCTTCCAGCACCTTGGTGCGCACCTGAAGCAGTATGCGCTTGTTATTGGGTTTCTGCTGCTGTTTCGCGGTGGCCTGCAATGCCTCGTCCAGCGGCAGGCCGGATTTCACCAGCGACGCCAACTGGCGGGTAATCAGGCTCAGGTCCCGGGCGCTCATTTTGGCGCGCCAGCGCTGGCGCATGCCGCCGAGTCCCTCGCCGCCAGCCGCCGCGGCCTTGCGACCACCGGCCACGCTCTGTACCGAAAGCGGCTTCAGTTTCTTCGCGCGCAGCTGGCTGCGGACCTGGCGCTCGGAGTCCCCCTCGAGCATGCCTTTGACGGTTTTGCCGGCTTCGTCTAGCGCTTGGTAACTGTAGGCACCCATGGTCTATTCGTCCTAACTGGCGGTGGTTACCCGGAGTACTTCCTCCAGGCTGGTCACGCCGTCCAGCACACACTGGCGCCCGTCGTCGCTGATGGACTGGCTGTTCTTGCGCGCTTCGGCCAACAGCGCCTGCTCGCCGGCCTGTTCGTGGATCAGGTGGCGCATCCGCTCGTTAATTTCAATCAGCTCGTAAATCCCTTTCCGGCCCCGGTAGCCCATGTTGTTGCACTGGTTGCAGCCCACGGGCTTATAAATAGTGGCCCCTTCGGGCAGGTGCATCAGCTGACGCTCGGCTTCGTCCGCCAGGTGGGGCTCACGGCAGGCGGGGCAGAGTTTGCGCACCAGCCGCTGGGCCATGACCACTTCCAGGCTCGAGGCGAGCAGGAAGGGTTCCACGCCCATGTCTTTCAGGCGCATCACAGCGCCAATGGCAGTGTTGGTGTGCAGGGTGGACAATACCAAGTGACCGGTCAGACTGGCCTGAATGGCGATTTCAGCGGTTTCCCCGTCCCGGATCTCACCGACCATGACCACGTCAGGGTCCTGACGCAGAATGGCGCGCAGGCCGCGGGCGAAGGTCATGTTCACCTTGGAATTCACCTGAGTCTGGCCGATGCCCGGCAGCAGGTATTCCACCGGGTCTTCGATGGTCAGAATGTTGCGGCTGCGGGTATTAATGTGGCTCAGGCCAGCATACAGCGTGGTGGTTTTACCGGAACCGGTCGGACCGGTCACCAGAATAATACCGTGGGGCTTGAGCAGCGCTCCGGCCAGTTTCTCGCGCACGGTGTCGGACATGGCCAGCTGTTCCAGGGTCAGCTGTCCGGCGGCCTGGTCCAGCAGACGCAATACAATGCGTTCCCCGTGGGCCGAGGGAATGGTGGAGACCCGGATATCCACGGCGTGCCCGGCCAGACGAACGGTAATACGGCCGTCCTGGGGCAGACGCTTTTCGGCGATATCCAGCCGCGCCATGACTTTCAGACGCGAGACCAGCACCGGCGCCAACTCGGCCTTGGGGGAGAGAATTTCGCTGAGCACCCCGTCGATCCTAAAGCGCACCGACACCCGGTCCTCGAAAGGCTCCAGGTGAATATCCGAGGCGCCTTCGCGCACCGCCTGGGACAGAATGGCGTTGATCAGGCGAATAATCGGGGCGTCATCGTTACCGGCCAGCAGGTCGGTTCGGTCGGCCAGGTCCTCGGCCATGGAGGAGAGGTCGTATTCCGCCCCCAAGTCTTCCGCCGCCTGCTGGGCCGCGCCGTCGCCGCTTTGGTACACCCGCGTCAGGCGCTGCTGGAAATCCTCATTGGAGATTTCCTTCAGGCGGAACTCCGCGCCCAGGTAACGCTGCAGCTCCAGCAATACATTCAGGTTCAGGCCGGGGCGGTAGAGCAGGGTGGCTTCGTTTTCTTCCTCATCGAGCATGACGCCGTGTGTGGACGCGAACGCGAAGGGCAGCCGGGCGTGGGCGACATCATCACCCGCGCTAGCAGCCTGTACCTCGTCCTCCATCGGGTCTTCCGAGGTGGAGACTTGGGACTCATCGTACTCGTCCAATATCGACTCGGCACTCACGGTTTACTCCTCGGCCTCAGGGGCATCGTCCGGCTCAGTACTGGCGCTGTCTTCGTCCTTTACGGAGCTGGGGCTAAGCATGCGAATGCGCTCAGCCTCATCCAACTTTTCCTGCCACTCGGGCAGAACGGGAATCTGGTCTCGCCCAAACAGCATGCCGCCTTGGCGACGGCGATTTTCCTGCTGGGCGCGCAGCGCTTTGTATTTTTCCGCCGTGGCGCCGGTCAGCATTTTGTCGTCTTCAATCACGGTCGCGCGGATGAAAATCAACAGGTTGGTTTTGCTGACTTGGTCGCTCTGGTTGCGGAACAGCCGGCCCATCAAGGGGATATCACCCAGGAAAGGCACTTTCTGGGTGGTCGTCTGAATTTCTTCTTCGATCAAACCGCCCAGCACGATGGTTTCCCCGTTTCCAGCCAACACCTGGGTGTTCAGTTTACGCTGGTTGGTGATCGGGCCGTCCTGACTGTTCAGATTCGACAGGCTGGAGATTTCCTGGCTGATATCCATCACCACGCTGTCACCAGCGTTCACATGTGGAGTGACTTCCAGCAGGACGCCCACGTCCCGACGCTCAATGGTCCGGAAGGGGTTGCCCGGGTTGGAGTTGCCCCCGCCCGTGGAGGAGTAGGAACCGGTGGCAAACGGCACGTTCTGCCCCACGGAAATGGACGCCGTGTGGTTGTCCGTGGTCAGCAGGTTCGGCGTCGAGAGAATATTGGTGGAGCTTTGTTCCTGCAGCATATTCAGGATGGCGAGAAAGTCGGTGCGCTCGCCCATGCGGCCTATACCGAACACTTGCCCTGGCGTGCTCGCCAGCCCACCTGCCAGCTCCAGTAACGCCCCATCAGAAGCCTCAGTGTCCTCATCATTAATTTGAAGGGCGTTCCCGCCCAAACTGCCAAGCTGGCCGCTGCCATCGGTGGAGCTGCCGAAGCCGGCTTTGTCATCCTGGTACATCCACTGAACGCCCAGCTCGCGGCCATCGGTATCTTCCACTTCCACAATAATGGCTTCCACCAGCACCTGGGCGCGGCGAATATCGAGGCTGTCGATGACACCGAGGAGGGACTCCAGCGTGTCACTGTCGGCGGTCATCAGGATGGAGTTGGTATCTTCATCGGCCTGGACGTTCACTTTCTGGCGCTGGCCCTGGTTTTCCTCGCTGCGGGCCATGTTCTGCAGCACGCCGTTCAGTACCGTGGCGACGTTTTCCGCCTTCGCGTATTTGAGGTAGACCACGCGGACATTGCTGTCATTGGTGCGCGGGCGGTCGATCCGCTCGATCAGCAACCGGATGCGCTCGCGCTGCAAGTCGTCACCGTGAATCAGTACCGAGTTGGTGCGCTTGTCCGGAATAACGGTCAGTTCCGACTGCCCGCCGTCCGAGCCGGGCTTTTCAATTTGGGTGACATGGCGGGCAACATCCTCGGCCATGGCGAATTCCAGTTCCACCACTTCGGTTTCCACCACGGAGGACTGGTCGATCTGGGCGATGATTTGCTTCAGGCGCACGATGTTCGAGCGGGTGTCCGTCACGATAATCGCGTTGCTGGGGTCATAGGCGGAGAGGTGACCGTGCTGAGGCACCAGGGGCCGCAGGGTGGGCAGTACTTTTGAGGCGCTGATATTCTCTAGCTTCAATACCTGAGTGATGTAGGTGTCATCGCCCTGTGGACTCTGGCCCATCTCGGTGGGCACCGGCAGGGAGCGGGCATCCCGGTTGGGAACGATGCGTACCACATTGCCGTTTTCCACGGCGGTGAAGCCCTGCACGTCCATCATCGACAGGAACAGCTGATACAGCTCTTCCTTGTTGACCGGATCCTGAGAGATCACCCGCACCTGACCGCGCACCTTGGGGTCGACCACAATGGTCTTGCCCGTGGCATCGGCAACGAATTTAATCACTTCCTGGATTTCGGTGTCCTTAAAGTTCACCGTCCAGGTCTGTTGCCCCCAGGCAGACAGGCTGACACATAACAGAGCCGTCGCAATGGTTCCCGCCAGACGTTGCACACACACTTTCACTGGTTTTCCTCGCTATTATTCGAGCTCGATATCGATGGTCAATTCCTCGCCGCCCCGCTCAATCTGGAGGCTTGCGGAGCTGGCATCGCCCATCTCGCGATAAATTTCCATGACTTTCTGTGGACTGCTTAACGCAACCCCGTTTACGGCTTTGACTACGTCGTTGGCCTGAAGGCCGAGAGAGTCAAACAGCGCCCGGTCACGACCGGGGCGAATTTTATAGCCGACAATCTGGCCGTTCTCCCGGTGAATACTCATGGAGACGACATCCGAGAGGGAGCGGCTACCGACCCGCTCGGCCACATCGTCCGCGGCTTCGTTCAGGTCTTCTTCCCGAGGCTGCGGCTCTGACTGCTCCCGTTCCTGCATGGAGCCATCACTGCCGGTGTCCTCATCCCCTTCCCAGCTTCGGCTGGGAGTATCCGGCACGGGTCCGGCCGCCAAATCGCTGGCCCAATCATCGTCCGAGTAAAGCCACAGCGACTCGTAACGCCCGGCGTTATTCAGAATAACCCGCAACGGCAGCACCTTCTCCAGGGTGACGTTGCCTCTGACCGGCAGCTCATCGCCCGGGCCGTAAATCTCTTGTTTGGAGCCATCGGCAATAATCGCGCGAGCGGCTTTCTCGTCGTTGCTGCCCATGACCCCGCGCAATACCAGGTTCAGGTCGGTATCCACCGCCTGATCCTCAATGCTCGGGCCACTGGGGGCCTGGGTTTCGGCGAGCGCCTCGGGTTCGTCGCCTTCGGCGGCCTCCCCGAAAATGGTCAAGCCGGACAGGGCCGCAATATCCACCGACTGCGCACTACCGCCGCTTCTCTCGGTGCTCAGGGCATTGGGCGCGACACGGGCATCGGGAATGCTGGGGCTCGGCGCCAGCACCCAGACCAACTGGGCCAGGGTATAGCTCAACCAAAGAACAATAAGGAATTTGGCGCAAAATCGCCAGAAGCCCGCCGGAATACGGCCCAGCCATGCGCTGCCTTGCCGCATCCAATGGGCCAGCCGCTCGCTGCGCCAGTCCACCGCCATACCGGAGGAAGGCTGGTTTTGTTGTGTTTCCGTATTCGACAAAATTGACTACTCCACGCACGCTGGAACGCGTTCCCCACAGGCGCCCCGCATGCGGCACCACCGTGGTCTTATTCTTATTTGGCCAGAAACTTGAACCCCGGCCTGGCCAGACAATTAAAAGTACGCCAAAGGCGCACAGACTTTCAACCGATGAGTATGACAGGCCGCTGCCAAGGTAAATTCCACCGACCGCGCAAACGCTTGGCGAGCATACCGCCTCTGCCTGGGAATTGAAACCGAGTATGGGTGAGAATCGCGACAGAAGTCACGTTTGGCGCGCCCCTTGAGGCCTTTCAGGGTGAATTAATGCGCCAACGGCCGGTAAAGCAGGTCCCAGACGCCATGTCCGAGACGAGCGCCGCGCTGCTCAAATTTGGTAATCGGACGGTATTCGGGTCGCTCGGCAAAGGCTCCGGGGGCGGTGGCATTCTCCCACCCCGGGGCGGCTTCCATTACCTCCCGCATGTGCTCGGCGTAGTTTTCCCAGTCGGTGGCCAAGTGGAAGACACCCTCGGGCGTCAATTTCCCCCGAACTTTCTCCACAAAGGCCGGCTGCACGATCCGGCGCTTGTGGTGCTTTTTCTTGTGCCAGGGGTCCGGGAAGTACAGCTGAAACCGATCCACGCTCGCCGCCGGGATGCAGTCATCGAGCACATCAACGGCATCGGCCATGTAGACCTTCAGGTTGGTGAGGCCCGCCTCCCCCGCCTCTTTGATCAAGCGCCCCACCCCGGGCGGGTGCACTTCTATACCGATAAAGTTCTTTTCCGGCTCCCGCTCGGCCATGGTCAGCAGGGAGTCACCCATGCCGAAACCAATCTCCAGCACCAACGGTGCCGATCGCCCAAAGGTCTGCGTTAAGTCGAGAGTGCCCTGGTGCAGGCTGAGCCCGTACTCGGGCCACCACCGGTCAAAGGCCGCGCGCTGGCCCTCGGTAATGCGACCGGCGCGAATCACATAGCTGCGAATGGCCTTGGGTTTGTATTCGGGCCGGATACTCAGGCGGGCGTCTTGCTCACTCATGGTTTTGGGTTACTTCCCGAGATGAAATCGTTAACAGAAAAAATGGGTTATAGGCCAACACTACCCTTTTAAGGCCCGGGCACCGACAACGAGCAGCGCCGTCCACCCCACCATAAAAAGCAGCCCTCCGAGGGGCGTGACTGGCCCCAACCAGCGCGGACCACCGAGCGCCAGGCCGTAGAGGCTCCCGGAGAACAGCACAATGCCCGCCACAAAGGCCCAGCCGGCGACTTGCAAGGGCAGGGTCGGCCCCAGCCAGCGCACCAACGCCAAGACGCCCAGCAGGGCCAGGGCGTGGTACATCTGGTACTGGACGCCGGTCTCAAAGGCAGAGAGGGCGGCTTCGCTCAGGCGGGGCTTCAGGCCATGGGCGGCGAACGCCCCCAGAATCACGGCGGTAAGGCCGCTCAGGGCCGCGACGATTAAGAATAGGGGGGCCAACATGGGCGTATTCTCTCTCGGGAGTCAGTCAGGGGGTGGGCCGTGACACAAAAAAGCCGCGCTCGGCGCGGCTTTCCCGTGCAAAACAGCGCGCCGCCTGGGTTAAGCGGCCATTATTGCCGTTTTCACTTTTTTCATGGCGTTCTTCTCAAGCTGGCGAATACGCTCCGCGGATACGCCATACTCGTCGGCCAGTTCGTGCAGGGTGGCCTTGCTCTCGCTCAACCAACGCCGTTGCAGGATCGCGCGGCTGCGATCATCCAGGGTTTCCAGCGCTCGCTCAAGGTTGCCGACGCTGTTTTCTTCCCAATTGGCATCTTCCAACTGGGTGGCCGGGTCGTAACGCCTGTCTTCCAGGTAGTGCACCGGGGCCACGTAGTGGCTGTCATCGTCGTCTTCCTCGCCGGCATCAAAGCCCGCATCATAGGAGGACAGGCGACCTTCCATCTCGCGCACGTGCTTAACGTCAACACCCAGGTCCTCGGCGACGGCATTCGCCTCGTCGTTGTTCAGCCAGGACAGGCGTTTCTTGGCGCCGCGCAGGTTAAAGAATAACTTGCGCTGGGCCTTGGTGGTGGCCACCTTGACGATGCGCCAGTTGCGCAGAATGAATTCGTGAATTTCGGCCTTGATCCAATGCACCGCGAAAGAGACCAGGCGTACGCCTTTCTCCGGGTTGAACCGTTTAACGGCCTTCATCAGGCCCACGTTGCCCTCTTGGATCAAATCGCCCAGGGGCAGGCCGTAACCATTGTAGGAACGAGCGATGTGAACCACAAAGCGCAGGTGCGACATCACAAGATGCCGGGCTGACTCAAGGTTGCCGTTGTAGTACAAGTCTTCCGCCAAGCGGCTTTCTTCTTCCGCGGACAGAACCGGGAAGCGGCTGACGGCTTGAACGTAACCATTTAAGTTCCCGCCGGGCGATAATACTCCGGCCGGCATTAGGCCAGTGCTCATTCACTTACCTCCTAGGTGTTTGGCTACCGAGTGTAGCACTACGAGGTTGGACTGCCAAGCCCCGAAAAGTTCCCTTGAGAAACCACAAAAACCTTTCAAATCAGTCGCTTAGAGCCTCTTTTCAGAGCCTTGTAAGACTTTGTGTGACAATATACGTCAGCTGGGCTCGATTTGGATCAGGTGCCGCGCCACCGCCAGCCAGGCGCCGAGGAGGCCGAGGACGCCAGAGAGCAGCACCAACTGCAAACTTTCGGTCAAATCCAGGCCCTGCAGGCGAAAATCGCTCTGGTAAAGGTCCGCCAGGCGGGCCACCGGGCCGGAGAGCCACCAAAGCCCGAGCCCGAGCAGCGCCAGGGCCAAGATTCCACCGCCCAGACCATACCAAAGCCCGGTGTAAAGGAAGGGCCGGCGCACGAAGGCGTCGGTACCGCCCACCAGTTTGACCACCAGAATTTCATCCCGCCGGTTCTCGATGGCCAGGCGAATGGTGTTGCCCACCGCCAGCAGAACCCCCAGCGCCAGCAAAGTGGCCAATGCCAACACCACCCGCTGACCCAGGGCCATCATTTCCTGCAGCCGCCGGACCCAGGCCATATCCAGGCGCGCTTCGGCCACCACCGGCTTGGCGGCAATGGCATCGCGCAGCTCACCCAGGGCGTCGGGGTCGTGGGTGGCCGGGCGGACCAACAGCACGTCGGGCAGGGGATTCTCCTCCAGCCCCTGGAGCACCCGCCCCAGGCCGGAGTAGGCTTTGAACTCCTCCAGGGCATCGCCGGGGGGCACATGGGTGACCTGGTCGATTCGGCCATCCTTATCGAGTGAGGTCAGCAGGGCGTCGATCGCTTCGGGCCGAACATCCTCCACCAAAAACACCGACATTTGCCCCGAGTCCTGCCAGCTGTAGCCCAGGTCCTGAATGTTGTTCAGCACCAAATACAGGGCAGCGGGCAGGGCCACCGCCACGGCGACCACCAGCCAGGTCAGCAGGCTCTGCATGGGCGTACGGAACAGCCGCTGCAGGCTCTCCACCGCGGTGGTGCTGTGGTGGGCCTGCCAGGAATCCAGCCGGTCGGTCAGCCGGGTGCGGCTCTGACTGGCGCCCTTGGGGCGGGGTTTGGGCGGCGCCTGGGGGGCGGGGCGGCGCGGGCTCATGCCAGGGCCCCGTCGTGCGCGACCTGGCCACCGGAGAGGGCCAGTACGCGCTTGTTCATGCGTTTGAGCAGCGACAGGTCGTGACTGGCAATCATCACCGTCACGCCCACATCGTTGAATTGCTCGAACAGGTTCATAATATCGGCGGACAGTTCCGGGTCCAGGTTACCGGTGGGTTCGTCCGCCAGCAGCAGGGGCGGCTTATTGACCACGGCCCGGGCGATACCCACCCGCTGTTGTTCCCCGCCGGAGAGCATAATGGGGTTGTGGCGCTCTTTGTCGAGCAGCCCTACCTTGTCCAGTGCCGCCCGCACGCGGCGGCCCACTTCACCGGGTTGATAGCCCGCGATGTGCAAGGGCAGGGCGACGTTCTCGAACACGCTCCGGTCGAACAGTAGTTGGTGATTCTGGAACACCACGCCCACCTTCCGGCGAAAGTAGGGAATGTGGCGGCGGGAGAGGCGGTTGAGATTGCGATCATCGATCAACACCTGCCCGCGGGTGGGCCGCTCCATCAGCATGATGAGCTTCATCAGGGTGCTCTTGCCGGCACCGGAGTGGCCGGTCAGGAACAGCATCTCCCCCCGGGCCACGTCGAAACTGACCCGGGAGAGCGCATCCTGCCCACTGCCGTAGCGCTTGCTGACGTTGTCGAAGCGAATCACGCCCGGCGCCTATTGAGCCGCGTCACGGGGGCCGGAGGCATCGCGCCGCTCGCCAAACAGGGCATCGACGAAAGGCTCGGCGGCAAACGGCTGAAGGTCATCCACCCCTTCCCCCACACCGATAAAGCGCACGGGCAAGCCAAATTCTTTACTCAGCGCAAAAATCACGCCGCCCTTGGCGGTGCCGTCGAGTTTGGTCAGGGCGAGGCCAGTCACGCCGGCGGACTGGATAAACTCTTTCGCCTGGCTGACGGCATTCTGGCCCGTGCCCGCATCCAGCACCAAGAGAATTTCATGAGGGGCGGACTCGTCGATTTTGGCCATCACCCGTTTTACCTTGGCCAGCTCTTCCATCAGGTGACTCTTGTTGTGCAGCCGCCCGGCGGTATCGGCGATCAGCACATCCGTGCCCCGGGCCTTGGCGGCTTGAAGCGCGTCAAAGACGACCGAGGCGCTGTCGGCCCCGGTGTGCTGGGCAATAACCGGTACCTGGTTGCGCTCGCCCCAGACCTGGAGCTGCTCCACGGCGGCCGCCCGGAAGGTGTCGCCGGCGGCGAGCATGACGCTCTTGTCTTGTTTCTGCCAGTGCTTGGCGAGCTTACCGATGGTGGTGGTTTTACCCACGCCGTTTACGCCCACTACCAGAACCACATAAGGTTGTTTGGAGGGGTCGATTTTCAGTGGCGCCTCTACCGGCTCGAGCAGAGCGGAGAGTTGCTCGCGCAGGGCTTTATAAAGCGACTCGGCATCATTGAGCTGCTTGCGCGCCACCCGCTGGGTGAGGTCATCAATAATGTCGGTGGTGGCCTCGTAGCCCACGTCGGCAATCAGCAGTTGGGATTCGATCTCCTCTAGCAGCTCGTCATCAATGGCCTTGCTGCCCAGGATGAGATTCCCCATGCCTTCGGCAAAGTGGCTGCTGGTGCGGCTCAGCCCTTCTTTGATGCGGGCAAAGAAGCCTTTTTTCGGAGCGGGCTCGGCCTCGGGCGTGACGTCGGGCTCGGCCTTGGCTTCAGGTTCGGGCGCCGCCTCCGGTTCCGGTGGCGCCTGGGTGGCTTCGGGCTCCGGCGCCGGCGAGGCGGGCTCCTCGGTTTTTTTCTTACGCTTAAAAAACTTCATGGACGAATGAATCTACCTTTATGGTACGGGCGGAAAGACGCTATCCTACCACTTCTGTCCCGCTGAAAGAGAGGCCCCTTTGAAAGCCGCCAAGCGAAGCGTGAAAAACCCCGCAAAACACTCGGACACCCGGCCCCTGCGCATTATTGGCGGCCGGTGGCGGGGGCGGAAGCTGAGCTTCCCCTCGGTGGACGGACTGCGCCCCACCGGAGACCGCATTCGCGAAACACTGTTCAACTGGCTTGCCCCCCACTTGCCCGAGGCCCGGTGCCTCGACCTGTTCGCCGGTTCGGGCGCGCTGGGTTTTGAAGCCTTGTCCCGGGGCGCGGCCGATGCCCTCCTACTGGAGCGGGACCCGCAGGCCGCCTCTGGCCTGAAACAGAACCTGGCGGCGCTCAACAGCACCGCGGGGCACGTCATCGAAGGCGACAGCCTCAAATGGCTGAACCGCGAAAGTCCCAGGGCGTTTGATGTGGTGTTTATCGACCCGCCGTTCCAACAGCGGCTCTGGCAGGCCAGCATTGACCGGCTGGCCCAAGAGGGCTGGCTGGCGGACGGGGCGGCGGTGTATATCGAATCCGAGCCGGACACACCGCTTGCGGTGCCCGAGCACTGGCATTTGCATCGGGACAAAACCGGCGGCCAGGTGCGCTACCGGCTATATTTTCTGGAACGGTAGGGCGGCCTCACCCGGGGCGACTGGCGCCGGGCGAGCAAATTCATTACCATCGCGCCAGCTCGGAAGCAAGATATCAACCCTAACCTAAGAGACAACGCCATGCGGACAGTGGTTTACCCCGGAACCTTCGACCCGATTACCAACGGCCATATCGACCTGGTGGAGCGTGCCTGCCGCCTGTTTGACCGCGTGATTATCGGGGTGGCGGACAGCGCCCGGAAAAAGCCCCTGTTCAGCCTGGAAGAACGGGTGTCTCTGGTACGCGACAACCTTACCCATTTGAAAAACGTGGACGTGTGCGGGTTCGACATCCTGCTGGTGGACTTCGTCAAGGAAAAGAAGGCCCAGGCGGTGTTGCGGGGCCTGCGGGCGGTGTCCGACTTCGAGTATGAATTCCAACTGGCGAATATGAACCGCGCTCTGGAGCCGAGCATGGAAAGCCTGTTTCTGACGCCGGCGGAGCACCTGTCTTTTATCTCTTCCTCCATCGTGCGGGAGATTGCCAGCCTGGATGGCGATGTCAGTAAGTTTGTTACCCCTTCGGTGGAAGCGGCCCTGGCCCACAAGTTCGGCCTTAAACCCCACCACTAACTCATGAACCCCCGCTCCGCGTTTCAAAACCGCGCGGCGGTCCTGGTGACCGCCGTGTTTTGCTGCCTGTTGTGGGGCAGCGCTTACCCGGCGATTAAAATCGGTTACGGCTGGCTCGAAATGGCGGCGGATGATACTGCCTCCCAAATGCTGTTTGCGGGCATTCGGTTTTTTGGCTCCGGCGTTATTTTGCTGACGCTGGCGGCGATTCTAGGCAAGCCTCTGTGGCACTTTTCCGCACGCCAGTGGGGGCAGTTGGCGCTGCTGGGGCTACTGCAAACCACGCTGCAGTATGTGTTCTTTTACATCGGCCTGGCCCATACCACCGGGGTAAAAGCGGCCATTATGGTCTCCACCGGCACCTTTTTCAGTGTGTTGCTTTCGCACTTTATTTATCGCAACGACAAGCTCAGTACCGGGCGCAGCCTGGGCTGTTTGATCGGGTTTACCGGGGTGGTGTTGATCAACCTGGGGGAGCGCGCGCTGGATTTGGACTTTACCCTGCTCGGCGAGGGTTTTATTACCATCGCCGCCCTGGTGCTGGCCGTGGCCCTGATTTACGGCAAGCGGCTGTCCCAGACGGTGGACCCGATGGTGATGACCGCGCAGCAGTTAACCATGGGCGGGCTGGTGTTGATCCTCATCGGTGTAGGCGGGCAGGGCGCCGTCACCGGCGTCACGGTGGCGAGCGGGGCCCTGCTGCTGTATTTGATGATGCTCTCCGCCGCCGCTTTCGCCCTATGGAGTTTTCTGCTTAAACACAACCCAGTGGGCCAGGTGGTGCCTTTTCAGTTCTTAATTCCCATATTCGGGGCCGGGCTTTCCGCCCTGTTTCTGGGAGAGACCATTCTTGAATGGAAGAACCTAGCGGCCCTGGTGCTGGTGTGCGGCGGCATCTGGCTGGTGACCCGACCCGCCACGCGGTTTTAACTGTAAACCGCGCCATGCGCAGCGAGGGCAACCCTAAAAGCTATACTGCAAGTCAAAGTAAACCCGCACGTCGTCTTCCTCTTCTCTGTCTTCTTGTTCTCCCGCCTGTTCTTGTCGTTGCTCCAGGGCGGTGTTGCGGCCCGTTAACGGCTGCGCCACGGAAAGGGAGCCCCTTACGTGGTTACCCACGTTAATCCGAAAGCCCAGGCCCACGTCGCTGTACTCGCCCGTACTGTCATCTTCCCCCTCGAGCACACTGTAGGCTTCGCCATAGCTGTAATCGGCAAACAGCATCGGCTGGAGGGCCTCTTTCAAGGGCCCAACCCCGGGGAAAATCCAGTCCAGCCCGACGTGCACGCCGTTATCGGCGAAGTAGGAGTTAAGCGCGTAACCCCTGGCCTTGCGCGGGCCGGACAGTGAAAACTGATTGACCGACGACAACGCCACCCCGGAATACTGCCCGGAGGTGCGGGCGATCACGCGGGTGTTGAGCTCGGTAAAGGGTACCTGCCAGAACGCGAGCAACGTATAGTCCAGGTTTAGTAGCTCGGGGGACTCCTCCAGCTCATTCTCCTGTTCCCCGCGCTCGGTGAAACGGCTCCAGGTGACCCCCATGCCCCCCTGGTGCAGCAGGCGACGCTTCTCATCCAGGCGTTCAAAGCGATACTCAAGGGTGGTGTTTATTACCGTCGAATCGCGGCCAATGGAGCTTCCCCCGAAAGTCATCTCAGAGGCGATTTCGGCCACCTTCAGATGCAGCGAGCGATTGCGCAAGCGGGTCCTTAGCAGCTGATAATCAAGCGCCGCGTCAATCACGCTGGACCTCCCTTCAATGTCTAGGGCGTCCGTATCCTCGGAGGCGGTCCGGCCCACAATAAAGTCATTATTCGATGCCCCAACGGCAAAGTTCAACCGCGTGAAATAAGCGGGCACACGGTAGCGAAACATGCCATAGAGGGAGTTGTCCGGCTCGAACGAGGCCAGCGCCCCGACCTGAAGCTGGTCCCCGATGCCCAGGGGGTTGTGCCAATAAAAATCACTGTACAAGCGGTACTCGCCCGAGTTCTCCGAGCCGTGGTTATCCACCCGAACGTTGGCATCGAACCAACGCTCATCGGTAACGTTGACGACCATGCGCGAGTCACCCACCTGCAGGCCGGGCTCGAAAAAGCCCCGCGCACGCAGCCCCGGCAAGTCATTGACGAAGAACAGCCGCTCTTCAATCACGCCGGCCTTCACTGGCTTGTCCAGAACGCCGTCAAAAATTCGCTCAATGGTCCGGTCCCGGTAGCGCTGGTTATTTTCGACTCGAACGTCCCCCAGGTCGCCCATCAATACCGTCAGGTTCACCACGCCATCGCGTACCCGTTGCTTGGGAATGTAGGCTTTGGCCAGAATAAAACCACGCTCGCGATAATATTGCGTAATGGTGTCGGCCACGTGCTCCACCATGCCCAGGGTAACGCCGCGTTCGCGGCGCTGCTCGCGCACGTGAAAAACGACCCGCTGGACTTCGAGCGGGCCGACGTGGCGGCCCTTGGTCTGTTCCTCGATTTCGGCAATCAGGTCGGATAGGGAGGCCAGCTCCTCCAGGGTGTACCCGGACTCCAGCATTTCCCCCTCATCCATCATGTCGAAACGAATGGACTCCACTCGCTTCATCACCTCTTCATGGGTGATGCCCAACTCCGGGTACTCTACCAGGCCCTGAACCCGGAACTCACGCACGTTGAGCCGCGGCCCGGCTTGAGGGTCCGGGTTTCGGTCCCGCACGCCGGGCACGTCCAAATCCAGCCGCAGGCTTTCCTCTTCAAAGTCCGGCACCTCGGTGGTGTCCGGCATTTCCAGAAAGCTGCCGCTGACCGCCGTTTGACTGAAACCAGCCGCGAGCAAACCTAAAAACCAGAATGTTCTGGGTACTGCCATCATAATGTGCTTCCGTTTTTTCCTGTTGTCGGTTTCCCTGCTCCGCTTAGTAGTCGGCGGAGTAGCGTTCGTCATCATCGTCGTCCTCGTAGCGCTGGTCCGGCGGCATGAGGATGGAAACTTCGTCGTAGGTGTAGTTGCGCACCTCGGTGAAAATCGCCGGGTCGACATCTTCCAGCCCTTCCACTTCCACCAGTTGCTCCCCGGCGCTTGTCAGGTCCTGGTTGACCACAACATCCGAGTTGTTTTCAAACTTTTCCGGGCTCTTGTAAAACGCCCAGTAAGGCTTCCAGCTGCGAATACCCTGCAGGTACACCAAATCTCTGAAGTACATCACCAACGGGCGGGCGGAGGAGCCGATGTCGCCGTCCACCAGGAAGATACCACTGCGGCCCACAAGATCCGGCTTTCCATAGTCGATGGGGCCAAGCGCCAGCAAACTGCCCTTCTCGGTGGTGATACTTAGGCTCCCCTGGTTGTAATTGGCGTTGGCGATGCCGCCGCCTTCAACCGCATCGCTTGATGCCCGATCAAACACCGGTGCGTCGCGGTTATCCAACGTTACGGTGCCCTTGTTTTCCAAGGTGATATTCCCGTTGGTGGCCAACCGCTCGATGCGCAGCTCCCCCTGGTTGGTCAGGGACACCGGGCCGCTTTGGTTGAGCGCGTGCAATTCCTGAGTCTCCATGGCCAACGGGGTTTGCGTGCCGATGCCTTCCACGGATTCGAACTCGATGCGCTGAGAGCGCAGCCCGATTCCTTCGCTAAGGGCCGACTCGATTCGGCGACCGGAGACCAACGCGATGGTGCCATCGGCATTGTCCAGGTGGCTGACCCATAGGTTGTCACCGGCTTGATAACGAATCGTGCCGTTGTCCGTGCTCGAGCGCGCCTCCCGGCTCATGGTCAGCTCACCGTCCGCCACCACTTCAATACCGGCACGGGCGGAAAGCTCCGCTCTTTGCTGAAGGTCGCCGCTGGCATCGATGTCGATTATGCCGGCGCTGTCAATGCGGGCGTTCTGAGCAAAAGCGCCCGAGGCCAAGGTCACCCCTTCGGCGCCCAGGGCCTTCAAGGTGGCGTTCACCTCCAGGGCGTCTTCTCCGGCATCCAGCATCAGAGCATCGGCGGTCAGCGCGCGGTTCACGGTGATGCCGGACGCCTTGGCCTCCAGCCGCTGTTCAATATCGACCGCCGCGTCCACCCTCAGGGCGTCCCGGCCGGCGTTCAGCGTCAGGTTCTCGGCCGTCAGCGGGCCATCGAGAGACAGTCCGTTGGCGCTCAGGTCTACCGCGCCCCGGCTATCGACGGCCCCCACGGCAAGTGCCCCTCGGCTTTTCAGTTCGACGTTGTCCGCCCGTTCGACTCGCAGCGTACCGAGACGGTTACCGCTGTTTAACGCTGTGAGCGAGCCGTCGAGAGAAACGACCGCCGTGCTCAAATCCCAAGCCCCCTGGCCGTTCACGTCACCACGGTTTTTCAGGGTCAGCGTCTTGCCACTCACATCGCCCAGGGTTAAGTCCCGGTCATGGCGAAGCAGAATGTCGTGTGCGGCTTGCAGGTGGGTGGCGCCGCTGAAGCGGTTGTCCCCTTCCAGGCGAATGCCGCCCAGGTCGGAGCGCAAGTGAATGTCCCCCGCCGCGGACAGGTCCGCGGTGCTGGTGATATTACCGGCGCTGTAGATGGCCGTCTCGCCCAGGCTGTTCAGTTGCGCCAGGTTGAGCGCACCGTCGTTGTTCAACGCCAGGCCGCCCTGACCCACGTCGGCATAGAGCGCGTCGATGCCGGTATGGATTGCCGCTTCGGGCGTACCGAAGGCGCCCACGCCCACCAGGTGCAACTCCCGGGCCTTCAAGCGATCTTGGGTGGCTTGGCGGACCTTGGCGTTGCGAATTTCCAGCCGCCCCGGAATGGACACGGCGCCGTTCAGCTCGACGATGTCGTCACTGTTGGCCGCCAGAACCAGGTGGGTTTTGTTGTTGTAGTCCAGTTGGGTCAAGCCATTGACCTGAATGGCGTTGTCTTCCATTGAAAGGGTGTCGGCTTCCAGGCTGGTGTTGATGCGAAGCTGGGAGGCCGTCACATCATCCTGCACGCGCTCCAGCCCCTCAAACGCCACTTCAAATACGCGGTTGTTGGCCCCGGTGTACGTCAGGCGTTCGGGGGCGCGACGGCGGGCATAGTACTCCGCCTGGGTACCACTGCCGCCCCCGCTGACCCAGAGTTCATCCCGGCCTTTAACACCGTTGAGAGACAGCTCGCCCTCGGCGTCGGCGGCCAGAGTCAGGTTGAACCGGTCATCGCCGGCGCCCCCGGTAATGCCTCCGGTTACCAAGCCACCGTTTAGGTGGAAGGTATCGCCCCCGTCGCCGGCCACCAGGTCGGTCACGCCGGAGAAGCTCAGACGGTTGTTCAGTTGCCCCGCGTTCTCGCCACTCTCAAGCCGCCAGGTGTTGCCGTCTTCCAGGGCCGTTAGGGTGGTTTGTCGGTTATTGCCCGTCAGGTGATGGAAACGACGCAGGTCGCCCTGGTCGGTGCCCACCGTGACATCGACGGTGTTTTTAGCGGACAGGTCCACGGTATTGCGGCCGGTGCCCGCCCCGCCATCAACGTAGCCGCTAAGCTCGCCGGCCGAGCCGAACTCGAAGTCGTCTTTGCCCGTGCCGCCCAGCAAAGTGGCGACGCCGCTGAAGGTCAAGCCGCCCCGCGTGCCGCTATTGATTCCGGTAATGGTCCACTCGGTATCGCCGTTGGTGCCCAGCAGGGTGTGCGCCGCATCGCGCTCGGCATCCAGTTTCTGAATGTTGAGCATATTCAGGTCGGCGGCCAGATCCAACGAGGTGGCGAGAGTCCAGCTCTCCCCGTCGGCCAGTTGGCTGAGGTCCACGCGGTTACCGGTGTTGTTGCCGCCGTCCACGTAGCCGTCAAGGCGACCGGCCCCGGAAAAGATAAACGCATCGGTTCCGTCGTTGCCCAGCAGGGCATGAACGCCACTGAATTCCAGGGAGTCATTCAACGTGCCGCGGTTGCGACCGTCGATCGCCCAGGTGTTGCTGACATTATCAGCGTGCAGCTGGTGGGCCTGTTCACTGCCACCGGTCAGGTCATCCAAGCCGGCCACCCGAATAATGTCCGCCTCGGTGCTGTCGAGGTCCAGACTGACTAGCAGGGCCGACTGGGAAGCGCTGATATCCAGCGAGTTATTCTCGCCCTCAACGCCGCCGTGCAGAGTGTGGGCCTTACCCTCGCCGGTGAGGATGAAGGTGTCTTCGCCGGTGCCGCCGAACAACTGCTGGATGCCGGTGAAGCTCAGGTCTTCACCATTGAGTGAGCCGCCGCCGTTGGCATCAAGTCGCCAGGTGTTGTCCGTATCGGCCCCGTACAGGCGGTGGTGCACCGCGTTCGAGCCGCTCAGCGTTTCCACTCCAACCAGATGGGTGTCGGCGGGGGTGGACTCGCCAAAGCCGACGCTTTGGGCAGAGCCGGCGCCACTGATGTTTAGGGTGTCGGCCCCAATGCCGCCTTTGAGGGTGCCGATAAAGCGCCCGTCCTCGGCCAGGGTAAAGGTGTCTTGCCCGGAGCCGCCTTCAAGAACATTGAAGTTGATAAAGTACAGCGACTCCTCACCGAGGGTGACCACACCGTCATTGAGCCCATCGTTTTGGCAGTTCTCGGTGCAGCTTTGGTCAATAGCGGCGATGGAGCCGAGGCGCCAATTGGCGTTAGCCTCGGTTTCCCCCAACAGAAGCCGGCTGAGGTGCTCGCCGGAACCGGCGTTATTGCCGATCACCCCGGTAATATTGACAATATTGCTGCCAAAACCGGCGAAAGTGACTTTTACTTCTTCGTCCTTGCGGGAATAATCGATAAGGTTAATGCCACGGCCCCCGTCAATCTTCCCTGACGTCTTCCCGCCGTCGAACATGGCGAAGGTGTCGCTGGCCGCACCGCCAGTCAGGCGGGAGAAGTCGGTAAAGGCGACCGTGGTCTGATCGGTGGCGCCTTCGAAGTATTCCACTTCGCCCTGGTTCTCACCAGTGATGTTCCAGCGGTAGGCCCGATCCCCCGCGCCGAGCAAGTGGTTGGCGGCACCGGCCGCGCCGCTTAGGGTCTCAAAACCGGAGACAAAGCTGTCGATGTGGACATCATGCTCGACTTCCTGCCCATCTTCGGGCTGGCCCAGGCTGAGGGTAATGGCCTCATCCAGCGTGCTCAGGTCCAGCTCATCGGCCGCGCCGCCGCCCCCGTTCAGGGCGGCGAAGCTTTGCAGGTGCTCCCGCGTGAACGCATCGTTAGCGGCAAAGCTGTCCTTTTGGTCATTGCCGGTCAGGATAGCCATGCCGGTGAAAGTCATCGCCAGGTCAGTGGTTCCACCCTCTTTCACCGTGCCGCTCCCCGCGCCGGTCAGGGTCCATTCGTTGACGCGCGCGGGGGCGATCAGCTCGTTGTTCTCACCGCCGCCGTTGAGCGTTTTAATGCTTTCAAACTTGGTGGCATTATTCAATGTGCCGTTACCGTTGGCCGATAGCCTCCAGGTATTGGCTCCTTGGGCGGAGACCACATCATCACCACTACCGCCCAGAAGCGTACCGGCAAAGTTCGCCCCATTAAGGGTGAAGTGGTCGACGCCCTGGCTGCCTTCCAGGGTGGCCATGCCGTCGAATGTCAGGCTTTGGGAGTCATTTCCAGTGACGGTTTCCAGCGTGCCGCCGTGCGCACTGGAGAGGCTCCAATTGTTTTGCGCATTCGAGGCGCTTAGCCAGTCACTCCCAGCGCCGGTAATATCACCGATGGCGGTAAAGCCGATGGCCTCGCCATTATCGCCCAAGGTGACCGAGCCGTTCCGAGCGCCGCTGAGGGTCCAAGTAGCCACCACCGGATCGGTATCGTCAGCGCTGTAGCTCAAGGTGTTCTCACCGCTGCTACCGTTAATATCGTCAACCCAAGCCTCGGCGCCGTTCAGGGTAAACTGGTCAACGCCTCGACCACCGTTGAGCACTTCCAGTTCGCTAAAGCTCCCGCCGCGATCCACCGTGCCCGTGCCGGCACCGGTCACCGACCAGGCGATGGTATCGTTATTGCCGCTTTCTACCCGCAGGCTATCCCGGCCTTCGCCATTGCCGCCGGTAATGCCGCCGGACAAACGGCCAGCTTGCTCGATGGTAAAAGTGTCGCTGCCCGAGCCACCCCACAGCTGACCAATACCGGAGAAGGAGATGGCGTTGTTGTTTAGGTGGCCGCGGTTTTCGCCGTCGACGACCCATTGGCTGCCGTCGGTTTCGCCGATCAACTGGTTGTTCCGGCTACCGTGGGCGGTGATGGTTCCAACCCCCTTAAGCCAGACGCCCGCACCGTTGCTGCCTTCGGGGGCCGTTTCCTTCAGCCGGAACGCCAAATCCCGATTGGACTGAACCGAATTCACGGTATTCGAGCCGTCCCGGCCGTCGATATAGCCTGACAATCGGCCCTGGTTTTGGAAAAGAAACCGGTCTTCCCCGGCGCCGCCGAGCAACTGGTTGAAGTCAATAAAGGCGACGGTCTCATCGCCATGCTGGAACTCACCGTCATTGATGCCATCGGCCCTGTCGTGACCATTGTCATCAATAACCCAGTCGTAATCGCCAGCGCCATTGGCCAGCAGTTGGCTGTTGAATTCAGAGTTTTCCCTACCGTTGCCGATTACCCCGTCGATTCCGCGAAGAACCGGACTGTCGCAGGCATCAGAACCACTGAGCAAGTTGACACACAGGTCCTCCTCAACCAAAGAATAATCGAGCCAAGTCTCGCCGGTACCGCCGGTAATACCACCAGTAACGTTGCCGCCATCGAAACGCAAATCACTATGCTCACCACCCTGCAGATAGGCGAACCCGAAGAACGCAAGCGTTGTGTCCTCGGCACCCCCGGGCGAGGGCTCGACGGTTCCAATGTTCTCACCGGTCAGAGTCCAAATGTAGCGGTCAGCCACCGGGCCCAGCAGGGTGTTGCCCGTGTCATTGTCTACATTATTCGCCGCCTCGCCAGCGCGGAGCGTCTCGAGATTGCGGATGGTCACATCGTCATCACCACGGGCTTCCCAGCTAGACGCATTGTTGTCCGGCGCCAGCATGCCCACGGTGACGGCGGTGCTCCCCATGCTCAACAGGTCGAGCGAATCATCGCCTCCGGCGCCGCCGTCGACCACTCCCGCAAAAAGCGTTTTACCGGAGGTGACGAACTTGTCGGTACCACTGCCACCGACCAGCGCGGACATACCGCTGAACTCCACATCGGAACCGATACCGTCAGCGGCCACTACGGTGCCGCTATCAGCGCCCGTTAAGCTCCAATTATTGGACTCGTTCGGAGCGGACAGTCGGTCTCCCGCCGCCCCGGTAAGGATATTGATTGCGGAGAATTCGGTGCTCAGGGAAGTTACTTCGCCAGCAACGCCGTCGGTATTGTTGGTTCCGTACCCACTAATACGCCAGGCGTTGCCCCCGCCTTTCACCTCCAGGGTATCGCCGCCGCTCGCGCCGCCGTCTACCGTGCCGTTAAAGTCGGTGCTCGCATTCAAGGTGAAGGTATCGACGTCGTTACCGCCGACCAGCTTGTTCATGCCCTTAAGCGTCAGCCCCTCGATACTTCCGGTTCCTTCGTCAAGGCTCCATTCGTCGTTATGGTCAGCGGCGTTTTCAGACAGGGTCCAGCCAGTCGTGCGATTGCGGCCATAGAAAGTATCTGTTCCGCTACCCTGAAGGGTTTGAAAGGAGGAGAAGTCGTCAACCCGGCCCGTTACTGAACCGACCACTAAGGCTGTATCATCGCCGGCCTCATTTAGCTGCCAGCTGTTGCTACCCTCCAGAACTCTCAACGTATTGGGGGCACTGCTGCCCCCGTCTATTGATCCTAAATGGGACACTCCCTCGCCCAGTGTAAACGTATCTGATTCGGTGCCACCAAACAGCTGGCTCATGCCGGTCATTGTCAGGTAACGGTCGTCGTTCGAATCAGACGTGGACAGGTTCCACGTACCGTTTGTGTCGGTGCTCCAGTAGGTGGTTTCATTCTTTCCGTAAAAACTGTCGGAGCCGGCACCATTGGCCATCTGAATATTGTTAAACGCCGTCAGGCGAGCGGCACCGTCCTTAACGATGGCATGCACGCCATCATCGCTATGGTCCAGATTCCAGGTGTTATTACCGCCCACTACGGTGAGCGTATTGTCAAGGCCGCTGCCCCCATCGATGGAGCCCAGATGCGAGACACCCTCGCCCAATGTAAACGTATCCGCTCCAGTGCCACCAAACAGCTGGCGCATGCCGGTCATTGTCAGGTAACGGTCGTCATTCGAATCAGACGTGGACAGGTTCCAGGTGCCGTCCGTCTCGGAGTTCCAGTAAGTGGCCTCATTCCTACCGTAGACGAGATCGGAGCCGGCACCATTGGCCACCTGGATATTGTCAAACGACGTCAGGCGAGCCGCCCCGCCCTTAACGATTGCATTCACGCCAGCATCGCTATGGTCCAGGTTCCAGGTGTTATCACCGCCCACTACGCTAAGCGTGTTATTAAGATCGCTGCCGCCATCGATGGAGCCCAAGTACGACGCGTTCTCATCCAGCGTGAAGGTATCTGCCCCGCTGCCACCAAACAACTGGCTCATGCCAGTCAGTGCCAGGTAACGGTCATCATTCGAATCAGACGTGGACAGGTTCCAGGTGCCGTCCGTCTCGGAGTTCCAGTAAGTGGTCTCATTACTACCGTACACGAGATCGGAGCCGGCACCATTGGCCACCTGGATATTGTCAAACGACGTCAAGCGAGCCGCCCCGTCCTTAACGATTGCATTCACGCCAGCATCGCTATGGTCCAGATTCCAGGTGTTATCACCACCCGCTACGGTGAGCGTGTTATTAAGATCACTGCCACCGTCAATGGAGCCCAAGTGAGCTACCCCGTCACCCAGCGTAAAGGTATCCGCCCCGCTGCCACCAAAAAGCTGGCTCATGCCAGTCAGCGTCAGGTACCGGCCATCATTCGAATCAGAGGTGGAGAGACTCCAGGTGCCCTCCGCCTCGGAGTTCCAGTAAGTGGTCTCATTCCTACCGTACACGAGATCGGAGCCGGCACCATTGGCCATCTGGATATTGTTAAACGCCGTCAGGCGAGCGGCGCCGTCCTTAACGATGGCATTCACGCTCCCGTCGCTATGGTCGAGGTTCCAGGTGTTATCACCGCCCACTACGGTGAGCGTGTTGTCGAGGCCGCTACCGCCGTCAATGGAACCCAGGTGAGCTACCCCGTCACCCAGCGTAAAGGTATCCGCTCCGGTGCCACCAAACAGCTGGCTCATGCCAGTCAGTGTCAGGTACCGATCATCATCCGAATCAGACGTGGACAGATTCCAGGTGCCGTTTGTGTCGGAGCTCCAATAGGTGGTCTCATTCCGTCCGTGCAGGGCATCTGAGTCCGCGCCATTGAGCGTTTGGATATTGTCAAACGACGTCAAGCGAGCCGCCCCGTCCTTAACGATTGCATTCACGCCAGCATCGCTATGGTCCAGATTCCAGGTGTTATCACCACCCGCTACGGTGAGCGTGTTATTAAGATCACTGCCACCGTCAATGGAGCCCAAGTGAGCTACCCCGTCACCCAGCGTAAAGGTATCCGCCCCGCTGCCACCAAAAAGCTGGCTCATGCCAGTCAGCGTCAGGTACCGGCCATCATTCGAATCAGAGGTGGAGAGACTCCAGGTGCCCTCCGCCTCGGAGTTCCAGTAAGTGGTCTCATCCCGTCCGTGGAGGGTATCTGAGTCCGCGCCATTGAGCGTTTGGATATGGTCAAACGACGTCAGGCGAGTGGCACCGTTCTTAACGACTGCAAACACGTCATCGCCGCTGTGGTCCAGATTCCAGGTGTTATCACCGCCCACAACAGTGAGCGTGTTATTAAGATCACTACCACCGTCAATGGAGCCCAAGTACGACACACCCGTTTCCAGCGTAAACGTATCGGCTTCGCTACCACCAAACAGCGCTCCCATTCCGGTCACTGTCAGGTATTGGTCCGCCGCTAAGGCTGACGTTGAAAGGTCCCAAGTGCCGTTCGTCTCGGAGCTCCAGTAGGTGGTCTCATTCCGTCCGTGCAGGGTGTCTGAGTCCGCGCCATTGAGCGTTTGTATATGGTCAAACGCCGTCAGGCGAGCGGCGCCGTCCTTAACAATTGCAAATACATCATCACCGCTATGGTCCAGATTCCAGGTGTTGTCACCGCCCACTACGCTAAGCGTGTTATTAAGATCACTGCCGCCATCAATAGAGCCCAAGTACGACACGTTCTCGTCCAGCGTAAAGGTATCCGCTCCGCTGCCACCAAACAGCGCTCCCATTCCGGTCACTGTCAGGTATTGGTCCGCCGCTAATGTTGACGTTGAAAGGTCCCAAGTGCCGTTTGTGTCGGAGCTCCAGTAGGTGGCTTCATTCTTTCCGTAGAAGCTGTCGGAGCCTTCCCCATTAACCACCTGTATATGGCTAAACTCGGATACGCGGGTGGCGTTGCCGTCTGCAACCGCCACCACATTGCTATCAGAATGGTCCAGTTTCCAAGTGTTAGTCCCACCCTTTACGGTAAGCGTGTTACTTGGCCCGCTGTCGTTGTCTGGATCAACACCACCATTGATCCGCCCGGTAATGGAGCCGGCGACATCATCGACCACGTCGGGGTCCACCGCTTCGAGGATAAAGGTATCATTGCCTGTACCACCATTCAGATTGCCGAAGCCGCTGAAGGTCAACGTGTCGGAAAACAACGTATCCGGATTTTCGGGGTCGTCGACGATGCTGTGTTCTATGTTTCCGGCATTTTCATCCGTAATGGTCCAGGTATTAGTTCCGTAGGCCATAGACAAGGACGCGTCTGTGCCGCTACCAGTTAAGCTGTTAATACCGGCTATGTTCCAGATTTCGTTATCGGTGCCAAAACCAATACTCAGAGAGTCCTTACCGTTGTCCCACTTCGACAAGTCTAAGGTATTAGTGTCGCCGCCAGCACCATCAACAAGGCCATCGAACGCAACGTCACCGTCAACCGAGAATTGATCATTGCCTTCACCGCCGGTAAGGTTTTCGATGCCAGAGAATGTCGTAACAACGGAGTAAGCGGGGTCATCGCCCTGTGGATCACGCGTAACGGGCCCGCCGCCATTGTTCTCGTTCAGACTCCAGTCGACGGTGTCCCCTTCATCACTTTGAACGGTCAGCTTGTCGGAACCGGTACCACCCTCAATACCGGTAATGGTCGCTCCGGTCTGCACGGTAAAGCTGTCATCACCGCTGCCCCCAATCAAAGTGGTTACCCCGGTAAAGCTTAGGGTTGAAGACAGCGGGGAGGGATCCTCCGAGTCTGCCGGCTTGACTTCACCGGCGAACGCACTATTAACCGACCAACTATTATGGCCTGAGGTTACTTCCAACGTGGTGGTGCCGGTACTGCCTGTCAAATTCGTCAGATTGGCCGCTTTCCATCCTGTGACTTCCGTACCGTCTGCCCTCTCCCCAACGACGACTGTTTGGTCGGCCATCTTAGCCAAGTTTAGCGTATCGGTACCGGCCTCACCGCCATCTACTCGCAACGCCGTGGTGTTGCTGCCCGGCGTAAAGGTATCATCGCCGTCGCTACCTGTTAGTGAACTCATGCCGGAGAAGGCTAACGTTTTCTCCGTGCCGGTATTCGTTACCGTCCACTGACCTTCAGAAACACCATTCCAACTGTAATTCGCCGCTCCCACTGGAGCCGTTAGGCTATCGTCGCCGTTGCCAGTCAGTTTCTGAATACCGGAGAAGGAGCCGATGCGCGTTATGTCCGAGTCTGCCTTGTCCGCGACGGAACCGGCGTCGAGCCCTTCCAGAACCCAGGCGTTGGACCCGTTCTCAACAACCAGCGAGTCTTGAGAGCCTTCAATGTTCTGCTCGCCTGCTGTCGTTCCAACAAGGGTTCCCTCGAACACCGCGTCTTGTTCCAGCGTAAAGCGATCGGAGTAACTACGGCCTTCAAGGGTACTCATTTCATCGAACTTCAACGTGTCCGTAGCGGTCGCATTCTCGTCATCTGGGTTCCACCATCCGACGCTACCCGCCTTCGGCCCACTCAGCACCCAGGCGTTATTCTGATCACGACCCTTCAAGGTATCGTTGCCGCTGCCGCTGCCGGTTAGGGATTGGATCTCCAAAAAGGACGTAACTTTTCCGCCGTCGACATTTCCCGAAAATTCGCCATCAAGCGTCCAGGTATTGTCGCCGTCCTCCACCGTCAAAGAGTTGCTGCCGCCTTCACCGCCGTGAATTTCCGCCAGCGAGACCGCGCCGGATAAAATGAACTGGTCATCTCCGGTGCCGCCTTTTAACTTCTGTATATTGGCGAACTCAGGCAGGTATGAGGTTGCGCTAGTAGGATCAGCGCCTTCGCGCAAGGTCGCGGTCCGCTCGCCGGCCCCGTCAGGTTCGTGATAGGACCAGATATTGTTGACGTTTCCGGCCACGATCTGGTTACTGTCTCCTGCACCGCCGTCAACACCGCCCGTCAGGGAGCCGTTGCCGTCACTACCACGCTGGAAGGTAAACGTATCGTCTCCGGACCCACCAACCAGGGTGTCCACTTTGGAAAAGCTTATGGTCTCATCGAAAAGGCGATTGTCCTCTTCGCCCGTTCCCGGCTCGACCTGTTTCACCTCACCAATGTTTACGTCATTGATAGTCCAGAGGTTGTCACCCGAGGGAACTCGTAGAGTCGTGGAGAAGTCACCCTCAACGCCAGTCACCTCTGTGATGTCTGAAATCAGCCAGTTGGAGGGGTCCTCGTCCGCAGCCTCTACAGACTCCACTTGCACCACTGTATCGGTTCCAAGACCGGACAGGTCTAGGGTGTTGGTACCTTCGCCACCACGAAGGGTGACTCGGCTACCGTGGTTGACCGACGCTACAAAGGAATCATCATTATTGCCGCCGACCAGTTCGGTCATCCCCGTGATTGCAATATAGGGTTCGGAGCCTTCATTCTTTGA
>NZ_JBDLLG010000030.1:0-51370 GCF_039822625.1 Marinimicrobium locisalis
AAAAGGACACAAGCCGCCGGAAAGTGAGCCACGCCAAAACCGATTAAAAATAGCGCCCAGCGGTCGGCGCCTTCGGCCACCGGGAAATAGCGAAACCCGGTGGCCCAGCCCACTCCTATGCCTAGCAAAACCAGAAAGCCGGCGGTCAGCCACCGAGCTCCCCGGTTTTCCGCGTGGGAGGGGAGCCGCCAGTGCGCGTAAGCGGGAAACAGCGCGACCAGTAGGACACCCAGCCAAAGCATCAGCGCAGCCCGTCGAAAAAGTGCTTGGCGTTAGTGGCGAGGGACTCGAGGTGGTAGCCACCTTCCTGCACGACCAGGGTCGGCAGCCCCATGGCTTTAATACCTTCCCCCATATGGGTGAAGCCTTCGGTGCTGACCGAGACTTTGGCTTGGGGGTCTTCGTGGTAGACGTCGAAACCGAGAGCCACGATCAGTACATCGGGTTCGAACAGCCGGATGGCATCGGCCGCGTCGGCCAGCTTCTCAAAAAACGCTGACTCCGGCGAGCCGTGGGGCATGGGCATATTGATGTTGTAGCCGTAACCGGGGCCGGCCCCGCGCTCGTCTTCATGGCCACTGACCACGGGGTAGAAGTTGGTGGGGTCGCCGTGGATGGAGACGTAAAGCACATCATCGCGCTCGTAGAATATTTCCTGCACACCCTGGCCGTGGTGCATGTCCGGGTCCAGGATCGCGACGCGCTCATACTTCGTGCGCAACGCTTCGGCGGCGATGGCGGCGTTGTTCAGGTAGCAAAAGCCCCCGGCCGCATCGATGCGAGCGTGGTGGCCCGGTGGGCGGCAAAGGGCGTAGGCCAGTGAGTCCCCGGCCAGCAGCTCGTCCGCTGCCGACAGGGCGCTTTGGGCGGACCAGTAGGCCGCCTCCCAGGTATGGGGGCCGATGGGGCAGCTGCCGTCGGCCTGGTAGCGAGCGGACTCGGCCAGAATGCCCCGCAGGGGGTTGGGGGAGCGAACAAAGATGTTGGACATAACTTCCTCGCCCCAGTCCTCCGGCCAGCGCCGGTGGGCGGACTCGAGAAAGCGCAGGTAGCCCAGATCGTGCACCCGGCCGATCATATCCATACCGTGGTCACTGGCTTGCTCGGGGGTCACCCCCAGCGCTTCCAAGCCTTTGATCAGTTCCGGCGTCCGTGCAGGCAGCTCCTGAGGCGCCCGCATCTGACCGCGGGTCAGGTAGGATTGTGGGGCGTGCTTGTCCTGGCTCGGATGAAAAAACGCTTTCATTGGCTCTCCTCTTTGGCCTGACAGTATCGGTTGCTTAAAGCCTAGCATACACCTGCCACCGGCTTGAGGCTTAGGCTCTTCCCAGCTTAGGGCTATGCGCAAACCCCAGCCTACGCTAAACTGGTGACATGACGAGCCGCGCCCTGTTCCATTGTTTATTTGCGTTACTGCTGGCAATAGCAGGGCCGGCGGGAGCCTCGCATTCACAGATGCAGGCCCCGGAAACGCACTGTGAGGGGATGGATGGGCATCATTCTGAAGCCCACGCGGCCACCGACGCGTCAATGACGCAGGGGCAGGATTGCGAAACCCAGTGCCACTGCTGCCCCGGTACCTGCTCCGGCACGGTGGCGGTGACCACCTCTCCCGCTGCGCTATCGCTCCACAGCGTTTCTCACCCCCCGATTGCCCGAAATCGGCCCCCCAGCCACACCCCCGCGGAGCTGCTTCGCCCACCCATTCTCGCCTGAACACAGGGTCAGTGCGCCTGAAAAACGCACCTTCTTGCTATTCGTTTCAACCCTTTGTGGACAGGTCTCATGAACAAACTGGTTTTTTCCGGCGCCCTACTGGGTGCCCTGCTCATCGGCGTTGGCGCCGGTGCTTGGTTCTTTTCAGCCACGCCCATCAGCGGGGGCGAAGCGGCCTCCGACGACACTTCGGCCGACTCCGAGAAGGGGGAGCCTCTGTACTGGGTCGCACCCATGGACGACAGCTACCGGCGCGACGAGCCCGGCCAATCCCCCATGGGGATGGACTTGGTCCCGGTCTACGCCGAGGACCAGGCAAACGAGCCCGGTGACGTAAAAGTCTCCCCCACCGTGCAGCACAATCTGGGGCTGAAGTTGGGTGAAGTCACTCGCGGCCCCTTTCACCGCCCGGTGACTACAACCGGCTACGTAATGACCAATCAGAACCGGCTCAAGCATTATCATGTGCGGGCCAAGGGCTGGATCAGCGAGCTGTCGGTGGCCACGGAGGGCGACCCGGTCAAGGCCGGGCAAAAGCTCTTTGAGTTCTATTCGCCGGAAATCGTCAACATCCAGCAGGAGTATTTGCAGGCCCTGCGTGAGCAACGCCCGGCGTTGGCGCGCTCCTCCATTGCCACCTTGCAGGCCAAGGGCGTGAGCGACCGCGAAATCGAACGACTGCAGAAAACCGGGGAGGTCCGCCAACGGCTGCACTACTACGCTGACCGGGACGGCTATGTGTTTAACCTGGGCGTGCGCGAAGGCAATTTCGTCGACTTGCCTCAGAACCTGATGTCCCTGGGCTCTCTGGAGGATATCTGGGTCACATTGGAGGCCTTCGAACATCAGGCCGGACTGCTTAAGGCCGGGCAACCGGTGACTCTCACGGCCGACGCCTACCCCGGGCGGGAGTGGTCGGGCCAGTTGGATTACCTGTACCCCACTCTGAACGAAGACCAACGCACCCTGCGCGCCCGTTCGGTTTTCCCCAATGAGGATGGCCGGCTGAAGCCGGGCATGTACGTAGAAGCCCGGATTCACACACAGGCGCGAGACGCAGTGCTGACAGCCCCAGCCTCCGCGATCATCCGCACCGGCGCGGGCGCCCGGGTGGTTCTGAAAGCCGGCCCCGAACGCTTCCGCTCCGTGCCAGTTAAGCTCGGTGCCCGTGCGGACGATCGTATAGAGATCCTGGCGGGCCTGGAGGCCGGTGACCAAGTGGTCGTGGATGGGCAGTTCCTGATCGATTCCGAGTCCAGCCGAGAGGCGGATTTGAGCCGGTTTGAAACCGCTCCCGAGCAGGAGGAGGCCGATGACACCTCAGGCTCGCCCATGGAACACGAGGAAATGGATCACGAGGCCATGGGGCACGGTGATATGGATCATGGCGACATGGATCACGAAAATATGGACCATGAAGACATGGATCATGGAAGCATGAACCACGACGAGATGAATCATGAAGGCATGGACCATGACAACATGGACCAGGGTGATATGGACCATGGCGAAATGGATCATGAAGACATGAAGGGAGGTGATCAATGATCGCCGCCGTCATTCGCTGGTCGGTTCACAACCGCCTGTTCGTGCTGCTGGCCAGCGTGCTACTGGCCGGCTGGGGGATCTACGCCGCCCGCACCACCCCGGTGGACGCCATTCCGGACCTGTCGGATGTGCAGGTAATTGTGAAAACCAGCTACCCGGGTCAGGCACCCCAAGTGGTGCAGGACCAGGTGACCTACCCGCTGACCACCGCGCTGCTGTCGGTGCCCAACACCAAAACCGTCAGGGGTTTCTCCTTCTATGGAGACTCCTATGTGTACGTTATTTTTGAAGACGATACCGACCTTTACTGGGCCCGCTCCCGGGTATTGGAATACCTGAGCCAGGCCAGCGGTGATCTGCCCGATGCGGCGCGTCCCGAACTGGGGCCGGACGCCACCGGCGTGGGCTGGGTGTATCAGTACGCCCTGGTGGACCGCACCGGGCAACACAACCTGTCGGAGCTGACCAGCCTGCAAGACTGGTTCCTCAAGTACGAGTTGCAAGCGGTGGACGGCGTTTCGGAAATCGCCACCGTGGGCGGCATGGTTCGCCAGTACCAAGTCACCCTCTCCCCCGAAAAGCTGCGCGCCTACCAGTTGCCCCTGTCCCACGTTCGCATGGCCATTGAGCGGGCCAACCAGGAAACCGGCGCGTCGGTGGTGGAGATGGCGGAAGCCGAATACATGCTGCGGGTGAGCGGCTACCTCGACAGTGTGGAGGACTTGGAAACCATCCCTCTGCGCACCAGCGCGGATGGAACGCCCTTATTGCTGGGGGATGTCGCCGAGATTGGCCTGGGGCCGCAAATGCGCCGCGGCGTGGCCGACCTCAACGGCGAGGGCGAAGTGGTCGGCGGTATTGTGGTGATGCGCTCCGGCGAAAATGCCGCCGAGGTAATCGGCCGGGTAAAAAAGCGCCTGGATGAGCTGCGCCCAAGCCTGCCCGAGGGGGTGGAGCTGGTCACCGTCTATGACCGCTCCCGGCTGATTCTTAACGCGGTCGAAAACCTCTACAAAAAGCTCGGCCAGGAGCTGCTCGTCGTCGTGCTGATCTGCGCCCTGTTCCTGTTTCACCTGCGCTCCTCCTTGGTGGTGGTGTTTAGCCTGCCCTTGGGCGTGCTCGTAGCGGTGATCATCATACGGTTGCAGGGCATGAACGCCAATATCATGTCCCTGGGGGGTATCGCTATCGCCATCGGCGCCATGGTGGACGGTGCGGTGGTCATGATTGAAAACCTGCACAAACACCTGGAGCAGCACAAGGGGCCCCTGCGCCCGGAGGAGCGCTGGCCGCTGGTGGCTCGGGCCTCGGCCGAGGTGGGGCCGGCGCTGTTTTTCTCCCTGCTGATTATTACCCTGAGCTTTTTGCCGGTGTTCGCGCTGGAGGCGCAAGAGGGCCGAATGTTCTCACCCCTGGCCTTCACGAAAACCTATGCCATGGCGGCCTCCGCCGGGCTGGCCATCACGCTGGTGCCGGTGCTGCTGGGCTACTGCGTACGTGGGCGCATTCTGCCCGAGAGGAAAAACCCGGTGAACCGCCTGCTGATCGCCGGCTACCGGCCGGTGCTGCGCGGTGCGCTGCGTTTCCCCAAGACTTTGGTGGTTCTGGCGCTGGTGATCATGGTCGCCGGCTTCTGGCCGGCCCAAAAACTGGGCACCGAGTTTATGCCGCCGCTGGATGAGGGCGACCTGATGTATATGCCCACCACCTACGCCGGCTTATCCATCGGGGAGGCCCGAGAGGTTCTGCAACAGACCGACCGCTTGATCAAAACTGTGCCAGAGGTAGACACCGTTCTCGGGAAAATCGGCCGGGCCGATACCGCCACTGACCCGGCTCCGCTGACCATGATCGAGACGGTCATCCAGTTCAAACCCAGGGACCAGTGGCGCCCCGGCCTCACCCAAGATGACTTGCGCCGGGAGCTGGAGAGCCTAATCGACTTTCCCGGCCTCACCAACGCCTGGGTCATGCCCATTAAGACCCGCATCGATATGCTCGCCACCGGCATCAAAACCCCCGTGGGCATCAAGATCGCCGGGCCGGAGCTGGGCGTTATTCAGGACTTGGGGAAAGAGCTGGAAACCATCCTCGCGGACGTGCCCGGGACCCTGTCGGCTTACGCCGAGCGGGTGGCGGGAGGCCGTTACCTGAAAGTGGACATTAAGCGCGCCGAGGCGGCCCGCTACGGGTTAAACATTGCCGATGTTCAGGCCGTAATTCGAAGCGCGGTGGGCGGTGTCAATATCACCGAAACCGTGGAGGGGCTGGAACGCTACCCGGTCAACCTGCGCTACCCACCCCAATACCGCGACTCGCCCGAAGCGCTGCGAACTCTGCCGGTGGTCACACCGGAAGGGGGGCATATTCCCCTGGGCGCCGTGGCCGATATTTATGTCGAAGACGGCCCTCCCGCCATCAAGAGCGAAAACGCCCGGCTCAACGGCTGGGTGTTCGTGGACATCGAGGGGCGGGACCTGGGCTCCTACGTGGCTGAAGCCCAACAAACAGTGTCGGACCAGTTGAAGCTGCCGGCGGGTTACTCGCTGCGCTGGGCGGGGCAGTACGAATACCTGGAGCGGGCCAAGGAGCGACTGGCTCTGGTACTGCCGGTGACGCTCGGCATTATCGTTCTGTTGCTGTACCTCAACTTCCGCAGCGTGATGGAGGTGGCGCTGATTCTGGCCACGCTGCCCTTTGGGCTTCTGGGGGGCATTTGGTTGATGTTGGCGTTGGACTACGATCTGTCCGTGGCGGTGGCCATGGGCTTTATTGCCCTGGCCGGCGTGGCGGTGGAGATCGGAGTGTTGATGCTGGTGTACCTGAACCTCGAGTTTCAGGCCTGCAAACGCCGATGTGATGACGAGAACAGGACGATGACTCGCGAGGACTTGAAAGCGGTGGTCCTGGAGGGCGCGGGCCTGCGCCTGCGCCCCATTGTGATGACCGCCACCACGCTCTTTGTCGGCCTGCTGCCCATCATGCTCGGGGGCGGCGCCGGGGCGGACATGATGCAGCGCATCGCCGCGCCAATGATCGGCGGCACCGTTTCGACACTGGTGCTCACCCTGCTGATACTGCCCGTGGCCTACTTCCTGTGGCGCGCTTACGCGCTGCGGCGCGCCTCACGATAGCGCCTTGGGGCTGAAGTAGCTGACCCGCTGAAACAGCTGCTCAGCCTCCACCGACAGCTCCCGGCTTGAGCCGGGGGCCGAGTGGCCGTCGCTAGCCCTGTTTCACCTCCCTTTAGCCCGACCCTGCGCCGCGTGCGCCTACCGCGGCCCTTGTGCTATATTCTGCCCATCCCCCAACGTGACGCGTTAGGGCACCTCCTATAACAACAACAGCGGTCGTCCACTTCGACCGGGGACTGTCGGTGTATGAAAGACGAAAAACCCACCTCCTTTGATATCGCCTACCGGGCGGGGGTGTCTCAGTCCACGGTCTCGCGCGCCCTGCGCGACAGCCCTCTGGTCAATGCAGCCACCCGCAAGCGTATTCAGACCATCGCTCGCGAGCTGAACTATAAGGTGGACAAGAACGCGCGCAACCTGCGCTCCAAGCAGACCCGAACCATTGCCTTGCTATTGTGCGAAGACCAGGGCATCGGGGATTCCATGATCAACCCGTTTTTCCTGTCCATGCTCGGCAGTATTACCCGGGCTTGCGCCCACCGGCAGTTCGACCTGCTGGTCTCCTTCCAGCAGATGAGCGACGATTGGCATGCGGATTTCGAGGATGCCCACCGGGCCGACGGGATTATCTTTCTCGGTTATGGCGACTACGTGACCTACGTGGAAAAGCTGATTCAACTGAACGAAGTGGGCGCACACTATATTACTTTCGGCCCCGTGCTCCCCGGCCAGCCGGGCATGTCCATCGGTTGCGATAACTACAATGGCGCCTACAAGGCGACCCGTCACCTGCTGCGGCTGGGGCGCCGACGCATCGCCTTTATTGGCGAAGCCAGCGAGCACGCCCCGGAGTTCAAGCGCCGGTATGAGGGTTATGCCCGTGCGCTACAAGAGTTTGCTATCGACGTGGACCCGGCGCTGCAGGTTTCGGCCGAGACCTCTGAGCGCGAAGGCCGCACCGGCGTGGAAACCTTGCTCGAACGAGGGGCGAGCTTTGATGCGGTGTTCGGAGCCAGTGACCTCATTGCCATTGGGGCCATCCAGGGCATGGAAGCGGCGGGCATGACCGTTCCCGCGGATGTGGCCGTGGTGGGGTTTGATGATATTCCGGCGGCGTCCTACACCCATCCGCCGCTGACGACCGTTCAGCAAAATACGAAGTTGGCGGGAGAGCTGTTGGTGGACAGCTTACTGAAGATGATTGAGGGCGAAGAAACCGAGTCCTTTCTTTTGCCGACGGATTTGATTGTGCGAGGGTCGTGTGGAGCGAGTTCGAAGTGAATTGTCGGGTGCGCCCAGGGGCTTACCCGACCTACCCATGATTCAAGCATCGTTTAAAACGTAGGTTAGGTAAGTCCTGAAGGGGGCCACCTAACGACGCGTAACTCAAACGTCGCTTAAAACGTAGGTTTGGTAAGCCCCGAAGGGGCGCCACCTAACAACAAGCCTCAAAACTCCTGCAAAACCTCCAGCCGCCGCGCCAACGCCTGGTTATTCACCACCCCATCAAACAACAACACCCGCACCCCATTTCTCGGCACATCCAGCGTCAGCGATGTATCAACCTCATAGCGCTCACCGGTCTGGGCGTCGTACCACTCACCGCTATTCAACCAGCGGTTCACTGTTAAGCTCGCTTTCTCGTCACCCTTGTTCAACAACACCAGCGCAGTCTGGGCCTGATGGTCATCCTGATAGACCCGCAAGAAGGCGGCGGTCTGCCCGTCAAAATCCAGATTGGCCTGAAGCCCCTTCTGCAGAGCCACCGAATCCTGGCGAATATGCGCAATGCGTTTCAGATTCTTGGCGATCTCGCTGTTTCGGGCTTCGGCAATTCCCTTCTCACCAAAGAAGTTACGGTTACCTTCGTGCTCCTTGGTGCCGGGCATAAACCCGATTTCGGATCCATAGTAAATGGACGGGATACCCCGGGCAGTAAACAGCCAATTATTGGCATTGATGTAGGCTTTTTCATCCCCGTCCATGCGCCGAATATCGTGGTTCTCGTAGAAGGACACCAGCTCATAAGGGTTGTGGTAGGGGCTGTTCTCCAGGTGTAAGTAGCTCAGTATTTCAGAGTAGTCGCTCTCGGCGTTTTCAAATACCCGGGTCAGGGTTTCCTGCGCCGGAAAGTCCAGAACACTGACCCCGCCATTCTCCGGCTGGGTATGCCCCCCCAGGAACTCGGCATCAAACACAAAGCTTTCGCCGAACATAAAGAAGTCCGGATGCTCCACCCGAATGCGGTCGGTAAATTTCTTCCAGAAGTCATGGGGTTTGTGTCTGAGCGTATCGATCCGAAACGCGGCCGCGCCCTGATCAATCCATTGCAGATAGGCCTCTACCACATAGTCCATCACCCGCGGGTTATCGTCATCGAACTTTCCCAGCTGCGCCAGATCTTTTTCCCGCTCATAAAAGGCATGCAGCGGGTTGTTGGGGTTCAGCTGTTCCGGTGGCAGGTTTTCGTGGTCGGCCACCAGCTCCCCGTTGGGACCGTATACCTCGCCGAACATGGGTTGGTCCTCGGGCATGGAATAAGCCGGCGAGCTGTGGTTTGCCACAATATCCAGCACCACCTTCATATCATGCTCGTCCCGCAACCGGCGGGTCAGGTCGGCAAAGGTTAATCCCTCGGACTCCCAATGCTCATCGACTTGATAGAAATTGGTGCCCCAGTACCCATGGAAACCGGTCTTACCGCCATCGCCCGGTTGCGCAAAGCCTACGGGGTCACCGCCGCTGAATGCCTGGTCGGGGTTGTCCACAATGGGGGAGATCCACAGGGCCGTTACGCCCAGCTCCGCCAAATAGTCGGCATGGTTCAGAATGCCTTTGAAATCGCCGCCCATATAGCCCACATTGGCTTCTTTTCCGCCGGGGCCAAACATCGGTTGATCAAAGGTGGGAAAGGCCCCGCCCTGAGTTTCATGGTTGTTGCTCGGGTCGCCATCAACAAAACGGTCCGTTAACAAAAAGTAAATGGCTTCCTCTGCAAAGGCCTCCTGGGTGCCGTAGTAATGCGCTCGGGTGGAGGAGTCGGGCTGGGCGGCGCAAGCGCCGAGCAATAACGCGCCGCTTGCGGTGATCAGGCGCTGATAGGTGGAATTCATACTTCGGCCCCTTCGTCGTTAACCAGGAGAGTGGCCGCCGCCGCGACCAGAAAGGCGACGCCGCCCGCCATTAGAATATAAATCGCCTCTCCACCAAAAAATTGATTGAGAATCACCCCGAGCAAACTGCCGGCAATAATCTGGGGTATGACAATAAAGAAATTAAAGATGCCCATATAGACGCCCATTTTGTGGGCGGGCAGGGAGCAGGAGAGAATCGCATAAGGCATGGACAGTATCGACGCCCAGGCAAAACCAACCCCCACCATCGAGACCAGCAGCCACACCGGGTCGCGAATAACGATAAACGATATCAGCCCGGCAGCGCCAAGACACAAGTTAATCATGTGCGCGCCCTTGCGCCCCGCCTTGCGCGCCAGCCAGGGAATTACAATAGCCGCCAGTGCCGCAAAGCCGTTGTAGGCACCGAAAAGTACGCCCACCCAGTCGGCCCCATCATTATAGAGCTTGGAGGTGGTATCGAGCGTACCGTAGTGGAAGCTGGTCACCGCGCTGGTGGCGTAAATCCACAGGGAAAACAATGCAAACCAGGAAAAGAACTGTACCACCGCCAACTGCGCCATGGTTTTGGGCATATGAAACAAGTCGTGGGCCACCTGATAGACGCCGTTCCGGGTTTTCCCCTGTTTAAGAAACACCCCCGCCACCAGTTGCAGCAGGCCGACGCCTCCCAACAGAAGCGCCAGCACCACAATCTCCTTATTCAGGTCGAACACCCCCACCGAAGCGGCCACCAATAACCCCACCAACACGAAGCCGCCGCCCCAGGCCAGATAGGAAGTCACGCTTCGGTTTTCCCGCTCGGGGACCACCGCCCGGCGCTGGGTTTTCTGAAATTCCTCAAACGCGGCGATTTCCTCCGGGCTGTATTCCTTGGTGGTGAATACCGTCCAGAGCACCGCAAGCAACAACACCGCCCCGCCGATCCAGAACGAATAGACGACCGAATTCGGAATGATCCCGGCCGGGGCAGTGTTGCTAACGCCCAGCCAATTCGTCATGACCCAGGGCATAAAGGAGGCAACAATCGCCCCCACGCCAATGAAAAAGCTCTGCATGGCAAAGCCTCTGGTTCTCTGCTTCTCCGGCAACATATCCCCGACAAAGGCGCGAAAGGGCTCCATGGAAATATTGATGGAGGCGTCCAGAATCCAAAGCATGCCTGCGGCGACCCACAGGGTGGGTGAGTGGGGCATATACAGCAGCGCGAGGCTCGCGAGCACCGCGCCCATCAGGAAGTAGGGACGGCGGCGCCCCAGTCGGTTCCAGGTGTTGTCACTCAAGTAGCCAATAACGGGCTGCACCAGCAGGCCGGTAATCGGCGCCGCCAGCCACAGAAACGCCAAGTCATCGATGGGAGCGCCGAGCGTCTGAAAAATGCGGCTGACGTTGGCATTCTGGAGCGCAAAGCCGAACTGGATTCCGAGGAAGCCGAAGCTCATGTTCCAGATCTGCCAAAAACTGAGTTGCGGTTTTCGAGTCATTGAGATCACTTTTTATCAATTATGCGATGCATTACAGCTTAGCACGCGACGGGGAAACCGGGTTTTTCCCTTCCCGGTCACCTCGTTCCATCACCGGCCAGGCAGTGTTGTTTAAATTAAGGAAGCGGACGACTTTGAGCAATAGCCTGCATACGTATTCATGCCATATTCGTTGCCCCCGCGGGCATTCTTCGAGCGCTCTGACCCATGCATACGTATGTAGCGTATTGCCGCCCCTTCCGAGGCTGGCGTATATTGGAGTGAATGTTAGGAGCGTTCGTTTGTTATCGACAACGGGCGGCGGAAAACGACGACAATAAGGCTTCAAGGCTGTATCGCTATGAGTTCACCCCATATTCAATACGCACGGCTCCAGGGTGCTGACGCAGCACCGGTTTTCACGGAGGTCTCCCATGCAGACTAACCCTTGGTGGCGCGGTGCCGTCATCTATCAGGTCTACCCTCGCAGTCTGATGGACAGCAACGCCGATGGCATTGGTGACATCCCCGGCATTATCGCCAAGCTCAATTACATTGCCAGCCTCGGGGTCGATGCCATTTGGATATCGCCCTTTTTCAAGTCGCCCATGAAAGACTTCGGCTACGACATCAGCGACTACCGCGATATCGATCCAATATTCGGCACGCTGGAGGACTTTGACCGCCTCGTGGAGCAGGCGCACGCCCAGGGTATTAAAATCATTATCGACCAAGTACTGAGTCACACCTCGGACCAGCACGCTTGGTTTGAGCAGAGCCGACAGAGCCGGAGCAACCCCAAGGCGGATTGGTACGTTTGGGCGGACCCCCGGGAAGATGGCACCCCGCCCAACAATTGGCTATCGATTTTTGGAGGTTGCGCCTGGGAGTGGGAGCCACGCCGGGAGCAATACTACCTGCATAACTTTCTGAAAAGTCAGCCTGACCTTAACTTCCACAACCCGGATGTTCAGTCGCAAATCCTCGAGGAGGTGGAGTTCTGGCTAAAGCGCGGCGTTGATGGTCTGCGCCTGGACGCTATCAGCTTTTGCTTTCACGACCAGCAGCTGCGGGACAACCCCGCAAAGCCGAGAGAGGAACGCAAGGGTCGGGGCTTTAGCGAAGACAACCCCTATGCGTATCAATACCACTATTACAACAATGACCGCCCTGAGAATCTGCCCTTTCTCGAATCGCTGCGCGCTCTGATGGACCGCTACCCGGGGTCAGTGACGCTGGGGGAAATTTCCACCGAGGACTCGCTCGCCACCATGGCCGAGTACACCAAGGGCAATGAGCGGCTGCACATGACGTACAGCTTTGAACTACTGGTGGACCACTTCTCAACCGAATACATCCGGCAGACGGTGGAAACGCTAGAGAGCCGCCTGAGTGAAGGCTGGCCCTGCTGGGCCATCGGCAACCACGATGTTGCCCGCGTGATGTCCCGCTGGGGCGGCGCCGAGCAGCCCGATGCGCTGGCCAAACTGTTCAATGCCCTATTACTGTCGCTGCGGGGCAGCGTCTGCGTTTACCAGGGCGAAGAACTGGGGTTACCGGAAGCGGAGATCCAAAAGCACGAGCTACAAGACCCCTATGGCATCGCGTTTTGGCCGCGCTTCAAAGGCCGGGACGGCTGTCGTACACCCATACCGTGGGAAGCGAACCAAGCCAATGCCGGCTTCTCTAACGCGCCCAGCACCTGGCTGCCAGTGCCAGCGGCGCACTACCCAAAAGCCGTAGGGATTCAGGAGAATGACCCGGCCTCAATTCTCAATGCCTATCGTCGGTTTGTAGTCTGGCGCAAAAGTCAGCCGGCGCTGCGAAATGGCGACATTCATTTTTGGAGGCCCCGGAAGGTGCGATGCTATTCCTCCGCCCCCACGCCGAGCAGACGCTGGTGGTAGCCATGAACTTTACCGATGAACCCATCAGTGTGGATGCCAGCTCGCTGCTACTGAGCCGGATGCTGGAAGGCCATGGGTTTGAGGGGGCGCTTTGGGAGGGTCAACATATTGCTCTCCCGCCCTATGGCGCAGCATTCTTTGAAATGGAGCCTTGAAGAGGCGGAAAAATTTTCCCGGTTTAGGGAGAAAGTGCTGATGCGTTCACGTAGCGACTTATTCGTCGCGTAAAGCATCTTGGACACCGACCAAGCCGCCGACTACTTTTAGAGTATCGGCGGCTTTTTTGTTCGCGGTACGGAGACATCCAGCCGCTCTTCCGGTAACCAGGCTCACCTTGCATACGTATTCAACTGTGAATTCATCAACGCAGGCCTTTGAATACGTATGCAATGAATTGCCCACCCTACCCCTATGGGATAGCCTCAATTTAACCGCTTTACCCATAATAACCGATGAAAGGGGATGTTTGATGATGTACACCAAGAAGCTTTTGTTGCCTTCCGTGATCGGCTGCCTTGCGGCGGGCCTACCCATAACGTCTGCACTTGCCCAACAGGACGCCGAGCCCCGCGTCGGCGCGATGGAAGAAGTCGTTGTTACCGGCATACGCCGCAGCTTGATGAACGCCCTTGCCATTAAAGAGGAATCCTCCTCCATCGTGGAGGCGGTTTCCGCTGAAGACATTGGCAAGCTGCCGGATACCAGCATCGCCGAATCATTGGCGCGTTTGCCCGGGCTGGCCGGTGAGCGCGTTAATGGCCGCACCAGTGGCATTTCCGTACGCGGCTTCAATGAAGATTACGTCGCCACCACCATGAATGGCCGCGAGTTGCTGGGTATCGGTGACAACCGGGGCGTGGAGTACGACCTCTATCCTTCTGAAATCATTTCCGACGCCGTGGTCTACAAGACGCCCGATGCCAGCTTGATGAACCAGGGGCTGGGCGGGGTGGTCGATCTGCGCACCTTGCGCCCGCTGGAGAGCGATCGAATCATCAACATTAACGGCAACTATGAAATGAACGGCATGGAGTCCGCCAACCCGGACTACGATGACACCGGCCACCGACTGGCGTTCACCTATTCCGATAAGTTCGCCCAGGACACCTTGGGTGTGGCGTTTACCGTCGCCACCATGGAGTCTCCCAGTCAGGAAGAAAATGTCCGCATTTGGGGCTACCCGGAAATTGAAGAGGGCTTTATCTTCGGCGGGCACGACTCCTATGTACGCTCGGCCACCATGGAGCGCGATACGGTTTCCGGCGTTTTCCAATGGGAGCCGAACCAGGACTTGGCCATCACCGTGGATGCCCTGTATATCGACTTTCTGGAATCCAAAGTTTTCCGGGGGATTGAGGAAGGCGGTCCGGTCTGGAGTAACGCGCAATATACACCGGGAGAGGTAGTCGATGGCCTGGTGGTCAACGGCGAGCTCAACGGCTTTCACAGCGTGATTCGCAACGACGGTGAAGACAAAGAAGGCGAGTTGACCACGTTTGGTTTCAATGCCGAATACCGAATTAATGACACCTGGACCGCCGAGGTGGATATTGCCACCAGCGAATCCACCAAGGACCTGATTAACATCGAAAGCTACTCCGGCACCGGCCGTGCCGGTACTACCCAGCAAGGCGCCGCCTCGGCGCGCTCCTGGGAGCAGGTCTACCCCACGGGCGTCATGTTTGGGGAGCACTCCAGTATCCAGATGCCCGACTATAGCGACCCGGCTCTGGTTCGCCTGGCGGGCCCACAAACCTGGGGCGGCGCCATTGCCCAACGCATGGGCGACTATGACAACGCCCAAGACGGTTTCGTCAACTACCCGCGCTTTGAAGAAGATTTGGATACCCTGCGCCTGACGGCCAACGCGGACCTCAACGGGGATTTCCTTCAAGCGCTGGAGTTTGGCTTGAATTACTCCGACCGAACCAAGAGCAAGGTCAATTACGGCGCCTTTCTGGTGGCCCCGGGGTTCGACGTCGAGGATGCCTATGAGGACCAAACCGCGCTGGCCTTTACCGATCCCGAACTGGAACCCTACTACGTCGGCACCACGGACCTGAGCTTCCTGGGGCTGGGGTCCATGCTCGCCTATGACGGCGTGGGCATGTATCGGGACGAGCTCTACACCGAAATCGATGCCACCGAATTTGAAACCGACCGCCTGGGCGACACCTACAGCGTCACCGAGGAGGTGCTGACCGCCTACGCCATGGCCGATTTTGAAACCGGTATTCTCTCCGGTAATGTTGGCTTGCAGGTGGTTGATACCGACCAGAGCTCGGACGGCTTCCGCTCACAGCCCGGCGTCGATGAAGAGACCGGCTTCGCCGAGGTGGAAGCGGTACCGGTTTCCGGTGGCGCCGACTATATCAAGGTTCTTCCGAGCCTGAACATGAACTTCCAGATGACGGACAGTCAGGTGGTACGCTTTGCCACCTCCAAGACTATTTCCCGGGCCCGCATGGACGACATGCGCGCAAATACCACCATCGGTTTTAATTTTGACGATGCCCGCCGGGAAAGTGATGACCCGGAGTTCAGCGCCTGGAACGCGAACAGCGGCAACCCGGAGCTGCGCCCGCTCGAAGCCATTCAAACCGATTTGGCCTATGAGTATTATTTCAGCGATGACGGTTACCTAGCCGCCACCTGGTTCTACAAGGACCTGTTGAACTGGCACCTGAACACCGAGGTGGTGCGGGACTTTACCCCTTACTTTATTGCTGGCTACCATGACAGTGGCGATGTGGACTTCCAGTCCTTTAGCGGGCTCTCAACAGAGCTGGCCGAAGTGGGCAAAGGCAAAGTAGAGGGGATCGAACTGCACGGCAGCTTGCCTTTCTATACCTTCAGCGAAATGCTCGACGGGTTCGGCCTGGTGGCCAGCGCGACTTTCCTCGACGGCGAGATTGAAAACGAGGGCGAAACGATGCGAGTGCCCGGACTTTCCGAGGAGATTTACCAGCTGACCTTCTTTTATGAAAAGAACGGCTTCGAGTTCCGCATCAGCGGGCGCAAGCGCGATGAGTTCTTGAGCGAAGGGCGCGGTCTGAGCCTGGCGCTGGAACCGCAAATGCGCCAGGGCGAAGAGCTGTGGGATGCACAAATCGGCTACGACTTTGGCGCCGGCGGCTTCCAGGCCCTGGACGGCTTGTCCGTCACGCTCCAGGCTCAGAACCTCACCGATGAAGATACCGTGGCGTTTGAGGATGCCGATGCCCGGCGCATCACTTCCTACCAGACCTTCGGAGCCAACTACCTGCTCGGCGTGAACTATACGTTCTAATTCATCGGGCAACTGTGACGCTGCATATTCTAGGATTAACGTACGGTTCAACATTATGGAAACTCCCGTCGAACGGGACGTTCTCTTACTAATTTTACTCCATTCTCTCACCGCTTTGTGTTGGGAAACTTTGGCGCAGGCAACTGCGCCTTTTTTTTGCCCCAAACACCGCCCCTATAACGGCCGGACCTTCTATAAACAAGCTTGGAGATATAATAATGAATCCTCGAGACCACCACACCGCCCCGCGTTGGGTCGCGGCGGGAGCCCTGGCCATCAGCGCTCTCGCACCGGCGAGCTCCTGGGCAGCCCATACAAGCGCTCCCGCCGCCGTGTCCATTCCCGGCAACCTGCAAAACGCCCTCGGTTGTTCCGCCAACTGGGCACCGGAATGTGCTGAATCGCAACTGACCCGCGGAAGCGACGGTCTATGGCGCGGAACCTTTGGCCTCCCCGCGGGCGAGTATGAATACAAAGTGGCTCTCAACAACCGTTGGGATGAGAACTACGGAGCCGGCGCCGAACCCAGTGGCAGCAACATCACGCTCAATCTGGACAATGACGCCGACGTCCGTTTCTATTACAGCCCCTCCAGCCACTGGGTGGCCGATAGTCGGAACCACGTGATCGCCGCCGCCGTGGGCAATTTTCAAACGGCCTTGGGATGTCCCGTTAACTGGGCCCCGGATTGCATGCGCGCTTGGCTCCAGGACCCCGACAATACCGGCATCTATCAGTACACCACCACCGACATTCCGGCCGGCCACTACGAGGCCAAAATCGCGCTGAACGAAACCTGGGACGAAAGCTACGGCCTTGATGGCGGCAACATTCCTTTTACCGTTGAGAGAAACGGCGACGCAGTCACGTTTACCTATAATCGTTTGGACAACAGTGTTCACATCGACACTAAGGTGGCGGCAGGCGACCTGAGTCAGTCCAAGGCCTACTGGCTGAATGAACACACTATTGCCTTCGCCGCCGATTCGCAGGCCACTGTGAAGCTACACTACAGCGCAGAGGCCAATCTGACCACTCGCTCCGAGGGCGTAACCGGTGGCGAGTCAATCACTCTGAGTCACGATGCCAACGGTATGAGCGAAACCCTGACCGAACAGTTTCCACACCTGGCTGACTACCCAATTTTCACCCTTGCCGAAGCCGACCGGGAACAGGTTAGAGCCATTCTAAAAGGCCAAGTAGCGGTATCGGCGAGCAATGAGGACGGCGTCCTGATCGAGGCGACCGGCGTTCAACTTCCCGGCGTACTGGATGACTTGTACACCTACCAAGGCCAACTCGGCCCAGTGTACACCGAGGGCGTTCCCGGTCTTCAGCTCTGGGCGCCCACGGCCCAAAACGTCACCTTCCTACTGTACGAAAACAGCCACCCGGACACCGCCCCCTCCGAGTTGCCCATGACTTTTGACGCGCAAACCGGTTTATGGAGTATCCGTGGCGAGGCCGGCTGGGACCGGCTGTACTATCAGTTCAAGGTCCAGGTTTACGTACCGCAAACCGGCGCCGTTGAAACCCACCGGGTCACCGATCCCTATACCCTGAGCGCAAGTACCGATGGCAAACGCAGCCAGCTAGTCAACCTGGACGACGACTCCCTCAAGCCCACGGGTTGGGACTCACTGAGCAAGCCAAGCTTTACCTCCCCTGAAGACATGGTGGTATACGAACTGCACGTGCGCGACTTCAGCATCAGTGACCACGAAGTACCCAAAGCCTATCGCGGTAAGTTTAAGGCCTTCACCGCCAAGGAAAGCCTGGGCATGACTCACCTGAAGTCCCTACGGGAGGTGGGCCTGAGCCATGTGCATTTACTGCCCGTGAACGACTGCGCCACCATCCCGGAAGATCCTGACAGCCAGGCGGCCTTGGAGCAAGATCTGTCCCAGTATGCGCCGGACAGCACCGAGCAACAGGCAGCGATCAGTGCCATTCGCGACCGTGACGCCTTTAACTGGTGTTACGACCCACACCACTTCAATGTCCCGGAGGGCAGCTACGCCTCGGACCCGGATGGGGCGACCCGCATCATCGAGTTCCGCGAAATGGTCCAGGCACTGAACGAAGCCGGGCTTCGAGTGGTCGTGGACGTGGTGTATAACCACACCAGCCAGGCCGGCCTGGGTGAAAAGTCTGTACTGGATAAGGTCGTCCCCGGTTACTACCATCGACTGAACGGCAACGGCGACATCGAGCGCAGCACCTGCTGTGAGAACACCGCTTCCGAGCACGCCATGATGGAAAAATTTATGGCGGACTCGCTGATGATCTGGGCCAAGCACTACAAAGTCGACAGCTTCCGCTTTGATTTGATGGGCCACCACAGCAAAGCCAATATTCTCAACATCAAGGAGCAGCTGGCCACGCTGAGCGAGGAGGAGCACGGGGTCAACGGCGGGGAAATTTACCTGTACGGCGAAGGCTGGAATTTTGGCGAAGTAGCCAATGATGCCCGCTTCGAGCAGGCCACACAGCTCAACATGGCCGGCACCGGCGTGGGCACTTTCAATGACCGATTTCGCGATGCGGTGCGCGGCGGCAGCCCCTTCGATACCGGCGTCAATCACGTCAGGAACCAGAGCTTTATCAATGGCCTCTACTACGACCCCAACGCCGAGAATGAGGGCAGTGCCGATGAACTGGAAAGGCTGCTTAGCAGCACCGACCGCATTCGCATTGGTCTGGCGGGTAGTCTAAAAAACTATGCGTTTACCGACTGGCAAGGTAAGGCCGCGACCGGTGATTATGGGGCAGCCGTAGGCTACACATTGGATCCGCAGGAGTCGATCAATTACATTGAGAAGCATGACAACGAAACCCTCTTTGACATCAACCAGTACAAAATCCCGCTGAACCGCACACCGGAGGACCGGGTCCGCGTTCACAACCTGGGCGCAAGCCTGGTGCTGCTTGCCCAAGGTGTGCCTTTTATACAAGCAGGCCAGGAGCTGATGCGCTCCAAGTCCATGGACCGGGACAGCTATGATTCCGGGGACTGGTACAACCTGCTCGATTTCAGCTACCAACAGAACGGCTGGGGCCGCGGCCTGCCCCCGGCTCACTCCACCGAAGCCAACTGGGAGGTCATCCAGCCTCGTCTCGCGGACGAGACGCTGGCGATCGGAGAGTCACACATTCGCCGTAGCCTCTCGCACTTCAAGGAAATGCTGGCAATCCGACACAGTTCCAAACTGTTCCGCCTGGAAACCGAAACCGAGGTCATGTCGGCCCTCAGCTTTGAGAACACCGGTACCGGCCAGAGGCCCGCGCTTATCGCGATGAAGCTCACCGATAGCGAAGCCGACTGGGATCCAAAGCGGGACATGCTCATGGTGCTGTTCAACGCCCATACCGAGGCGCAGACCCTGGCTAAAGGGGAGTGGGAAGGCTTGGCATTCGAACTGCATCCGATTCAGCAGGACTCCGCGGATGAGCGCCTTCAGGAGGCCAGATTCGATGCGGATACGGGCACCTTCACCGTGCCGGCTCGCACTACGGCGGTGTTTCAGGTAAGCCAAACGTCAGCGGAAGGCGGCGAAGGAAGTGGCGGGGAAAACGAGGAAGAGAACGCCGGGAACCTCGACGAGGATGAGGGCAGCGCCAATGGCCACCAGGGTGGGGAGCACCCCGAGCAGTCGGACAGTGGCGGCGGCAGCGCCGGCCTGCTGTTTCTGTTTGCGATGCTGATGGTGTCTCTGGGCAGGAAATACTAGAGCCCAATAAAAAAACCGGGGGCCAAAGACCCCCGGTTTTTTTATAGCCTTAACAACGTCTTAGTTACAAACGCTGCCAGTTACTTCAGGTACTTCGCTAGAACCGGAACCTTGGAAACCGAACTCAACGGACGCACCCGGCTGGATGCTACCGTTCCAGCCCATGTCGCTGGCGGTATAAGGACCGGAGCCAGACACTTCCGCGTTCCAGCTGTTGGTGACTTGGGTATCACCGCTGTAATCCCAAGAAACATTCCAGCCGTCAATCGCGGTGGAACCATCGTTGGTGATTACGATCGATGCGGTGAAACCGCCGCCCCACTCGTTCTCGATCACGTACTCGCAGTTACCACCACCGGCAGGTGCACTGGAAGAGGCAACAGAGCTAGCAACGCTGGAAGCAACCGAGCTGCTCTCGGAGGAACCACCACCTACGATGCCGTAGGGATCGGGCTGAGCGCTGCAGGTTTCTGCGCCTACACAGCTTTCGCCACCTTCAAAGCCCCAACCGGAGTTCTGGTTATCACACAGCGGAGTGAGTGTGCCGTACCAGTCGCACTGCTGACCACCGGTGTTCGGCTCAGAGCTGGAAGAGCTTGAGGAGCTGGAACCACCTTGCTCATCAATTTCCAGGTAAGCGGCGGTGTAATTAGAGGGCACCTGCGCGAATACGCGGTTTTCCGTTGCGCTGTTAACCGGCTCAACGTCACCATCGTCATTCAACACGCCGACGCGAACATCGGTATTTTCGCTGTTCACTTCGTTGGCGAGCGCATAGGCCCATGCATTACCCGTAGTGGTATCACTGGTAATAACCATCGCGTCGCTGGGCAGATAAACGTCAGCGCCGTCGTTGGTCACCAGCCGCAGCTGCACTTCATCACCTTCGGCCAGGTTTTCGGCTTGGTTGGTCAACGGTCCGACCGCTTCCCAGCTGGCGCCGGTAGACGGTATGTGAGTAAAGGTGAAGTCAGCATTATCGCTGCCGTCACTGTTGCTCACTTGCAAGCGCACTGTTACGTCATTTTCGACGTCAGTTTCCGCCAGGGTCAGAGTGGTGCTCGGCCCGCTAGTGCCACTGAGGTTATAGGTGGCGTCATCACCGGGCTCTACGCTCCAGTTATAGCTAAGGTTGCTGCCCTGAGAATTGGCGGCGCTCAGCTCAATGGTACCGGCACCGGCGAATACGCTGTTGCCCGGGTTGGCATTGATGCTTGCGACAACCGGATCAGGTCCGCCATTGCCACCACCAAATTCCACATCGATACAGCTGTGGAACCGCTCGTAAGTGAAGTAGTTACGACCCCACTCGGCATAGATCACGTGGCGACCCGAGCGCTCGGGGACGTTACAAGTGGTATGGAACAGAGAGGCCCCTTTCTCCGGGTCAATGTTCGGACTTGCACTGGGGTTGCTGTCGTCGTAACCGGTCAGGTCACAGAAGGGCTCGCTTTCGAAATCGTCCCAGCTCAGAGGCTCACCCACCTGGTAGTCGAAACCCGGCTTGGTGATGTAGTAAACAAACTCTTCGGTGTCATCGAAGTGAGGACCCCAGGAAATATCCCAGGTGAAGGTCTGCTGACCGGCACTGATCTGGTTGGTGGGCCAGTCAATGGGCTTATCCCAAGGAGTGGCGCCGCCGTCCCAGGTTTCACTGTCAAAGCCACAAACGTTGTTGGGCAGCGGCGTTACGCCTTTGCGGCCCACATCGTGAGTGAGAATGCTCATGAACTGGTAGCCGCCGTTGAAGTCGTCTTCAAACGCTTGGGCACAGGCGCTGCCGGGTTCAGTTTGGTCCGGCTTGGTAAGCGCACCACAGAACCAGGCGCGTGAAGCCGGCTCGGATACCAACCCGTGCCCCACAGCACTGGCTGATAGCGCTAAGGCCATTGAACCGAATAACACTTTTTGATACCGCATACATTATCCCTCTTATTTTCTAATTGAGCGAATTCGCTCGTTCATAAAACACGCTTATTTTCACCCGCTCGCGTAAACTCACAAGCGGCGAAAACCGAGGCGTATCGGGCTCATCTATCGCCAGCGTGACTACGCCACTCCAGGGCCTACGGCTGACGATGTTTCGATCGTGCGAAAAGCGCGACCGACTCCTTTAATCGATTCGTTGTGAATGGAGGGCTAGATTTCGAAGAACGCTTATTGCGTTTTTGAATGTGACATTGGTGCCTTTATTTCGACTATTATTATAGATACCGCGATAATTAAACATCTCGAAAACTAGCACAAATCATCTCATTCACGCACGCCTTTGTTAGACGCATTCTTCCTAACCAGAGCCTTCTCATGGTCCAAATCAAAATAACCCCATTGGGAAAAACGATAATTCCGCCATTTCCCGGCGAGGCTATCTATTCAACGTCACCGTTGTCGGGTTGCATAGCTTCCAGACTTTTGGGCAAAAAAGATATGAAACCGACCACATCTCTGACAGTGGGTGGCCGACATTTCAACATTAAGACATCTGATTCAACATCAGCCCTTATAGGCGCGACTTCCCACGCCACTTTCCCATTAAACCTACCCCCGAAACGGTAACCACACCGGCACTTATTCAATTTACACTTGACGACGGAAAGTAAGCTGGGCTGAGACGGTCAACTTTCTCTACAATCCCACCTTCAACGTTCCGACTTGTTGGGAGATGAGCCACCCTTATGACGCCAACCGATGACTGGCGCTCGCTACTGAACGATGTGCGCCAATGCACGCTCTGCGCCGAACACCTGCCCTTAGGTCCGAGGCCGGTGCTTCAGTTCCATCCCTCCGCACGGATTCTGGTGGCCGCCCAGGCACCCGGCAAACGAGTCCATGAAACCGGCCTTCCCTTCAACGACCCCAGCGGCGACCGACTGCGAGACTGGATGGGTATTGATCGGGACACCTTTTACGACCCGAGGCAATTGGCCATCATTCCCATGGGCTTCTGTTACCCAGGCACCGGGCGCTCCGGGGATATGCCCCCCAGGCCCGAGTGCGCCCAAACCTGGCACCACCACCTGCTGGCGCGGCTGCCCAACCTGGAGCTGACGCTGGTGATTGGCCAGTACGCCCATGCCTACCATCTGGGGAAGATCCGTGGCACTCTGACTCAAAGAGTGGCCAACTGGCGGAATTATTGGCCAGAGAAGCTGCCCATGCCCCACCCCAGCCCCAGAAACAACTTATGGTTGCGGCGCAATCCGTGGTTTGAGGAGGAGGTGGTGCCTACGCTCAAGGGGCGTGTCTCCGATATACTGGGGCGATGAAATGGAGCTGAAATGTAGAATTTTGCGCCGATTTGTCTTAGCCTTGAAGCCTATTGCCTGCAAGGGTCTCTGGATAGACATCGGAAAAGGAGATGAACCCACGTTATGCGTGGTGTATCCGATAGTCCGGCCTACTGTGAATGTCAATTGAGAGAAACCACCATGCTGATGAGTCGTCTGAACAAACATCACACCGCCAAACCGCTGCTTTTTATGCTCGCTGGGCTGTTACTTTCCAGCACGGCACTTGCTGATCCACTGGAGCCCGAGTCAGCCACGGAGACTACCGAAGAGAATTCGGTCAACATTATCAAGAGCCACAGCTTCGCGGGAATCGGTGATCCAAAATATCCCGCAGACTTCGAGCATTTTGACTATGTCAATCCAGAAGCTCCCAAGGGCGGTGAGTTGCGGCGAGCGACCATTGGTACCTACGACAGTTTCAATCGTTACGCTTCCCGAGGCAGTTCTGCTATCGACAGCGGGGACCTATACGACCCATTGATGATTGGAAGCCTCGATGAAATCGACGTTTACTACCCCCTAATTGCCGAGGAAATTGAGTATCCCGCGAATCATATGTGGGTGATTTTCCACATCAACCCTCAGGCGAAGGATCAGTCCGGGAAGGCAATTACTGCTGAGGATGTGAAGTTCACGTTCAACAAGTTCATGACCGAGGGCGTTCCCCAGTTCCGTGCTTCGTACAGCAATGTGAAGGACGTGGAAGTACTCGATTCACACCGCGTCAAATTCAGCTTTGAAAAGCCTGCTCGGGATGACATCGCCAGTTTGGTGAGCCTGTCGATTCTGCCCAAACACTATTGGAAAGAACGGGACTTTTCCGAGCCGCTGAGCGAACCCCCCGTAGGCACTGGACCCTACGTGATCACCGAGTACAAGATGGGACAGAGCGTTACCTACAAGCGCAACCCGGACTACTGGGCCAAGGACCTACCCAGCCGCCTTGGCACATTGAACTTCGACATTCTCCGCTACGACTATTATCGAGATACAAACGTCGCACTGGAAGCCTTCAAGGCGGGCCAGTACGACCTGCGTATCGAAAGCGAAGCGAAGAAGTGGGAGGAGGATTACGACATTGACGCGGTAAAGGAAGGTCGCATCGTCCGTGAGGAGCTCAAGCACAGCGAGCCTCAACCCATGAGCGCCTACGTCTTCAACACCCAGCGGGAGATATTCAAGGATCGCCGAGTGCGGCATGCCCTGAACTACGCTCTAGACTTCCAATGGATGAACAGCAACCTTTTCTACAGCCAGTACGAACGAAACCTGAGCTACTTTCAGAATACGGAGTACATGGCCGAAGGCAGCCCTTCCGAGGATGAGCTCGAGATTCTGACCCCCATTAAAGACAAGCTGCCCAAGGAGGTCTTTGGAGAAGTATGGCGCCCCAACGAAACTGACGGCAGTGGCAACATACGCGGTGCCCTGCGCAAAGCCATGGCCTTGCTGAGAGACGCCGGTTGGGAGCTCAAAGACGGCAAGATGGCGCATGGCGAGACTGGCAAACCTTTCGAGTTCGAGATCATCTACTACAGCCCCTCCAGCGAACGGGCCCTGCAACCTTTGAAGCGCAACCTGGAACGGTTGGGCATTACCATGAACCTGCGAATGCTCGATACCAGCCAGTTCATCAACCGAGTTCGCTCCGGTGACTACGACATGGTGGACCGTGGCTATCAGGCAAATCCCTACCCTCATCGTAACATGCCCATTATCTGGCACTCCGACTATATTGAGTCCTCCTGGAACCAAGCTCGCGTACAGGACCCGGTGATTGACCAACTGGTAACCGATATCGTAGCGCATCAACAGCAGCCCGAAGAGTTGCTGGCCTACGGGAGGGCATTTGACAGAGTGGCGCTGTGGAACTTTTATGTGATTCCGAAATGGCACTCCGACCACTACCGAGTGGCACACTGGGACAAGTTCGATCGACCTGAGACCCGCCCTGACTACGACCTGGGCATAGAGACCTGGTGGTATGACAAAGACAAAGCGCAAGCGCTGAAGCAATAGCCAAATAGCCTACCGGGAGAAGCGCTGTGTCGAGCTACATCATTCGTCGCTTGTTGCTCGTAGTACCCACACTGCTGGCGATTATTACGCTGAATTTTTTTATCATTCAAGCTGCCCCCGGCGGCCCGGTCGAGCAGGCCATCGCTCGGTCCTTGGATATCAGCAACGCCGATATGCAGCGCGTAGGTGCGGGCGAAGCCGGAGAGACTCAGGCCGGCTCGGGCGGCCGCGCCGGGCGTGGCCTCGACCCGGAAGTGATCGCCGAAATCGAGCGTCAGTTCGGCTTTGACAAGCCTCTGTGGGAGCGCTACATCATTATGCTCAAAGACTATCTCGTCTTTGACTTTGGCGACAGCCTGTTCCGCGCCCGCTCAGTGATTGACCTCATCATTGAACGTCTTCCCGTCTCCATATCGCTGGGGCTCTGGAGCACTCTGCTCATCTATACGATCTCAATTCCCCTGGGCATTCGAAAGGCGGTTCGTCACCATTCGACGTTTGATGTCTGGACCAGCTGGGTGGTGGTGATCGGCAACGCGATCCCCAGTTTTCTATTCGCCATTCTGCTGATTATCCTGTTCGCCGGGGGCTCCTACTTTAACTGGTTCCCTCTGCGCGGCCTGGTATCACAGAACTTCGACGAGCTACTTTGGTACCAGAAAATACTCGACTACTTCTGGCACATGGCCCTGCCGGTTCTGGCCATGACCATCGGCGGGTTCGCCAGCCTGACCATGTTGACCAAGAACTCGTTTCTGGATGAGATCAATAAGCAGTATGTGATGACGGCGAAGGCAAAGGGAGCTACCGAAAAGCGGGTGCTCTACAAACACGTTTTTCGCAACGCCATGCTGATTGTTATCGCCGGTTTTCCCGCAACGTTTATCAGCCTGTTCTTCGCCGGCTCGCTGCTGATTGAAGTGATTTTCTCACTGGATGGTCTCGGCCTTCTGGGGTTTGAATCCACGCTCCAGCGGGATTATCCGGTGATGTTCGGCACCCTGTACATTTTCGGCCTGCTCGGTCTGCTGATTGGCATTATCAGCGACCTGGCGTACACCTGGGTCGACCCACGCATTGACTTTGAATCCCGGTAGGTTTCCGATTGGCCATGACCTTAAGCCCACTGAACCGAGAACGTTGGCACCGATTCCGCAACAACCGTCGCGGCTACTGGAGCCTGTGGCTGTTTCTGGGACTGTTCGCGATAAGCCTTCTGTCGGACTTTATCGCCAATGAGAAACCGCTACTGGTCAGTTACGAGGACTCGCTCTATTTTCCGCTTTGGGAGGACTACACCGAGCTTGAATTTGGTGGTGATTTCGCCGTGGCGGCGGACTACCGGGACCCCTACATTGCCGAGCTCATTCAAGAACAGGGGTGGATGCTCTGGCCCCCGATTCCATTCAGCTACCGCACGATTAATTACGACCTGCCCACTCCGGCCCCAAGCCCGCCCTCTAGCGAGAACTGGTTAGGAACGGACGATCAGGGCCGGGATGTGCTTGCCCGGCTATTGTACGGCTTCCGGATTTCGGTGGTTTTCGGTTTGGTGCTGACCGTACTGACTTCCATCATCGGCATCGCGGCGGGGGCCGTTCAGGGGTTTTACGGGGGCAAAATCGACCTGTTCGGCCAGCGGCTCCTGGAGGTCTGGTCCAGCGTGCCCACATTGTTTGTATTGATTATTATCGCCAGTTTTGTGCCGCCGAGCTTCTGGACTTTGCTGGTTATCCTCTTGCTGTTTGGTTGGATGGCACTGGTCGGCGTGGTACGGGCGGAATTCCTTCGGGCACGCAACTTCGACTATGTGCTGGCGGCCCGCGCGCTGGGTGTTTCAGACCGGGCGCTGATGTTCCGCCACCTGCTACCGAACGCCATGGTGGCCACAGTGACTTTCCTGCCGTTTATTATGGTGGGCTCAATTACCAGCTTAACCGCTCTGGATTTTCTCGGCTTTGGTTTGCCGCCGGGCTCCCCCTCGCTGGGCGAAATGGTGAGCCAGGGCAAGAACAATTTGCATGCACCCTGGATCGGTATTTCGGTATTTATCGTGCTGTCACTGCTTTTGACGCTTCTGGTATTCGTCGGGGAAGCCGCCCGCGATGCCCTGGACCCAAACCGGACCCGCTAGTCATGACTGAACCGTTACTGGCCATCGAACAACTGTCTGTTCAGTTTCGCACCGGAGACGACTACAAGACCGTGGTCTCAGGTGTCGATTTGGCGATCAACAAGGGCGAAACACTCGCGCTGGTGGGGGAGAGCGGCTCCGGCAAGTCCGTCACCGCGCAATCCATTCTTCGGCTGCTGCCAGAACACAACGTCCGATACCCACGGGGAGCCGTCCAGTTTCAGGGGCAGAACCTACTCGCACTCTCCGAAGACGGATTAAGGCGGGTTCGCGGGGCCAAAATCAGCATGATTTTTCAGGAGCCGATGACCAGCCTGAACCCGTTGCATTCCATTGAGAAACAGCTGGCGGAGGCGGTGTTGCTGCACAAAGGCCTCCCCCGCAAGGAGGCCCGCCCGACGGTGCTGCACTGGCTGAAACGGGTGGGGCTGCGCGATGCCGAGAAACGCCTGAATGCCCTCCCTCACCAGCTCAGCGGGGGCGAGCGCCAGCGGGTAATGATCGCCATGGCCCTGATCAACGAGCCCGACCTGCTCATCGCCGACGAACCCACCACCGCTCTGGATGTCACCATCCAGGCGCAGGTGCTGGCGCTGATTGAGGACTTGCAGCGCGAGCTGAACATGGCCGTGTTGTTTATCACTCACGACTTGGCCGTCGTGCGCCGCCTCGCCGACCGGGTGGCCATTATGCGCTCGGGCGAAATCGTGGAAACCGGGGTTACCGACACGGTCTTTCAGTCGCCCCAACACGAGTACACTCGCCGCCTGCTCGATGCCGAGCCCGAGGGCGCTCCGGACCCCGTGCCTACCGATGCCCCCACGTTGTTGCGGGCCGAGCGGATGCGCATCTGGTTCCCCATGACACGGGGGATTTTTAAACGGGTGTACGACCACGTCAAAGCGGTGGACGACATTACCCTCACACTGCGGCGGGGGGAAACCCTGGGCATTGTGGGGGAGAGTGGCTCCGGTAAAACCACCCTTTCCCGAGCGCTGCTGCGGCTGATTTCGAGCGAGGGTCACATTTGGCTGCGGGACGAAAACGAACGGTTCGACCTGAACACCCTCGACCACAAAGCCATGGGCCCCTTGCGGCAAAAGCTGCAGATTATTTTTCAGGACCCTTACGGCAGCCTGAGCCCACGAATGTCGGTCAGCCAGATTATCGCCGAGGGGCTACGGGTTCATACTAAAATGGATGCCCGGGCGCTGGACCGCGCCGTGGTCGAGGCGATGGAGGCGGTCCACCTGGATCCGGCCACCCGCCACCGCTACCCCGGCGAGTTCTCCGGCGGCCAGCGCCAGCGAATCGCCATCGCTCGGGCCCTTATTCTGGACCCGATGTTGCTTATTCTGGACGAGCCCACCTCGGCACTGGATCGCTCGGTTCAGAAGGACATCATTGAGCTGCTACGCCGCCTGCAACGGGAACGCCAGCTAAGCTATCTGTTCGTAAGTCACGATTTAAGCGTGGTGCGGGCCCTAAGCCACCGGGTGATGATCATGAAGGACGGCAAGGTGGTGGAGTCGGGGGAGGCCCAGACGATTTTCGATCATCCTTCGGAGGAGTACACCCGTCAGTTGATGGCGGCGATCCCTTCGTTGGCTCGGTAGCCGTTGCCCTACCCGTAGGGCCGTAGGGAACGGCGCCCACCGCTGGTCGTCTAATGAGAATACCGCAATTCGCGGCTTTGGGAGGGTGCTATGGCCGATTTGGTTGAGAAGAAGATTTTGTGTCCTTACTGTGGCGAGCCCCTTGGGCTGCTGGTGGATACGTCGTTGCCTGAGCAGTCTTATGTGGAGGATTGTCAGGTCTGTTGTCAGCCCATTTTATTGGATGTGGTTGTTGATGAGACCGAGGCGGTTGAGGTCTATGCGCGGCAGGAAAATGAGTAGCTGAGGTGGTTGTGTGGCCGTCCGGGTCGGATTGGGGTGTGGTTATGGGAGACCCGCCGTAAACCCATCCATGGGGGCTTCTCATCGGCATCCATGCCTCAGAGAGTCTCCCATAACCACACCCCAATCCGACCCTCAGTGCCAAGCATTAACCTTTGGAGGGGAGTGGCGGATGCGCTTGGCGCTTATCCGCCCTACATTTAGCTACGAGCCAATTCGATGGCACTGAGGTGAGGAGCGGCTAGTACCCTATGGAGACTCTCTGAGGCATGGATGCCGATGAGAAGCCTACAGGGACGTATTCACGGCGGGTCTCCATAGGGTACTAGCCGCTCCTCACCGGAACGACCTGAAGCCCGCAGTCATTAAGAGTTCTTGGACTTAAACTGATCCATGATGCTGCCGATCATATCCACTGGGAGGGGGAATACGATGGTGGAATTTTTCTCGCCGGCGATATCAATCAAGGTCTGCAAATAACGCAGCGTCATCGCATTCGGATTCTTCGACAACTCCTCGGCCGCGTCCGTTAACTTCGCCGCCGCCTGGGATTCACCTTCAGCGTGAATCACCTTCGCGCGCCGGGAGCGTTCCGCCTCCGCCTGGCGGGCGATGGCGCGGATCATGCTCTCATCAATGTCCACATGCTTGATCTCGACATTGCTGACCTTGATGCCCCAATTGTCAGAACTCTGATCCAGAATCCCCTGAATATCCTGATTCAACTTATCCCGCTCCGCCAGCATCTCATCCAGCTCGTGTTTACCCAGCACCGAGCGCAGCGTCGTCTGCGCCAGCTGGCTCACCGCCTCGTAATAATGCTCCACATTAATAATCGCCTTCTGCGGGTCCATCACCCGAAAATACACGACCGCATTCACTTTCACCGAGACGTTATCCCGGCTGATCACATCCTGACTGGGCACATCCATCACGATGGTGCGAAGGTCCACCTTCTCCATCGTTTGGATAAACGGAATAATGATCACCAGACCAGGCCCCTTCACCGACTGGAAGCGGCCCAGAATGAACACCACACCCCGCTCGTATTCGCGCAAAATGCGAATGGCATAAGCGAGCAGAAGAACGACAAACGTTGCCAATAAACCAAAAAAATATTCAACCATCATCGGGAGCACTCCCTCTTCAGTGATTTAAAAACGGTTAACGAAATACGGTTTTTAGAAAACTTACGACTTGCCACGGACTTTTAAATGCAGCCCGTTCTGGTCCACCACCTGAACTTGATCGCCAGGGGTTAGCGTTTGTTCGCTGGTCACATCCCAAAACTCCCCGTCAATTCGTACTTTTCCAGAGTGGCCCGAGGCCTGGGCTATTTCCGCCTCCCGGCCGACCATGGCACGGGCAGCGTCTTGGCGGGGCATGCGCAAGCTTCGGCCCACCATGGTGACGATGCCCAATACAACCAACGAGCCGACGGCCGCTACAGCTCCAACAATTTCATAGGAGACTTCCATGCCCGGCACGTCGGTATCCACCAGCATGATGGAGCCAAACACCAGAGCCACCACGCCGCCAATACCCAGCACCCCGAAGCTGGGAATAAAGGCCTCGGCTAAAATCAGACAACCCCCCAAGAAAATCAGGGCGAGCCCGGCGTAGTTCACCGGTAATACCTGCAAGGCGTAGAGCCCCAGCAGCAGACAAATCACGCCCACAACCCCCGGCACCATGGCCCCCGGGTTGTAGCCCTCAAGAATCAAGCCGTAGACCCCGATCAGCAGCAGAATGGAGGCCACTTGCGGGTTGGTGACAATACTGAGCAACTCGTTGCGCCAGTCGGGCGCATAGCTGCGGATCGGCAGGTCCGCCGTGGCGAGCGTCACCGTCCCGCTTTCGAGCTCGACTTCCCTGCCATCCAGTTGAGCCAGCAAGTCTTCGCGGTTCTCGGCCACCACATCGATCACGTTCTGCTCTAACGCGTCCGTGGCCGTCAGGCTGACCGCTTCGCGCACGGCTTTTTCCGCCCAGTCGGCGTTGCGCCCGTAACGTTCCGCCAGGCCTCGAATAAAGGCCACGGCATCGTTGATGACTTTGCGCTCCATGGTGGAACCGGGCTGCGGGGCGCCCTCACCACTGTCCCCGCCCTGCGATTGCTCGGCGTCCTCGCCCTCGGCGCCTGAGCCGCCATTCTCACCCGTGGGCTTTTGCGGTTCCCCGCCGGGCGTGGGCAGGCCGCCCATCTGCACCGGGGTGGCCGCCCCCAGGCTGGTGGAGGGCGTCATGGCTGCTACGTGGCTGCCATAGAGAATATAGGTACCCGCGCTGGCGGCACGGGCGCCGGCGGGGTGAACGTAGGTAATAACGGGAAGCGGGGAGGCCAGCAGGCCCTTGATAATGTCGCGCGTGGCGGCGTCGAGCCCGCCCGGGGTGTCCATGCGAAGCAGCACGGCATGAGCGCCGTTCTCGTTGGCTTCCTCAATGGAGCGCAGCAGGTAATCCTTGGTGGCGGGGCCAATGGGCCCGTCGATCGTTATCTCGGCGACATGGGGCCCCTCTGGCACCGCTTCTTCCGAAGCCTGCGCCTGTACTGAGCCCGCCCAGAATAGAAACATCAGCCCCAGGCCAAACGCCAAGAGGCCATCGCCCAACAATCCGTCGCACAGTCGTTTCATAGAAGAAAACCTCCATGGAGGAGATTAGCAGAGTTTTAACACACTCTACACCTTACGACGGAGGAGGGAAGAAAGGATCACGGGAACTTTGATTCAAAACAAAGGAGTGGAGAAGTAAGGTATACGGCGCGGTAAGCGAAGCGCACTCGTCGTACCCGCTACTTGGCGACGGCGGGTGGCGGGTGCGCTTCGCTTACCGCGCTCTACGGAAGGCTTTAGGTCGGTTGGTCGATGGTGCCGTTGCAGATGGGCTGGAAGCCGGTCAGCCGGTCCATCATGGTGCTGTTGCCCAGGCCGTGGCGCTCGAACTTCTGTTCGAACCGGGACTGCTCGCCATGCAACGCCATGTAGTTGAGCACCACCGTTTCCACCAGCAGGTTGACGTTGTTGGCCGCCGGGGTGGAGGCGGTTTCCACATCACCGCTGGGGCGCATGTAGCCGATTTGCTGATGCGTGGCGGTACCACTACCGGTGTCCATTAACTGGGGCCGGCCGGTGGGGTTGTACACCAGGAAGAAGGAGGCGGCGGTCTGTTGGTTGTCCCCGGTCCAAACGCCCTTGCCCCGACCTTCGGGCGAGTCGTCAATCATGCCGTTACTGAACACCGAACCGTCACTGAACACGTAAATCATGATGGGCACGTTCTTGCGCGCGGCGTACTCCAAGCAGGCGCCGATGCAGCGCCCGGCGCGCAGGTCGCGGATTTCGCCCGTGGCGCGGTCGCCGGTGTGGTAGTCGTAGCCGCCCATGGTGACCGTGCCGGCCCCCGCGCGGCCTTCCACCACCAGCTTCATCACCGAGGCGGTCTTGCGGAACTCCCGGTCGCTGTCGAATTCTTCATCGGAAAATACGCCGTTGGGCCCGACAATATCATCGTCCCTCTCCGGGTCAATGGAGGCGGGGTCTCCAAAGCGGGCCGCCAAATCGGCACTTTTCACATAGCCGCAGCTCAGCAGCTCTTTGAGCTGCTCATCCTGAGAGGTGTCAAAACTCAGGTTGTTAAGCCGCTCCCGGCTCATTCGGGTCATGGACTCCATCACCCGCACGGTGTCTTCCTGACTGAGCAGGTTCACCAAGTCACCGGTGTCCACTAGGCCGGTCACATCGCTGGGCTGGTCCACTTTGGTGGGCCGGGCCTCGGGGTTGATGAGCGAGGCCGGGGCCATGGAGTTGCCGCCAGAGTCGTTGGCCCGGGAGCCAACCAACGCCAGCAGCTCGCCATTGGCGCCGGCGCGGTTGATCCCGTACATGGGGTTGTGGGGATTATTGCCAGTGTCGTTTTCCGAGCGGGCGGGAATCACACAACCATTGACCTGCCCCGAACGGCCGCTGGCCTTCTCCAGAATGCCGGCGAGCATTTGGCTGTCGCTGTGAAAGGCCAGCCCCAGGTCGGTGTTAACGAAGTCGTCAGTGGAGGAGGAGGGCGTCATGTCCCCCGGTAGCCCCTGTTTGTTGTAACCGGCGGTGCTGAGAAAATCCATCTGGCCACCCGGACCACCCACAAGCACATTGGAGCCGGCCATATTGGCGCCGCCTGCCAGATCAAAACAGATAAACGGAATTTTGCCCGCTCCGCTGCTGGCGATACCGCAGGCCTGACGCAGCTCCTCAATATCGTTACTCAGGCTTACTTCCTGCGCCAAAGCGGAGTTCACCACTAGGCCACTCAGGGCACCGCCGACAATGGTACCGGCGCCGGCCTTGAAACCGTGGGCAATCAGCTCCCGCCGGGTCATGGGGCGGTGATGCCCTTCCAGCAGCAGGGGCGCATCCGGATGCAGTGGCGTTTTGCGTAGTTTCATAAGACTCTGCCTATTTCCAAATCCGGTTTATTGCAACAGCGTCAGGACGCTGCCCAGGGTGGCCGCACAGGTGGCGGTAACGATGCGGTTGGCTCGTTGCACATCACCGCCGCCCCCTGCCATGGTATCGATCAGACCATTGAGCTCGGTGCGCAAGGCGTCGGGGTCGGCCTGACTGTCCAAGGGCTGCCCGTCGATTTCCGCCGCCAGCAAGTGCCGCAGCAAAGGCTCAATGACCGCGCTGCGCCCGTCGGAATCAAACGCGGCCGCGACGTCGACATTAAAGTTGAAGCCCGCAAAGTACTCGCTGCGTCGGCTGGTATCGGAGACCAAAGCGGAGCAGTAAGCGACCGCCAGTTGGGTCACCCCCATCTGATGGGCGGCGACAAAGCCACTCACTTGGGGCTCGATGGGCATCTGTTGGCGGACTTTCTGGTAGGTCTCCGCCACCGCCGCGTGGGTTTTGGGCACGGTCGTAGCGGCGGACAGGGTCGCGTTGATCGCCGCGAAGGAGCGCAAGCCCATGGTGGGCTGATCCTCAATCGTCGCGGGTTCAGCCGGCGTTGGAGGCTCGGCTTCGACACGCACAAACTCGTGCTCGCCCAACCGATCAAACGTTAGGAAGAATTGGTCGCTCGCCGGGCCCTGTTGCAACTCGATGACCGCGCCCTGGCCCGAGAGCGTCTGCCGGCCATCGACCATCGCCTCGGTGCTCAGCTCGGTATCCAGTGCGGCAAACACCTGGCCGGTTGGGGATTCGCGGCCGTTGACGCCGATGCGAATGCCCTCCACCGGAGTCGGAGGCACGCTGGCCTCCCCGTCCAGCGTGAGAAAGAAAGGCTCGGCAAACAGGTAGCCGTAGTCGTCAAACTGCTGAACCTCAAAACTGATGTAGGCCCCTTCCACGTCGATAAGGTGGGAGATGTTAAACAGCAGAAAGTAACGCGCGCCCACGCCCACATCGAAGTTGGCACTGATCGCCTCCGCGCTTAATGCCCGGTTGTGAATGGCCAGAAAGCGAATGCTGCCGCTCCACGCATACTCGGACCCGGACACCTCATTGCCCAGTACCAGAGCGAAGGTTTCGCTCCACTCTTCCATGGCCGCGCCCGCCAGCGGATCGGCGTCACCGGTGAACTCGCCATTTACAAAGATCTGACGGCCGTCCACCGGGTCAAAGGTCACCACTACGTGCTGCAAGGTGGCCTGGAGGCGCTCGTCGGCATCATTGGTGGACAGGGCGGGCAGACCGTTAACGTCGGTCTCGCTGCTGCGGTTCAGGAAGTCGTAGTTGTACAGCGTCTGGCCCAGGGTAAAGTTGCGAACATCATTGCTGCCGGAGTAGCTGACAATGCGGGCGGTGTCGGCTCCGCCGTCGCCCTGGGTGACGTTGTCTGGAATAACCCACGCCTCGATGCTGTATTCGCCGGTGGCGGTGAGCAGCTCATGGAGTTTGCGGCTGCCGTTGGTGGCGGCCTGGGCCTTGCCATCCGCGCCGCTGCTGTTGAGCCGAATGCCCCAGGAGCTCATCCACTCGACGTCCCCGCTCAAGTTCAGGTTGGCCGCGGGTTCAACGCCGCTGGTGTCGTAGGCAATGGAGTCTTTACCGGTTTTGAACTCGTACTTGGCGATAATGTGGCTGTCCACCCGGCCGCCATTGCTGGCGACAATGCCATCGCCCAGACCCAGTGCTCGACTAACGACAAGATCGGGGTCGATTTCGGTCACCGGAATGCTGTCGGCGAAGTCGGCAATGGCCTGAGCCATGGCATCGGCATCGGCCTGACAGTCATCACTCCAGCAGTTGTGCCCTTCGCTCGCAAGCCGTTGCACCAAGCGGGATTCGGCGGGCGCATCCAGGCGCATACGGGTACGGGCGGCCTCGTAGGCGATATCCAGCGAGGGGCTGCCCAGGTAAGGCTGTTGAGCGGTCGGGGCGCTGCGGGTATGACACTCGCTGCAATAGTCTCGCAGAAACGGATAAACCGTGGAGGAAAACTCCCCCGGCTCCGAGGGCATGATTTTGCTGCTGCCCACGTCCTGGTCGTTCGGCGCTTCAAACACCACCCGATTGACCACCGCCCCGGACGCGCTGGCCCAGCTTTCGATGTAGCCGGCAATAATATCGGCACAGGCATCGGCGCTGGCCTGCCAGCAGTTGTGGCCCTCGGCCACCTTGGTCACCATTCGCGAGCTGGCGGGGCTGGCGAGGTCCACCACGGTGTTCGCTTGCGAGTAGGCCAGGTTAATATCGTCGGCACGGACAAAGGTCGGCTCCTGCCCGCCGGTGCCGTGGCAGCTGCCGCAGCGGTTTTCCGTGGCAAGCGGATCCCAGACGGCGAGCTTGAACTGCTGCACATCGTCGGTTTGCGGCGCCGGGCCGGTGTAGTTCACCGTGGGCACATCCTCGTTCGGATCGACGTTTTTCTGGACACCGGAGCCGCTGTCGGAACCGCAGGCCGAGAGCAGCATGACGGCCGCGAGCGTCGCAAAGGAGGCAAAGAGGGAACGGCGAAGATAAGTCATGCTTATTCCCCCTTACAGTGGTCGGCGGTGGCAATAAAGGCTTCACGCAGGTCATAACCGTTGGATGCCAGTGTATCGGTCGCGCTTTCTATCAACTGGTGGTCAGCCGCACTGCCGGGCTGACGCAGGCAAACCTGCTCAAACACCTTTTCCACCTGGCAACTGGCGAAGGCATCGCTGTGAGCCAGTTCCCGGCCCATGCTTTTGGCCCCTTCGCCACTGCCGGGCAGGGCGTTGCTCCACCCCAGGACGCGGTTGTTGCCCTTGCGCCAGTAATTGTCCCAGCCGTCATCCATGGTGACGTAGCCATAGCGAAAAGTGTTGGCGTTAATATGGTATTTGGGCACCACGCGGGTGCCGGTTTCGGGCTCCACCTCGCCTTCGCGGTTGTAGGTGATCCGGCCGTCCTCCCCGGTGGGGTCGGCTTCGGCGTCGTACTCCCAGTTGTAGTAGGCGTAGGCCTGGGCGAGCGGGTCCATGCCGTTGTGGCAGCCCATGCAGTTGTTCAGGAAAACCCGACTGTCACCGCCGGGGCTGCGGCTCACGTCCTGACGGATGCGGTCGGGAACCAGACTGGTGTCGTGCACCTGCTCGAGGTCCCGGCACAGGTGGTTGAGCAGGGTGAAGCGAAACATGGCCCGGTTGGTGCCGGCGTAAAAGAAGGCGCGGGCGGCGGCGCGGCTGGTCATAATGCCGGCGGTGGCCTCGGCGGGCAGGCCGGTAACCTCGGACTGGGTGTGCTTGACCAGGGTGTCCGGGTCACCCAGAGGCAGCCCCCGCTCTTCCAGGGCTTCGTAGTGGTTGTTGTTGTCGTTGGCGTAGGCGGGCAGGCCGCTACCCTCGCCCACGTAGAGGATGTTGTCGTAGAGCAGTCCGCGAATGTCTTCTCCGTCGCGCACCATGCCAATGAAGGTGGCGGTGTAGTCGTTCAAGGGGGCGAAGACGTTCATGTCCCGGTTGGTCCAGGGGGTGGCCATGTTTTTGAGGGTGACGCTGTAGAAGCCTTCGTTGTTCATGGCCATTTCCACGGCGGCGTCGGTGTCGCCGTTGTCGATGTGTTGGGCCATGTCGAGCAGGACGGTTTCGCTGGGCGGCACGCCGGCGATGCGGTTGTGGATTTGCAGGGCCTGTTCGCGTGACCCTGCCTGGGCGGCGAGGCTGGTGACACTGATTAGCAGTGCGCACAGGCCCAGACGCGCGGCTTTCGCCGTGGATGGGTGGGTGTTGATCACGGTTGCTCCCCAAGGCCAAGGCTTGCCTCTAGTGCGGCCGGGGAGGGCAGAGGCAAGGTGGTGGCGGTTGCGTGTTTAATAATGTCGCGCTTTTGTCTCATTATAGGGGTGAAGGAGGTCACTTCCTGTGCTTGTATAGCCAGTATTTTTGTTAAGTGCGTCACAAATAGGGCATTCGATGCCGCTTTTTGGCGCCAGACCCCATTCATTCGGGTGGGAAAGCGTCGATAATGACTTTCTATTTGGTTGAGGAACCTCCAGGCCCTTGTAGCGGTAGCTTAACGGACGGCCGGCAGTAAGGTGGTACCCATCAAGACACGCTGCAAGTACATCCCTGTACGCTCGCAACCGCGAATCCCGCGCTCTACGGTCTTGATGGGTACCACCTTACTGCCGCCCTCGGCACGTTGTAGCGACCCAAACACCACACCATAATTGGGCCGGCGGAACCCTTACTTGCGGGAACCGGATTAATAACGACATAACACTCTTCAAGAGATAAATTTCATGTCATTCACCGTCCTTCGCCACCTTTTACTTCCCCTGTCTCTCGCTCTGGCGCTTATCGCCTGCGGCGGTGGCGTGGGCGATCCCGTTCAGGGGGAGACCGGTGGGGATCAGGAGGCGGATCCGGTGGTGGTGGATTTTCCGCTGGCGTATGTGGTGCGGCCGGTGCCTCGGGATGAGGATTCCATGGCGATTCTGCCGGAGGTGTTGACGGACCCGGCGGAGTTTCGGCCCGGGGCGCGTTTGGTTTTTCAGGATCGGGCGACGGCGACGGCCGGGCGACGGGTGTTGACCGCTGAGTTGTTTGAGGAGGGGGCGCTGTACGATGTGAAGGATTTGTCGGTACACCCGGATGGGGATCGCTTTCTGTTTGCGCTGCGGGCTCCGGAGATTGAGGATGCGGATGACGATGAGCAGCCGACCTGGAATATCTGGGAGTACAGTCTAGAGACGGAGGCGCTTCGGCGGGTGATTCCCTCGGATTTAAGCGCTGAGGCCGGGGAGGATGTGAGCCCTCACTACCTTCCTGATGACCGTATAGTCTTTACTTCCACCCGCCAGACCCGAAGCCGGGCGGTGTTGCTGGACGATGGCAAGCCGCAGTTTGCCGCGCAGACGGAGAACGACAATCAGGCGGCGCTGGTGCTGCACGTTATGGACGGTGACGGGCGCAATATCGAGCAGGTGAGTTATAACCAGAGTCACGATTTGCAGCCGTTGGTAAGGGATGACGGCCGGATTTTGTTTTCTCGGTGGGACGGCTTCGGGCGGGGGCGGATTAGCCTGTACCGGTTGAACCCTGACGGCACCACGCTGGCCCCCGAATATGGCTATCACAGCCTTTCCGGTGATGACACGCCGGCGCTGTTTTCACCCCAGTTGATGCGGGACGGGCAGTTGCTGGCTATCGCCAAGCCTCGGGAGGATCTGCTGGGGGGCGATTTGGTGAAGGTGGATATCACCGCCTTCGTGGAGGCGGAGCAAACGATTGAAGGGGACGACGGCGGCCCCGCGCAAACGTCTTTGGCCGAGCAGCCCATTCCCCTGAATGGTGACCTCTCCCGCGCCGGGCTGTACCACAGCGCTTATCCCATGCAGGACGGTAGTGAGCGCTTACTGGTGAGCTGGAGCCCCTGCCGCCTGTCACTGCCCGAGGAAGAGCGCCTGGTGCCCTGCACCGACGACTGGCTGGCCACCGATGGCACTGAGCCAGCGCCGCCAGTGTTCGGTTTGTGGGTGTTCGACCCTCAGGGCCCGACCCAACAGCCGGTGGTGCTGGCCGAGGAAGACCAGATGGTGACCGAACCGGTGGCCCTGGAGCCCCGCCCCCGCCCGGGCTTTCAGGAACCGGTGGTGCCCGACGCGGACTGGGTGAATGAAGGCGTGGGCGTGCTGCACATTCAAAACGTGTACGACCTGGACGGCACTTTGACCGAGGAGGTGGACACGCTGATGGACCCGGCCCAAACCAACGCCGAGGACCGGCCGGCCCGATTCCTGCGCCTGATCAAGGCCGTGTCCCGCCCGGACAACAACACCCTGAACGACCAGGACGACGAGGTATTCGGCAACCGCTTTAACGCCAACCGAGGTCTGCGGGAAATTCTGGGCTACGTGCCCATCGAACCCGACGGCTCGGTAATGACCAAAGTCCCCGCCGATGTGGCGTTCAGCTTTGACGTGGTGGATGAGGAAGGCACCCGGATCATGCCCCAACACCGCAACTGGCTGCAGTTGCGCCCGGGGGAGCAACGCCAGTGCGCCGGCTGCCATACCGGCAACAGCCAGGTTCCCCACGGTCACCCGGACCGAGGGCCGGCCCCCGCCTATAGCGGCGCGGAGACCACCGGCCAACCCTTCCCCAATACCCTGCGAACCGATGCGTTCGGCACGCCGGTTTTCCCGGAAATGGGCGAGACCATGGCCCAGTTTGATGCCCGTATCGCGGTGGAGTGCAGCAACCCCGACGACCCCGGCACCTGCACCGAGCGCGGACCACGGGAGCCGAACGTCAATATCCACTACGTTGATGTCTGGACCGATCCGGCCGTGCGCGCTCCCGATGCAGCACATCAGCGCCTCTACAGCGCCCTGGCCGCCGATCGCTACCGGGAGTACGTCAACGGCGACAACGCCGACGAAGGCCTGACCGTTTCACCCACTTACCCTCCAACCACCGAGGGCTGTCTGACCCAGTGGACTCCTCAGTGCCGGATCATCATCAATTACGAGAACCATATCCAACCGCTGTGGGATCGGACCCGGCTGCTCACCGAAAACAACGAGGAGGGTGCGGCGGAGCTGGTCCTGGACGGCCTGGGCGAGCCCATTGATCACACCTGTATCGGCTGCCACACCCGCTTCGGGCCGGACAACGAGCCGCAGCTCCCGGCGGGCCAATTGGAGCTGGTGAGTGATGCGGCCGGTGGCGGCGAGATGGTGTCTTACGAGGAGCTTCTGAACCGGGACAATGAGGTCACGATTGTGGACGGCGCGGTGGTGGATCTTTTGGTGGAGACCGGTGAGTTCCAGACCGATGAAGAGGGAGAGTTGGTGTTGGATGAGAACGGCGAGCCCATTCCGATTCTGGCGCCGGTGCCGGTGCAGGCGCCTCTCTCTCGCGGCGGGGCGGCGGCCAGTGCGGCGTTCTTCGCCCGCTTTACTCAGGAAAACGACCTGAGCGCTCCCGGAACCGTAGACCACCGTGCTATGCTCAACCCCGATGAACTCCGACTCCTGCGGGAATGGCTCGATACCGGCGCCCGCTATTACAACAATCAATTCGATCGGGCGCGACAGGACGAAGAATGAGGGACTTGGTTTCTTTGTTGTCTAGGTTTTTACCCTTTGATGCGGCGTCTGCTCCGGTCAGGGGAGAGGTGTACCCCTCCAGGACACGCCATGAATACATCCCTGTAGGCTCGCAACCGCGAATCCCGCGCTCTACGGTCCTGGAGGGGTACACCTCTCCCCTGACCTCCTCACTCTGTAGTAACCAAGAGTGCCAACCTCACCCAAATTTCTGGAGGGGGAAGAGCTCACTACGTAGCACCGAGGCCCGCAGTGGGGTAAGCCCTTCCAAGACCGTAGAGCGCGGGATTCGCGGTTGCGAGCGTCCAGGGATGGACTTGCAGCGTGTCTTGGAAGGGCTTACCCCACTGCGGGCCGGACTCTCCGCAACAAAAAAACTCGCCACCTCCCTCACCATTATTTTTCTGACCCTGTTTGGAGTTTGCGCTCAGGCCGACGACCCCAAAGTCACCGTCGCCAACACCTTTATCGACGTGCACACAGGCCCCGGTCGTGGTTACCCCGTTTTTTATATCATCGAAAAAGACGAAAAAATTACCCTAGAAAAACGCCGCACCGACTGGATCAAAATCACCACAAGGCGGGGCAAAAGCGGCTGGATACACATCGACAACCTCGCACACACCCAAGATGGTAGCGGCCAGGCCCCCGACATCACCGCCGCCACCCAAGACGACTACCTCGAGCGGCGCTGGGAAATCGGCTTCGCCACCGGCGACTTCGACGGCGCCGACGCCCTCAGCCTCAACGCCGGCTTTCGTTTTACCGAACACCTGACCGCCGACCTGCGCCTGTCGCAAAACACCGGCCAGTTTTCCGACAGCCAGATACTCAGCGTCGGCCTTATGCACCAGCCCTTTCCCGAATGGCCAGTGTCCCCCTACTTTCGGCTCGGCACCGGACAGATCAACATCGAGCCCAGTGCCACCCTCGTCGAAGCCGAAGACCGGGAAGATAACCTGTTTCAAACCAGCCTCGGCACCTATGTGTATCTGACCCGGCGTTTTTTCCTGCGCATCGACGCCACCCATCACCAGATACTCACCAGCCGTGATACCAACGAAGAGGTCACCGAATGGCAAATCGGTTTCAACGTCTACTTCTAGGGCTCGCCCTGGCCGGTAGCGCCCCGCTCGCCCTCGCCCAGGACGACGGTCCCCTCGGGGATATTGTCGGCCCGGACGAAGAGCGCCGGACCATCAGTGAGCGGGATCTCGATACCGAGAACTTCGAGTTCGGTGTGTTCTACGGCCTGATGAGCGTCGAGGACTTCGGCAGCAACGATGTCGCCGGGGCCAGCCTTAGTTACCACGTCAGTGAGGACTTTTTCCTGCAGGCCAACTACGGCGTGACCGAGACTCGGGAAACCAGCTATGAATTGCTCAGCGGCGCGGTGGAGCTGCTGACCGAGGACCAGCGGGAGTACACTTACTACAATTTATCCCTGGGCTACAATTTCCTGCCCGGGCAGATTTATCTAACTAAAAACTGGAGTTTTAACACCAGCGCCTATGTGATCGGTGGGGCCGGCAATACCGAGTTCGCCGGGCAGGAGTACTTCACCTACAATCTGGGCGCCGGCTTTAAACTCTATGCCACTGATTGGTTGGCGTTCGACCTGGGCATGCGCGGCCATGTATTTACCCACGAGCTCTTCGGTCGGGAAGTGGAAGTGAATAACCTTGAGGCGCGTCTGGGCGTCTCGGTCTTTTTCTAGTGCTGATGCAAGAGGGCAACCCCATGAAACTGGTTCGTATCCTGTTACTCGCCACCCTTGGTTTTACTGCCATGGCGGCTCACGCCGAAAAGGCGCCGGACTTCACCCTGAAAAGCGAAAGCGGGGAAAACATCCGGCTTGAAGAGCAGCGCGGCAAAGTGGTGATGATCAACTTCTGGGCCTCCTGGTGCGCCCCGTGTCGCAAGGAAATGCCGCTGTTGGACGAGCTGTACGACCGCTACAAAGACGCCGGCTTTACGCTCTTCGGGGTCAACGTCGAGCAGGACCCGGAAGCGGCGAAAAAATTCCTGGAAAACGTCGGCGTCTCCTTCCCGATTCTGTACGACCCGGAAAGCGACGTGAGCCGCACCTACCAGGTGAGCGCCATGCCCACCACCGTGATGGTGGACCGGGACGGTGAAGTCCGCTACGTCAACCGGGGCTACAAAGAAGGCGACGAAGAAAAATACCGCAAACAGATTCGGGAACTGATTCGGGAATGAAACCATTACGCTACAGCCTGATGCTCGCCCTGTGCGGTTTCCTCGGCGCCTGCAGCGTGCAGCCCTGGGTCCAACCCTACGAGCGTCAGAAACTGGCCGACCCGATTATGAGCTTTGATCGAAACCCGGCCTCAAGCAGCTACCTGGGCCACGTTCACGACGCTCGGGAAGCCGGGCGCGGTGCCGACGGCAGTGCGGGGGGCGGTTGTGGCTGTAACTAAGCGCCCGCTCAAGCGTTACCTCGGCGCCCTACTGATTCTGTTCAGCGCCCCGGCGCTCAGCTCCGTGCTGCCGGAAGAACGCATCGATATTCTCTACCACAGCTACGAGGGCGGCGGAGTGAAAATCGACGGGCCGGCAGTCTTGGTGCGTAAGAATCTGGGCGAATCGGTGTCGGTATCCGGAAAGTACTATGTAGACACCGTCAGCGGCGCGTCCATCGATGTGGAAGCGGCCGGCGTGGATGTGAATTCCGCCGCTAGCCCCTATGCCGAGGAGCGCACCGAATACAACGCCGGCCTGCAATACCTGAACGACCGGACCCTGATCAGCCTGGGCTGGGCCTCCAGTGAAGAAAACGACTACGACGCGACCACCTACAGCTTCGGCATTACCCAGACCTTCTTCGGAGACCTGACCACCGTCAGCCTTAACACCAGCTACGGCGACGATGTCATCGGCCGCAATGACCGCCCCGACTTCGAGGAAGTTCTCGAGCGGCGGCGCTACGGCATCAACATCTCCCAGGTGCTGCGCACGGACCTAATCGCCGCCTTTAGCTATGAAGCCGTTGTGGACGAAGGCTTTCTCAACAACGCCTACCGCCAGGTCCGCTACCGCGACCCCACCAGCGCGCGCGGCTACAGCTACCAGCCGGAAGTCTACCCGAACACCCGCAACAGCGACGCCTATGCGCTGCGGGCCATTTACCACCTGCCCAACCGGCGTTCGGCCCTTCGCGGTGAATACCGCTACTTTGAAGACAACTGGGCCATCGAAGCGGACACCATCGAGTTGCGCTACACCCACAGCCTAAAGGACAACTGGCTGCTGGAGCTCAAATGGCGGGACTACCAACAGACCGGCGCGGATTTCTATAGCGACCTGTTCCCCTTCCGGGACGCCCAGAACTATATGGCCCGGGACAAGGAAATGGGCCCCTTCAACTCCACCACACTGGCTGCGGGAGTTACCTACACCTTACCCCGAGGCGCCGTGCCCGGCTTTGAGAAAAGCACCATCAACTTATTCTGGGACCGGATTCAGTTCGAGTACGACAATTTCAGAGACGTGACAGTGTCACCAGAAGAATACGCCGCCGGCGAAGAACCCCTGTACGAATTCGACGCCGACGTCATTCGGTTTTATTTATCGTTCTGGTTTTAATACCAACAACACGTTTCATGTCGGACCAGCAACCAATAGCCCCTGACTACCACAGACTTTTGAACACCCTAACCCAGCCGGCCGACCTCCAGTTAGGCTTGGACCAACTAGTTTTACTTGTTTATGTATTCGACTAAATACCAGTTATCGGCATCAAGAGGATAGTAGAGTATCCCGTGCTTCTCGGCTTTTTCAACGTAGCTTGGATCAGGAATATATTCGACCGTCAATGCATAACCTTTTGTGGCCAATCCTTCGGATACCAAAACCATCTCCACACCTAACAAATTGCCGTCCAAGTTATTTCCTTTTCTTGAAATATCAATGGCCTGAACTCCAAGGTCCCCAGACATTTCTAACGCCTTCTTGTAAGCCTGAATATCCTCTTTCGAAAAATCGCCGTATTTGGGAACAAAGGCCATATTCATACCCTCTACGCGCCGGATGTTCTGATGCGAAAGGACGATTTTAAGTAATGACTTCAGTTCAACTCGGTTGCTTTCGAACCATTCGACCGCCGAGTCTCTATCTCCCAGAGGCGTAGCACACACCACTTGACTCACCATCAAAATCGCCATAGCGACCTTAATAATTCGAATCATAGTAATCCCACCCTTTCATGATATTAACTGAGTCACCTGGATTGTCACCCCACGTCCAGCCCATGTGTGTATAAAAGCGAGCTTCGCTATCGGACGCCAGGAAGGGAGCGTTACCCCAATCCCATAAAGATCCTCCAGACTGCCTAAACACCTGATAACTTCCCGCACCGAACAAGGTAGCAGATAGGCTAAAACCATGGGCCGCAGCCACAACACCAAAATGAACGTTGCCAAACTCATCTAAACGAGCCGGACTAAAGTCGGCTGCAATTAGTGCTTTGCTATTTTTATAGTCCCATTTTCCCCTAGTAGCAACAGCTTTTATCCAGTCTGAAAGACTCATTTCATTAGCTTCCTTAATATTGGCATCGATATCAATGCCACCAGCCTTCAGTATATCGCCGTATGCATCTTCAAATGCGGACCGGGCCATCCCCTTTTGTGCAGATGCACGCACCCGACGCAACATCGTAGCCCGCAACCGATTTTTCCTAGTGCCATCAACACCTTACCGGGCGTTTCCCCGGCGCGTTCGCGCAGCTAGTAAAATTTTCCCCGACGCGCATTCTCGCTCATTTACAGGGCTTTTTCACTAACAGATACAGACACAACATAAACGCGATCACGAACATGGGGTCAAGCCCGTGCAACACCGCCAACAGTTCCGCCAAGTCTCTCATTATTCAACCCCCCTCAAGTGTTTATTTTCTCCAGCGTAACATCACTTTTGGATCTAGCAACTTTGCGGCGAACGGCGCTTAAAGTCTGTTTTTATTGGTTTTAATGACAACAACCAGGGGCGCGGTAGCGCCCCTTTGTGCTTACCAAGGTACCAGTAAGTCATCATATTGCTCTTTGATCAGCTTGACGTATTCCTGCCATTCATCATCCAGACGATCCCAGGCGTCCAGGACATCCGGGTAACTGGCCGGTAGGAACTCCATGCGATTGAGGACGAACTCCGCCGCGATCCGCTCGCCGGTGGACGCGCCGCTTTTGCCGGTGGTGGCCAACTGGTTGGCGACATTGATGATTGTTTTGATCTCATAAGGCACATTCTTCATAACTTTCTCCTAAGTGGCTGTTATTCACATGGATGTGATGTATTTCAGTCACTGTCAGGAACAAGTGACTGATGTATGCCACTTCCACAGAGCGCCGCGCGCAGGGCTGTCAAGGCTGCGCAGCACCGCGCAGCGGCTTGGCCTTGACAGTCCGAGCACGGGGCTATCCTGAAGGGGCATGCAGCAGACACGCTCTACCCGCTGGCACGGGCTGAAGTCCCCCCAGCGGGGGGATTTAGGGGGGAGAAGCAAACGCTTTTAAGCGCGCTTGCGCCAGCCTGTTTGTTCCCCCTTGGGGGCTAGGGGGTAAACAAACCCAAGCCAGCAACCAGCCCGGCCCTGCCCGCCTTAGCCGCTGATGCTTGTACAGGGTTTGCTACGAAGCACGAACAACCCCGCCGGCACAGGGTGTGCCCGTGCCGGCGGGTAGGGTTTTAGGGCGGGGAGGCGCGCTTTTTGCGCCGGGGGAGGCTGGCTAGACAGGGCTATGGAGTGTGGCGTGGTGCTTGCCCAGGCTTGACGACTGGTGCGCGCTGGACGTCTTTTAGCGGCTAAAACGGAAGCAGCGCACCAGACGACACTTGCAAGCACCATGACATGCGACAGAGCGGCCTTATTCCCTATGCAGTGCGCCAGCACTGCCCGGAAGCACGCAGTGCTGGAGGCAGGAACGAACGGTTTGAACCTGATGCTGGCACGGGGCGAGGGTGGCGCCAAGCTTGCGCTTTTTTTGCAAGCTTAGTGACACGCGGGTGAGTGCTTGATGCCCGCCCTTAACGGTCTTCCTTTCCATGCCAGATATTCAAGATCACGATCTCATCTGACAGTACGCGATAACGCACAATGTAGTCACGGGCAACCAGCTCGCGGAAGTTTTCCAGCTCTTCCACTGGTGTTCCCATCTGCGGTTGATCGACCAGGGTTTGGATATTTTTCTTGAGTTGGCGGCCGGCTTTTTGTGCCGCTTGCGGGTTCTTTTGACGGATAAAATCACGAAGCCGGGCAAAGTCTCGCCCGGCTCGTGCGGTATAGGTCACTTTCATTTAAAGGGCGGTTCCTTTTCATCATCGGTTCCCCAGCTGTCCAGCCAAGCCATCATGTCATCTCCATCAATGACGCGACCCGCTTTGTAATCTTCCCAGGACTCCAGAGTTTCCTGGTTACGGCGTTGCTTTAGCTCCTCTCGCGCCAGGTACTCCTCAACGGCATCTTTAATAATCCAGCCCTTGCTGCGACGCAGTTGTTCGGCTGTACGCTCCAAGCGATCCAGCAACTCATCAGGCATTCTTACGCTTGTCATTCCCATAGGGTTCACCCTTGTGTAGTACAGTGCATTACATCGCATTATAGCTACATCCACTTTAATCGTCATCCTCAGATTCTAACGTTGCCAACAATTCCTCCTCTGTCGCCTCGGGCTCGTCGTCCGACTCATGTTTCTTGTGCATGGTCGGGTGCGTCATATCGTGGATCTGCTTAAGTTTCACGATAGATACATGGGTATAGATCTCGGTAGTGCCGATACTCACATGCCCCAGCATCTGCTGGATAAAGCGGATATCCGCACCGTTATCCAGCATCAAGGTGGCCACGGTATGGCGGAACAAGTGACAGGAACCGCCCTTGCCGATATCGGCCTGCTTGATGTACTTGGACACCAGGCGGCTGAGTTTATCCGGCGTCAGGGGCTGGCCGGTGGATTCGAGGAAGACGTTCTCCGGGTCCGGCTCGATGGCAAAGCCGATTCTCACCTCATCCAGATAGCGCTTGAGCCAGCCCATCGCCCGGTCGCTGATGGGCACGAAGCGGTCTTTCTTGCCTTTGCCCTGGCGCACGGCCAACACGCCCCGGTCCGGGTGCAGGTCGGCGCGGGTGAGGTTGACCACTTCCATACGGCGGATGCCGGTGCTGTACAGCACTTCTACGATTGCCCTGTCACGCAAGCCTTCGTCGGTATGGATGTTGGGCAGGGATAGGATCAGCTCGGCCTCCTCCGGTGAGAGCGTGGCCTTGGGCAGGCGTTTTTCTACCTTGGGCAACTCCAGCTCGCTGGCCGGGTTGTACAGTAGGTAATTTTGCCGGGTGGCCCATTTGAAGAAGCCGCGGATCGGGATCAAGCGGGCCATCTGGTTTTTGGCGCTGAACGGATTGCCGCGTTTGTCGCGGCTGTGGTGCAGGTGTCTGCGGTAACGCTCCAGGATCGGCTTGGTCACTTCACTGGCCTTAAGGATACCGCGCTCTTCGCACCAGGCGCTGAACTGGGTCAGAGTGGTTTCCCTGTGGCCGACGGTTCTATCGGCATAGTTCATCACTTTTAGGTGGTCCACATACAAGCGGCTAAGGAAGGTCAGGCTGTTGTTGCTCATGACAGCACCACGGCCATTGGGTTACGGTGTGATTGGGCGGCACTTCGTGCATGATTATTTTTAGCTCTAGAAGGGCTTTCTGAACTTTTCGGACCACCTGCGCTTGAAGCCTTATCGTTCATGGGCTGCGCCGATTTCGCCGCCTCTGACTGCCCCCGGACTGAGGGCTGACCAGCCCCTGACCAGCTTGGCTTGTGCCCTGACCGCTTAACATCGTAACTCAGCTTCTCAACATCGATTAAGCCCATCAGGTGTTGCCGGTCATCACCACTCGCCCGATCATAGAGCAGTTCATAGTCATAGCTTTGGCCGCGTCCACCTCGGTGGATCAGCAGATACTCCAGCTCAACCAGTCGGGCCATATGAACCTTTAACGCGGTATCACTCCACTGCACAACTTCACGCAGATCACGACGACTAAAGCGGAAGTCCTTTTGCTCGATTTTCTGTTGCTCACATTCCGCTTTCACCATTTGCTGAATCAGCTTTAACAGCTTTCGAGTTTGCGGTGGCAGCTCATCCAAGGTGCGGCCCAGGATCTCGTGGGCAAGGCGGTTGGCGGTCTCGATATCACTGAGCTGCACTTCGATATAGCTGATGTTTTTACCGGCGTGATGGATGGTTTTAACCTCCCGCTGGTATTGGTGCAGCAAGGTAATACTGTCGATCAGGGTCAGGTATTTTTCATGGTCGCGGCGGGTGCGGGTTTTATCGTCCAGGAAGGTCAGTTGATCGGCGTAGGGGTTGATTACGGCCAACGGGCGTAACAACTTTTGCGCGTTGCGGTGGAGCTTTACCAGTTGCTCTTTTTCCAGCTTGGCGGTCAAGCCATCCAAGGTTCGGCGTTTTCTTTGTGCTTCGTGGATCGCGCGGGTCTGCTCTCTCGATTCGTTCACTGTGAGCACCAGGCAGCGGTTTAACAGCTCCTCGTCGATATCGATGGCCGTGGTGGTCAGGAACAGCATCACAGGGCCTTCCACCCGGTACTCTTTGGTGACCAGATTGCCAGTGGCCTCGTCCTTGCCAGTGCTGGCGATGGTGATTTCGCCTTCACTTTGCAACAGCTTCAGGGCATAGCTGGCGTTGCTGGCGCCCTCTTCCTCGGCAATGGCCAGGATCTTGTGCTTGAGGTTGGTCTCGCCCATATAGAATAGGCTTTGGCCAGTCATGGCACTGTACTGCACCCGCTCGTCCTCCGGCATCAAGTTGAGCACGGCATCCATTAAACTGCTTTTACCGGCGGCGCTGGTGCTTTGGAGTATTACGGCCAGGGGCCTATCCAGCTTACGGCTTCCCGCCGCGAGATAACCAACTAGCTTATTGGTTTCTTCACCGACCACACCACAGCGGCTAAAGTCGGACAGGATGCGGTTTAACAAGTCAGGATCGCGCAGCAGCTCCAGGGCGTCGCTTTGGTCTTGCTCGCTCAGCGCCGTCGCTTTTTTGCTGTCTTCGGCTGGCCCCTGGATCATGCGTTCCTGTAACTCTTCGAGCTTGAGCAGCACCTTGCCCAGGTCCTTTTTTAGGGTGTTTTCCTCAACTCCCAGCTCCAGGGAAGCCAACTTGATAAAGCTCTGGCGGTGCTTGGCGGCATAGAGATCGAAGGTGTCTACGTGGATGCCGCCACCTGCCAGCGACGATGCGTTGTCTCCTGACGCATCGGCATACCGTGCATCCATGCACATAACATTCACTTTCAGCACTTCATAGTTTTTGTTTTTCTCAAGGCCACGGACACGGTATTTTCGATTGCCGAAGGTGAAGGCTATTTCTTTCTCCGAGACTTCCGCATCAACAGGATTTGCCGGCGCCGCCGGCATTGCCTGAGCCGGTGGCAGTGATTCAGGTTCAACGGTTTTCACCGCTTCAGCGACTAAGGAAGAAGTGGTTTCTTCGCGATGGTTTTTCACCACTTCCGCAGTGGATTGAACCGGCGGCAAGACCATATCCAGCTGCCGCTCTGGCGGCTTGCCTGCGCCCATCCACACGGCCTTGCGGATCACCAGCCCCAGACTCTTGGGTGCCGGTGTCACTTGCAAGGCGTATTCATTTACGTCCACACCCTTGGGCAGCTCGATGCGGAAGCACGCCAGGCCCTCAGCCTGTAACCGTTCGGCAAGCTTTGCTGCAGCGGCGTTTCCGGCCTGGTCCCGGTCATAGGCGATCAGCACCCGCTCAACACCCGATTGCTTGAACAGCGCCAGGTGATCATCCGTAAAACCCGAGGTGCCATAGCTGGCTGTGACATTGCGATAACCATTGACCCAGAAGGTCATGGCGTCGATTAAGGCTTCACAGAGGATAATTTCTTTCTGTCCGTCCAGGCCATCGGCGTTCCAGACACCGGCATGAGGGCCGGGTAAGTACAAGTGTTGCGCTGTGCCTTTACGTAACCGGCTGCCGAGGATCTTACGCCCGTAGGCTTCGATGACATTGCCTTCAGCATTTAGGACGGGCACCACCACAGAACCGTTAAAGTGCTCGTGGCCACTGTCGCGCAGGATACCGATTTCCTGCAGAGTGCCCCGGACGGCCGCGCCCGCCTTACGGTTCTTTTCCGGCAAGCGGTAGCCCAAGGTGCGATTGGCATAACCGAGCTTGAAGCGCTCGATCAGCTCTGGGCAGCCCAGGCCCCGGCTGGCCAGGTAGTCCAACGCTTCTGGGCTTTGCTTTAGGGTCTCGTGGTAGTAGTCCATCACCTGGTTGAGTAGCTGTTGAGCTTCGGCATCCTCAGACAGCAGCACATCCAGTTTCTTGGTGGTGCTCTTTTTCACCGGCTGAACTGAAGCCGCTAAAGCGGGGATGTCGTCGCGCAAGATTTCAACAGCGTGACGGAAGCTGACGCCCTGAGTCTTGATGACCCAGTCAATGACACTGCCTCCGGTTTGGCAGTGTTAATGGCCATCTAAACTGACCCACCTCTGGCCAATAATTTTGACCCACCCCAGGTGGCTT
>NZ_JBDLLG010000031.1:0-45616 GCF_039822625.1 Marinimicrobium locisalis
TTCCCTATCTTGGCACATCGCGATGCCGGTTAAAGAGGGGAGGAGACCATCTCATCGCCCTACAGAACGTTGTGTAGGGCGGATAAGCTTGCGCATCCGCCATATCATGGGGCGGACCGGCGCGTCGGAGCCGGAAGGCCCAACGCCACTTCTCAAATATGATGCCGTGCCTGCCGGAACAGCTCCAACACCACCTGCTCAATTGCCGTGGAGGAGCCGTGCTTCAATACGTCCCGGACCAACTGAATACCATTGTGCGCCTCGGCCGCCGCCTGGGTGGCGTCTAATACCGGCGCTTCCTCGCCCGGTTCTTCATCGGGCAGGGGCACATCAAACCCCACCACATCCTGCACCGGCAGGGGCGAGGCCAGCAGGGTAAAGCCCCGTTGGGTCAGCACCGCCTGGTCCATGGCCTCCTGACGAATCAGACTTTGGTAGGTCAGGTAACCGGACTGTACCAGCCAGAGCATGGTCGCCAGGCAGGCTTGGTGGCGGGGGCTGTGCAGACCGAACTCATCCGGGGTATCCGGCCCGGCAATGTCTTCCACGAATATCGTGGTCGGGCGCGGGAACTGGTTGTATAGCTGAACCAGAATCCGTGCCGCGTCTTTGTAGAAGTCCGCGATATGAATGTCCGCCGCCATAACGCCTCCGGCTACTGGGAGTAGTGTTCCAGAAAGCGCCCAAAGCGCTGAATGGCCTTGGTCAGGTCATCTTCGCGGGGCAGGAAGACAATGCGCAGGTGGTCTTTGTGGGGCCAGTTAAAGGCGGTGCCCTGAACCAGCAGCACTTTTTCCTGAATCAGAAAGTCGAGCACCATCTGCTGGTCGTCTTTGATTTTGTAGCGGCTCAGGTCCAGTTTCGGGAACAGGTACAGAGCGCCCTTGGGTTTGACGCAACTTAGCCCGGGAATCTCTTCAATGGCCTTCAGGGCCGCATCGCGCTGGTCCCGCAGGCGCCCGCCAGGGATGATAAGCTCGTTAACGCTCTGGTACCCCCCCAGGGCCGTCTGAACCGCATACATGGCGGGTACGTTGGCGCACAGACGCATGGAGGCCAACATCTCCAACCCTTCGATGTAACCCTTGGCTTTGTGCTTGGCGCCGCTGACGGTCATCCAGCCCGAGCGGAAGCCCGCCAGGCGGTAACATTTGGACAGGCCGTTAAAGCTGATGCACAGCACATCATCGGCGAGCTTGGCCATGGGGACGAATTCAGCATCGTCGTACAAAATTTTGCTGTAAATCTCGTCCGCGTAAATAATCAGGTTGTGTTCCTGAGCCAGTTTGACGATCTGCTCCAGCACATCCTGGCTGTAAACCGAGCCGGTGGGGTTGTTTGGGTTAATGACCACGATGCCCCGGGTCCGGTCGGTGATCTTACTGGCAATATCTTCCACATCGGGAAACCAATCGGACTGCTCGTCGCACAGGTAATGCACGGCCTTGCCGCCGGCCAGGTTCACCGCGGCGGTCCACAAAGGGTAGTCGGGGGAGGGCACCAGCACTTCATCGCCATTGTTCAGCAGCGCCTGCATGGCCATGACAATCATCTCGCTGACGCCATTGCCCAGGAAAATATCATCAATCTCCACGCCTTCGATGCCCATGCGCTGGCTTTCCTGCATAATCGCCTTGCGCGCGGCGAACAGTCCGCGGGATTCGGTGTAGCCTTCCGCATTGGGCAGGTTGTAGATCACATCCTGAATAATTTCATCCGGCGCCGCAAAGCCAAACGGGGCAGGGTTGCCGATGTTCAGCTTGAGGATTCGGTGGCCTTCTTCCTCGAGGCGGTTGGCGTGCTCCAGGACCGGGCCACGGATGTCATAGCAAACGCCTTCGAGCTTGGTGGATTTATTGACGGTGCGCATCTACAGTATTATGTCCAAAACGGCGGGTTGAAAGAGGGTGGGCAGGCCACCAGAAAGTATCTGAATCATCCCGTCTCTCTACAGCCTCTGTCAAGGAGCAGCCCATGAGCGATTTAAAAAAACGCAGCGAAGCCGAGTGGCGCCAAGAGCTCTCGCCAGAGGAATACCACGTCTGCCGGGAAAAAGGCACCGAACCGCCGTTCACCGGTGACTACTGGAATGTGTTCGAAGAGGGGACCTACCGGTGCCGCTGCTGTGGCGAGCCTCTGTTCGACTCCGATACCAAGTACGATGCGGGATGCGGTTGGCCGAGCTTCTATGCGCCCAAGGACGAAGAAGTGATTGAGGAAGCTTTTGATAGCAGCCTGGGCATGCGCCGCACCGAAGTGCTTTGTCGCAAATGCGGCTGCCACCTGGGCCACGTCTTCCCGGACGGCCCCGAGCCCACTGGCCTGCGTTATTGCATCAACTCCGCCTCCATCAGCTTGGAAAAGCCTTGAGCGGGAGCCTGTTGGAAACAGCCTTGAGCGAAGGCAAATGGGAACGGCCTTGAGCGAAAGCCGATGGGAACAGCTCTGAGCGAGAGCGGTTCTATGGGCCCGCGCGGCCCCTTAGTCGTAGAGTTGCTTCTTTTTCCAGTCCGTCTGTTGCTCGAACTCCTTCCACTCTTTCTTCTCCTCGGGGGCTGGGCCCGCTGAGGCGGCGTCGGGGCTGGTGGCTTCTTGTTGAGTCATCTGCGCTTCGAGCTTCTTGATAATACCGTTAATCTGCGCCAGCTGCTTCTGGTAGCCCTGTCCGCCTTTTTCCTGGGTAATCATTTTGCGGGCCAGGTTGTAGTAATGGATTGCCAGGCGAGGCTTTCCCGCGGCTTGGGCTTGGCGCGCCTGAATCGCGTTGGCATCCACCGATACCTGCAATGCCAGACGCCGAATCTGTTCACGGTACGTTTGCCCTTGAGCTTGTCCCAAATTCCCCCGATCCGCCTGCTGGGCAATAAACCGGTACAGCTCCTGCAGAAGGCGCCGGATTTCCCCCGCCTGCTCGGGCTGGTCCAGCCGAGCGCGCTCGGCTTGAGAGCGATGTTTGACCTCCTCCAGCTCCGCGGAGTACTGCGTGAAATCCTGCATGTGGGTCGGATCTTTCGGCTCCAGCCGGCTCAGCTGTTCACAGGCATCCAACAGGGCCCGGTAGATAATCAGCGTCAGATCCTTGGTAAGAAATCCGTCCGGAAAGCCTGAGAGCATGAACTTGAAATTGCGCTCACGGTGCTTCAGAGCCGTCAGCAAGCGCTGACGACGCTGGCGACGCTTCTCCAGCGCCTGGTACACAAAGGCATACCCGACCAGCAGGACAAGCAAGGCAAAGATGATGCTGGCAATGAGCAATGAGGACATAGGCCGCCGGTCTTTAGTAGCGCGGTGAATGGATTTTGGCGTCGGAGGTGAGTATAGCACTAATGGTTACGGGGCCGGAGGGGGCGGTAATGCTAAGTCGTTGTTTCCCCCCAATAAAAAATTTTAAAAAAGTGTTGACAGGTGCCGGGTCGCTCCCTAGAATGCGCACCACTTCTTGAGGGCAACGCCACACGGCAAAGCGCTCACGGAGGTCCAGGGTCCCCTTCGTCTAGAGGCCTAGGACACTGCCCTTTCACGGCAGTAACAGGGGTTCGAACCCCCTAGGGGACGCCATTGCGGGAATAGCTCAGTGGTAGAGCATCGCCTTGCCAAGGCGAGGGTCGCGAGTTCGAATCTCGTTTCCCGCTCCAAACATTAAAAAGTCGGCTTCGCGGCCGGCTTTTTTTGTGTCTGAAATTTGGGCGCGTTCGCTTCGCCCGGAAAACGAGTCTCGTTTCACGAGCCACATCCATGTGGCTCGCCCTTCGGGCAGCCTTCGGCTGTGCAAATCGGCGTCCTGCCGATTTGTCCCGCTCCGGTGCTAGTAGGTTGGCAAGGAGCATGCTCCTTTCCGTGTTCTTCTGGCTACTCATCTCCTCTCTTTGGATTGAAAGGAACGGGGCCCATTTTCTATGGTCCCTCGTTACACGGTCTATTGAAGCGTTTCGACAGTAGTCGGAGGGCTGCCGCTTTTATTGACGTATTTAATTACCGATCTAAGAGGGCTTAGTTATGAGTAAGGAGTTAGAGGGTAAACGTATTGCTTTTTTGGCGACAGACGGTTTTGAGCAGGTTGAGCTGACCGAGCCTTGGGAGGCCGTCAAAGAGGCTGGCGCGCAAGTTGAGTTGATTTCGTTGGAAGCTGGCGAGATTCACGGCTTTAACCACCTGGAGAAGGCCGACAGTTTTAAGGTGAACAAAATAGTCGCTGACGCTTCCGCCTCGGATTACGACGGCTTGGTACTGCCGGGCGGGTTGGCTAATCCCGATGCCCTGCGCATGAACTGGGAGGCTGTCACCTTCGCGAAACGCTTTTTTGAGCAGCACAAGCCCGTGGCGGCGATTTGCCACGCCCTGTGGCTTCTGGTGGAAGCTGACGTGGTGCGGGGGCGCACGCTCACCTCATGGCCCAGCCTGCAAACCGACATTCGCAATGCCGGAGGCAACTGGGTCGATAAGCGGGTGCATGTGGATCAAGGCCTTGTGACCAGCCGAAAGCCGGATGACCTGAAGGCCTTCTGCGTGAAAGCGGTCGAGGAGTTTGGTGAAGGCAAGCATTCGGGCCAAACGCCCTAGCCACTACTCCCAATTGGTGGCGCCTTCCTTACGATGGCTTTGGCACTTAGGTGCCGTGCGAGGTGACCCCTTGCAAGACCGTGGAGCGGGGGACCCGCGATTCGAGCCCCCAGGGGCCGCTCCATGGCATCCATGCCATCGCGGCATTAGTGAATCCCTTCACGTCATGTATTCACGGCGTGTCTTGGAAGGGTGTACCGCACTGCAGACCGGGCGTGATGCCACTCCCACCTAAGATATCTGCTAAACTGTCGCGCTTAATTGCGCGGCTCAATGCATCCCGAAAATCTTGGCACGCTCGTCCTCGTAGGAAAACGCCCGGCCCTCGGCCAGAGCCTCGTGGCGGCGCTCGTCCAGAAGCTGGAAATTAGCAATCTCCTCATCGGGCATGTAATGGAGACAATCTCCGCCGAAAAACCACAGCAAATCACGGTGCAAAAACGGCATCAAATGGCCGTAAGCGGCAATTACGCGGCCCATCAGCTGCTGGCCCTCGTGGAGAAAATGCTCCTCCTCATGGTCGCCGGGTAAAGCCTCAAGCCGCTGGAGAAACTCCAAATCCTCCGCCGGGCAAGCCTCCTCCACGAAAGGTGGCTGCTGTTGCACATGGCGAATAAAATCGCGCAACAGCCGCAAATGGTAATCCCGGTGTTGGGTTTCCGCGTAATGATTCAGTTGAGTCGACACACTAAGCTCCCCGGTGGCACTGCTGCCGCCACCGCTTTAATGAATGAGTGAAACCGACATTATGACAGCTGCACTTTCGATAAGAAATCTCACCAAAGTCTACGACAGCGGTTTCCACGCCCTGAAGGGCATATCCCTGGAAGTCCAGCCCGGCGACTTTTTTGCACTGCTCGGCCCCAACGGCGCCGGCAAATCCACCACCATTGGCATTCTGTGCTCCCTGGTGCGCAAAACCGAAGGCGAAGTGGAAATCTTCGGCCGAAACATCGACACCCACTTCTCCGAAGCCAAAAAAGAAGTGGGCATCGTGCCTCAGGAGTTTAACTTCAGCCAGTTTGAAAAAGTGCAGGACATCGTGCTCCAACAAGGCGGCTTCTACGGCCTGCCCAAGCGCACCGCCCGTGTCCAAACGGAAAAATACCTGAAAAAACTCGGCCTGTGGGACAAGCGCGACACGCCGGCGCGGATGCTCTCCGGCGGCATGAAACGCCGCTTGATGATCGCCCGCGCCCTGGTGCACGAGCCCAAACTGCTGATTTTGGACGAACCCACCGCCGGCGTGGACATTGAGCTGCGCCGCTCCATGTGGGAGTTCCTGCGCGAAATCAACGCCGCCGGCACCACCATTATTCTGACCACCCATTACCTGGAAGAAGCGGAAAGCCTGTGCCGGCATGTGGCCATTATTGACCAGGGCCAAATCGTAAAAAACACCACTATTCGCAGCCTGCTGACAGAACTTAACCGCGAAGTGTTTATATTCGACTGCGCCGATTCGGTATGGGAGGCGCCCAAGATCGAGGGCTTCACCACCCACCTGGTGGACGAGCACAGCTTTGAAGTGGATGTCCAAAAAGGCCAGTCCCTCAACCACGTGTTTGAGGCGCTCAGCGAGCAAGGCATGAACATCGTCAGTATGCGTAACAAAGCCAACCGGCTCGAAGAGCTGTTTGTCGCCATGACCGGTAACGGTCAGCCCGATGAAACCCAGGCACCGAGTGAACCAGAGGGCGAGCCCGCCGCCGCACCATCGACAGGAGGTAATCGTCGTGGAACTTAGAGAACAGTGGATCGCCTTTATGACCCTGCTGCGCAAGGAAATTCGGCGCTTTACCCGTATCTGGGTGCAGACCCTGCTGCCCCCGGCCATCACCATGGCCCTGTATTTTGTGATCTTCGGTAAACTGATCGGCAGCCGCATTGGGGAAATGGGAGGCTTTGACTACATCCAATTCGTGGTGCCGGGGCTGATTATGATGGCGGTGCTGACCAACTCCTACTCGAACGTCAGCTCCTCGTTTTTCAGTGCCAAGTTCCAGAAGAGTATTGAAGAGCTGCTGGTTTCGCCCACGCCTAACTACATCATTTTGCTCGGTTATTGCCTGGGCGGCGTCGCCCGCGGCCTGGCAGTGGGCGTGGCGGTAACGGCGCTGTCCCTGTTCTTTACCGACCTGCCGATTTACAGCTGGTTTATCACGGTTTCCATCGTGATTCTGACGGCGGTTCTGTTCGCGTTGGCCGGGTTTATCAACGCCATGTTCGCCAACACCTTTGACGATATTTCCATCGTTCCGACTTTTGTCCTCACGCCGTTGACCTACCTCGGTGGGGTGTTTTTCTCCATCGAGTTGCTCTCGGGCTTCTGGCAGGGCGTGGCCAAGTTAAACCCGATTCTGTACATGGTGAACGCCTTCCGCTACGGCATGCTGGGTGTCTCCGATGTCAATATCGGCCTGGCCTTTGGGGGGCTGGTGCTCTGCGTCATCGTACTATTCGCGGTGGGCCTGCACTTGCTTAAATCCGGCAAGCGCCTGCGCGCCTAACCAAAGTGGGAGAGGCATGATGACCGATAATACGACCCCCAGCCACGGCCCGCTGGGCCAGCAGACGACCTACGCGGCCCAGTATGATCCCGGCCTGTTGTTCCCCATCGCTCGACCGGACACAAGAGCCCCTCTGGGGCTGAAAGAGGGCGACCCCCTGCCGTTTTACGGGGTGGACATGTGGACGGGCTACGAGCTCTCCTGGCTGGACGAGAAGGGCAAGCCGGAAGTCGCCCTGGCGCGTTTTCGGGTTCCCTGCGATTCGCCCCACCTGGTGGAATCCAAATCGTTCAAGCTGTACCTGAACTCCTACAACCAGACGGTTATGCCGGGCCCGGACGAGGTGCGCGAGCAGTTGGTCGCCGACCTGAGCGCGGCCACCGGCGGCGAGGTGCAGGTGGAGCTGGAGCGAATACACTCGGCGCTCCAGCCGGTGCAGTCCGTTCGGGGGGAGAACATCGACCACCTGCCGGTTGCGATCGAGCACTACCACCCCGCCCCCCAATGTTTGCAAGTAGGGGGCTCGGTAGTGGAGGAAACCCTGAACAGCCATCTACTGAAAAGTAACTGCCCGGTCACGGGCCAGCCGGACTGGGCCACGGTGGAAGTGAGTTATCGGGGGCCGCGTATCGACCGGGAAGGGCTGTTGCGCTACATCGTCTCTTTCCGTGAACATCAGGATTTTCACGAGCACTGCGTGGAGCGGATGTTTCTGGACCTGAGCGAACGCTGCCGGCCGGAGCGCTTGAGCGTGTACGCGCGCTATACCCGGCGCGGCGGGCTGGACATTAACCCCTACCGCAGCTCGGAAGCGGGGGAGGGGCCCGCCTTTGAGCGGTTGGTCCGGCAGTAAGCCGGGCCGGCGGGCGCGGCGCTAGACAATCACCTTGTCTTTTAGCTTTTCCGCGGCGGTCTGCAGGGCCTTGATGACCTTGGCTTTCTCGTAATTGCGGACCTTCTCCAGGTCCAGGTACATGGAGAAGCCTTCGGCCCGGTCCTCGAAGTAACTCTGGTTCTGGCCCAGGTTTTTGCGGAAGTCCGCCACTTGGTATACCTTCACCGGCTGGCTGAAGCCCTTTACGTTAATCTCGCCCTTATCCCGGCACATAATCGACTCCTTCACCAGAGACCAAGTCTCGTGGGAAATCAGAATCTCATCCGGTGAGGCCGCTGACTCCAGGCGGCTGGCCAGGTTCACGTGGGTGCCCAGCACCGTGTAGTCCAGGTGGCTGGAGGTCCCGAAGGTCCCGACGGTGCAGTAGCCGGTGTTAATTCCCATGCGAATTTGGAGGGGCTTCTTAATGCCCTGGTTGTACCACTCCTGCTGCAGGGACTTCATGCGCTTTTTCATGGCAATGGCCATGGAAACGCAGTTTACGCAGTCCTGTTTCACGCCCTTACTGGTGCTGTCTCCGTACATCACCATGATGCCGTCGCCCAGGAACTTGTCGATGGTGCCGCCGAAGTGAGTAATGATTTTCGACATTTCGGTCAGGTAATGGTTGAGCAGCTCGGTCAGCGCCTCGGCTTCCATCTCCTCGGATAATTGGCTGAAATTCTTAATATCCGAAAAGAACACGGTAATGCGCTTGCGCTCGGTTTGCAGCATATGGTCCTTGCCCTGATTAATGGCGCGCCACACTGGCGGGGGCAGGTACCGTGAGAGCTTGTAGGAGCGGATCTTATGCCACTTTTGTTCTTCCTCAAGCTTAATTTGGTTCAGGGTCAGCCTGCGCAGGCGCTGGTGCATATACAGGGCGTAAACCAGAAAGTACGCAATAATGCCGATCAGGCTGGCGGCGCTGATTTCGATGTTGCTGCTGAACACCCACTGGGGCTCGTGCACCAGAAAACTGGCCAAAACCCCCACGCTGAAGGCAATGTTGTCTTCCACCCAGCGGCGCAGCCCCCCGGTCAGCAGGGCGTTGAACTGGATCATCGTCATAAACAGCGCAAGCGGCAGCAGGCTGAAGTCCGTCAGGCTTAACACCAGACCCACAAGCGCCGCATCGGACCAGGACAGATAGCGGGTGACCGTGTCGAGCTTGTCGCGCTCCAACCGGTGGGTGAAGTGGTAGGTCAGGTACGTATAAACCAGCAGAAAAATAATGGTGCCGAGGTACAGCGGCTGAATATCCGACCATTCCAAATACGACGCCAGGGTGCCCGCCGCCGCGAAACAAATCAGCGAGCGGAAGTAGTACTGGTGAAGGGGCGAGTCAGTAGTCTGCGCTTCTTCAGGTTTTTGTGGGCTGGGCTTTGTGGTCATTGTTCTCGAGAGCCTTGGTGGTACTGTCCTGCACGGCGCTCGCCCACCAAAAAACGGGCCTGCTCTGGCGGTGGGGTAGCGCTCCCATATTATTGAAACGTCAAGGTCATTCCTGGAGCCTCGAGTCTATCCCTGCAAGGCCTATTAGACGTTTTTTTACACAAAAAGTCCATGATTGACGCCCTATGGCAGGCAAAGCCACGGAGGCGGCCCCGGAAGGAGACATGTTATCATTCGCCGCCCACACTTCGGTAATCAAAGGCGACTATGGACACACTTACGGTACTGCAAAAGCGCGTTTCCTCTGCGAAGCTGGCCGCACCCGCCCCCTCGGCCGAGCAGCGGGACGCCATCTACCGCTCGGCCTTGCGAGCGGCGGACCACGGGCTGATGCAGCCCTGGCGCTTTCTGGTGATCGAAGGGGAAGGGCTGGACCGCCTCGGCGAGCTGTTTGTTCAGGCCACCCTACACGACAACCCGTCGCTATCCGAGCCGGAGCAGCAGTCCCTGAAAGCCAAGCCGCGCCGCGCCCCGCTGATCCTGGTCGCCATCGCCGCCTGTCGCCAGCACCCCAAGGTCCCTCACGTGGAGCAGCTGCTCTCCACCGGCGCCGCCGTTCAAAACATGCTAAACGCCGCCTTCGCCCAGGGCGTGGGTGCCTTCTGGCGCACCGGCGCCATGGCTTACCACCCAGTGGTGACCGAGGGCCTGGGTGTGGGCCAACTGGAGCAAATCGTCGGCTTCCTCTACCTGGGAACCCCCGCAAAACCGCCCCACGAGCCCAAGTCCGTGAATCCAGAGACATTTTTTCAGTCTTGGCCGGCCCAATAGCGTTGCGTTTAGCGTTCCACTTGTGTACATTACGCCACCTCTGAGCGACGGCCCGTGAGCCGGCTTAGGACAATTAGCACGGTGAGGTGGCCGACAACTTTGTCTGGAACAAAGTTGGACGCCGAAGGCGCCCCGAAGGGGCGAGCCGCAGGACGCGGCGAGTCTGTGGCTGAAGCTTGCTTCAGGCACGAGGCTCAAAAAATTAGTTTTGGTGAGGTGGCCGAGTGGCTGAAGGCGCACGCCTGGAAAGTGTGTAACGGGCAACCGTTCGAGGGTTCGAATCCCTCCCTCACCGCCACATATAAAAAAAGCTCGGTTTATATACCGGGCTTTTTTTATATGTGGCGGTGAGGGAGGGTGAGATCCCTCGCTGGGTTCGACAAAACGGCAGGATAGCCGTTTTGCACGGCCGAAGGCCGCCCGTAGGGCGAGGGCCATGGATGGCCCGAGTGAATCCCGACCGGAGCCGTATTCTACCGAATAGATGATTGATACCTTTCATGCTGGCAGCATTCCGTACCGCCGCAGGCGCCCGGAGGGGCCGTCCGCAGGACAGAAGACGCAGCGCCCCGGTATATCCCTCCCGCTCCCTTTGTCCCTCCCGTCAATCAAATCCAACCTATCGCCCCACCGACCAAATAACGCCTATCCCAAAACCCAAACCTGTGATCCTCTTCGCTGTTATTCCCTTTATTAAAGGTTAATTTAATCGGAAGCGGTAGGTCTGAGCCCCAGCGATAGCTGCAAGCAATCAATAGGCATGGCCCGATTATCCGCCCGAGTAGGCAATGGAAATTTGCACTGAATGAGGATGTTTATGCTGCCTTCCCATATCGAAGCCGAGAATCGCTATCATCAACTCAGAACCCTGGCACTGCAACTCGCTCAAGACGATAGTAAGTCCCAACATCAAGCACCTTTAAAGTTCAAGCTCATTGACTCGCTTGCACTACAGGAAGCTGCTCACTGGGAGTTATCCCCAAGGCGCTTGGTGGATTGGGACTGGTTTGCCGGATACCATGATTTCAAGCGCCGGTACCCTAAACGTTTTGAGGTGGCGCTCTGGCAAGCGGAGAGCCTAGTAGGGCTTTCGATGGGGCGGCCCACATACAACGGGCACTCCCTAAGGCTGGACTTCATCGAGGCCCGGCCCAAAGACTTGGGGCCCCGTCCGTTGGTTGTGAGTGAAACACTGGTTGCGTATGGCGTCTATGCGCGACTGCTAAACGCCTCCCAAATCCGAATTATGCACCCCATCAACCCGGAAGTTAGGGCATATTACGAGCAGTTTGGGTACCATTATCGGCAAGAAGGTGATTTTTTGTACAAAGAGGTGGTTTGATGGGTGACCGAATAGCCAATATTGAGCGAATACGGCGGGAAAAACGCCTCAAGCGTGGCTGGACGCTTGAAGAAATCAAGAAGCGAGCAGCGGAGGAGAGAGAGCGAATGAAGCTCGAGGGCGGTAAAGAGCCTGATGATTTTGCGTCGGGGGGGGATATGTCCAAAATCAATGAGGAATCTGAAGAGGATAGCCATGACCGTTAAAAAACCAGTGTCTGAACAGGAAAAACAATTTCGCCCTCAGCAAGGAGAGGTGTCCCCCGAGGAGGCCCGCTCTAAAGCGGTACTCTATGCGGCTATCGAAAGGCAGCAAGTTAAGACAGGCAAAAGGAATAGTGGTTCTTGAGGGGTCGAAGACGCCCCCGATCGGGGGCGGCACATAGCCGTGCCCAGCTACATCCCTCCAGAGGGTTCACCGTAGCCTCGCGACCCCCAACATTGATCACTAACTACCCAACCCCACCCCACAAAAAAACTTTTTCAATCAACCACTTGACGAATCCGGCTCAGATCTCTAATATTCGCACCCGTTGACGACGCACTCGTAGCTCAGCTGGATAGAGTACTCGGCTACGAACCGAGCGGTCGGAGGTTCGAATCCTCCCGAGTGCGCCACATACGAAAAGCCCTGCTTCGAAAGAAGCGGGGCTTTTTTTATGCGCACTCGGGAGGGTGAGAACCTCAGCGGTTCGACAAATTGCCGGACGCGACATCAAAAACGCCCAAGGCTCCGGGCGGTGCTCAGGCGACATCCTTATTGAGACTTGCGTGGCACACCCTGTTTTCTATCTCTGAGCTAGAAATAATCTCAAAATCTGTGTAGATCGCCACTGGCCTCAGTGTTTTCCCTCTACTCGGCTCCAACCTCACAAACCCCTTGTCGCTTAATGACTTTAACGTCTTCGAAAGATTGGACTTGGCCCGGCCTGAAAGCTCGGCCAATTCAGTTACCGTTTCAGGCTTCTCTGCAGCAATCATGCGCAGCAAGTCTATGTTTTCTTGACAAAGAATCCTGGAGATTGCGTTAAAAGAGGCATACCAAACCTTAGGCTCATCCTCTAATGGCTTGTATGTACCTTGTGCAATGGCCAGTAGCCGCTTTCGTATGAGGTCTTCCCTCATGACGCCAATTTTAGCTTTCATTACCTACCTCTCTCGATATTCTCAATAGTTCTGTCTACTCCCTCAAAAAAGTCGCTCAATAACTGGTAACCATTCACCAGACCTCTATTTTCCACCAGTACCCATCGTCTCTGTGCATCTGGGTACCGTTTATTCCTAGCAGTTCGTCCAGTCCATTCACGGCGAGTTGGCTCCTTTGTGTTATGCGCAAAGCATAACACATGGGTAGAGTGGCTTTTATAATAATAAAGAATAAAAATCAACAAGTAGATCGGTCTGCGTAATACCGAGAGCACTGTTTTTTAAAGCAGTTCGATGAGTACGGCTTGATGCTCGCTTCCGCTGTACCGCTCGCTGTCGCTGAGGTGGTATATTGAGCGTCATTTTAGGTTGGCCAACCCCCAGGCCCCGGCCGCACCGAACAAATAAGTAGCGAAATTACACGAATTCAGGACGTTCCATGCCCCTAACCCTCAGTCAACTCGAACGCCACCTCTTCAGCGCCGCCGACATCCTGCGCGGCAAAATGGACGCCTCGGAATTTAAGGAATACATCTTCGGTATGCTGTTCCTAAAGCGCTGCTCGGACGTGTTCGAAGAGCGCCGCGAGCAGGTGATTGCCAAGCAAATCGAAAAAGGCAAACCTAAAGCACAGGCCGCCGCAATTGCCGAGGCCAAGCAATGGTATATGGACGCCTTCTACGTGCCGGAACAATCCCGCTGGAACTATCTGGTCAAGGAGGTGCACAAAAACGTCGGCGACGCCCTCAATACTGCTCTGGGCGGTCTTGAGCAGGGTAATTCCAAACTGCAGGATGTGCTGGAGCATATCGACTTCAACCGCAAGGTGGGCCAGAGCAAGCTGCCGGATATCAAACTGCGCGGGCTGATCAACCACTTCAATAAACACCGCCTCCGCAACAACGATTTTGAATTCCCGGACCTGCTGGGCGCCGCCTACGAATACCTGATTGGCGACTTTGCCGATTCCGCTGGCAAAAAGGGCGGTGAGTTTTATACACCCCGCCCGGTGGTGCGCCTGATGGTGCGGCTGCTAAAGCCTGAACAGAACCACCGCGTCTACGACCCCTGCTGCGGCTCGGGCGGTATGCTGATTGCCGCCAAGGAGTGGATCGATGAGCACGGCGGCGAGGGCTACCGGCTGGACTGCTACGGCCAGGAGGCCGCTGGCACCGTCTGGTCCATTGCCCGTATGAACATGCTGCTGCATGGTCTCGCCAGTGCCAACCTGCAGAACGACGATACCCTGGAGAAGCCTCGTCATATCGAAGATGGCAAGTTGCTTCACTTTGACCGAATCCTCACCAACCCACCATTCAGCCTCAACTTCGGCAGCAAGGACGAAGACGAGACCGGCCAGCCGGTGTTTCAGCCCCTGCACCGCGAGCGCTTCCAGTACGGGGAGGTGCCCTTGGGCAGCAAAAAGGCGGACCTGATGTTCCTGCAGCATATGCTGGCCGTGTGCGCCCCCGGGGGCATGGTGGCCACGGTACTGCCCCACGGCGTGCTGTTTCGCGGCGGCGACGAACAGCGCATCCGCGCCGGTATTATTGACCACGATCTGCTGGAGGCGGTGATCGGTCTGCCGCCCAACTTGTTTTACGGCACCGGCATCCCCGCCTGCATACTGGTGCTGCGCCAGCGCGTGAGCGAAGGCGCCCAGCAGGTGAGCAGCAAACACCCAAACAACCAGGGCAAGACCCTGTTTATCAACGCCGACCGGGAATACTTTGAGGGCCGGGCGCAAAACTACCTGATGCCCGAACACATCGAAAAAATCGCCGCCGTCTACGAGAGCTTTGCTCAAGGTGAAGGGCGGGATATCCCCGGCTTTGCCAGCATTGTCAGCACGGAAACCCTGCGCGAGAACAGCTACAATCTGAACATCCGCCGCTACGCGGACAATGCCCCGCCGCCGGAGCCCCACGACGTACACGCCCACCTGGTAGGCGGCATTCCCGAGGCGGAAATTGAAGCCAAGCGGCCCCTGTTTCAGGCCCAGGGCCTGAACCCGGACGACTTGTTCCAGCCCAAACCCAATGACCCGGGTTACCAGCTCTTTCGCGAGTCGTTCACGCAAAAAGCGGACATCAAACCCGCCATCGAGCAAAACGCTGGCGTGCAGGCCCAGGAGCAGGCCCTGCGCAATGCCTTTAACCACTGGTGGCAACACCACAGCCAGAGCATCACGGCGCTGGCCCAGCACCGGCAGTACGCCGCCCTGCGCCAGGAACTGCTCAACAGCTTCAGCGAGGCCCTGAAACCCATCGGCCTGCTGGACGACTTTCAAATCAGCGGCATGATCGCCGGCTTCTGGCACCAGCAAAAGTACGACTTTCTCACCCTCATGGCCCGCGACAGCCGCGGCGTGATCGACGCCTGGCGCACCAGCATCCTCACCGCCATGGAGGACAAAAACAACAAAGACGACCCGCTGGAACACAAGCTGGTGAAGTTTTTATTGAGCGGCTTTCTGGAAGAGCTGCAACAACTGGACACCCGCAAAGCCGAACTGGACAGCCAAATCAAAGCCGCCGAGGAGCAACTGCCCAAAACCGGTGATGATGAAGATGAGGGCGATAACGAGCCTCTAAGCGAGGCGGAGATCGCTGAGCTGGAAAAACAGATCAAAGCCTGGAAAAAGCAGCGCACCGCCAACGCCAAAAAGCTCAAGGAAAAGCAGGCCGCCCTGCCGGAAACGCTCAATACCAGCGTTGACGCCCTGGACGATGCCCAGGCCACCGAGCTGCTGCTGAATATTCTGCACAACGATATGCACAGCATTGTCGAGCGCTATATCAGCGCCCAGCGCCAGCAGGTGATCGCTACCGTGGAAAACTGGTGGGATAAATATCAGGTGACGCTGACGGAGATTGAACAGAAGCGGGATCAGGCAGCGAAGCAATTGGCTGGGTATTTGGAGGGTTTGGGGTATGTCTGACAACGTATCTGTTGACCACTACGCCGATTTGAACCCACCGAGGCATATTCCAGGCGACATTCGTAGTGATTCACTGGTTAGTTTTATCCCGATGTCAGATGTTTCCGAGGCGGGTCACTGGTCAATCCGGCAATTGCGGAAATTTGGCGAGGTTTCGTCAGGCTTCACCAATTTCAAAAACAACGATGTATTAGTCGCAAAGATTACCCCGTGCTTTGAAAATGGAAAGGGTGCGATTGTAAAAGGCTTGGTGAGTGATGTCGGCTTTGGAAGCACTGAGTTTCACGTTCTAAGGGCCAAGAATGGTGTTTGTCCTGAGTTTATATTCCATATAGCTCAGTGGCCAAAGTTTCGAAAAGAAGCCCAGCGTTATATGATCGGATCTGCAGGGCAGCAACGCGTTCAGCGTTTGGCTTTCTCTCGGTGCCAGCTGGGTATTTTTGATGGGGCCGAGCAAAAAGCGATCGCAAATATCCTCGACACCCTGGACACCGAAATCCGCCAAACCGAGGCCATTATCGCCAAACTGCAGCAGGTCAAGCAGGGCCTGCTGCACGACCTGCTGACGCGCGGCATCGACGCCAACGGCCAACTCCGCCCACCCCGCGACCAAGCCCCCGAACTCTATAAAGAATCGCCGCTGGGGTGGATTCCGAGGGAGTGGGAGGTTGCTTCACTTGAAAGTTTAGTCTCACCAAGCGACCAAATTACATATGGGATTGTTCAGGCGGGGCCTCATGTCGAAAACGGTATTCCATACATTCGTACAGGGGATATGAAAGGAGATGAACTTCAGAAAGAAGGTCTGCTCTGCACATCTGAAAAAATTGCCAGAAACTTTAAGCGTTCGGAGGTCAGGGCAGGAGAAATTGTCTTTGCGATACGCGCTACGATCGGGAAAGTGTTGATGGTCCCTCAAGAGCTAGATGGGGCAAATCTTACCCAGGGCACAGCACGAATATCGCCGGCTGATTTTATGGACAACAAGTTCTTGTTCTGGTGTTTGAAGTCAGAGAGTGTCCGCAATCAATTGTCTGAAGTTCAGAAAGGCACGACATTCCAAGAAATTACACTCGGCCAACTTAGAAAGCTTCAGGTGCCATATACGAATGATATTAATGAACAAAGATCAATCGCTGACTTTTTGGAAACAAATTTTGAGAGAGAAAAGCTTGAGCTTCTGAGACTACAAAAGCTCAAAAAACAAAAATCCGGCCTAATGGACGATCTCCTAACCGGCCGCGTCCGCGTCACCTCTCTTCTCGACACCGCCAAAGCCAGCTAGCAGGAGTTTGTTTATGGGCCCGGAATTACAGTACAGCGAACAGCCCTTAATCGACCAGTTGGTGGCCATGGGCTGGACCTTTACCCCCGGCAGCCTGGATAACCCGGCGGCCACCGGACGCAAAAGCTTTGCCGAGGTGCTGCAAAACGAGGTACTGCGGGACCAGCTAAAACGGATCAATACCCGTAACCTGGACAATGGCCAGCAAGTGGAATGGCTGGACGAGGAGCGCATCAGCGGTGCCGTGTCCGCCCTGACGCGCATTGCCGCGCCGGGGCTGATGGAGGCCAACCAGATTGCCACGGAATTATTGACCGAAGGCTTTGTGGTGGACGGGCTGGCGGATTGGGACGGCGGGCGCTCGCGGACTATTCATTACATTGACTGGGAGTACCCGGCCAACAACCAGTTCACCGTGATCAATCAGTTCAAGGTGCAGTGCCCGCCGGGGCACGACAGCGTCAAGCAGCATGTGATTCCGGACTTGGTGCTGCTGGTCAACGGTATTCCGTTGGTGGTGATTGAGTGCAAAAGTCCCACCGCCAGCTCCGCGCCGGTGAGCGAGGCCATAGACCAGTTACGCCGCTATTCCAACCAGCGCTTTGCCCAGGGCGAGGTAAGCGATAACGAAGGCGCGCCGGCGCTGTTTAATACCAACCAGTTTATGCTGGCCACTTGTTTTGATGAGTGCCTGGTGGGCACCCTGGCCGCCGGCAGCGGCCACTACCTGCCCTGGAAAACCGTGGTGGGCATCGACAACCCCCAGCGCACCGAGGCCGAATTGGCCGAAGCCCTGGGGGTTAAAAGCCTCTCGCCCCAACAGCGCACCGTGGCGGGCATGCTGGATAAAGCCAACCTGCTGGACATAGTGCGCCACTTTACCCTGTTTATGACCACTGGCGGCCAGACTATCAAACTGGTGTGCCGCTACCAGCAGTATCGTGGGGTGGTCAAAGCCATTCACCGTTTACAAACCGGCAAAACCCGCAAGCAGGACGGCGAATACGACCGCCGCGGCGGCATTGTCTGGCACACCCAGGGCTCCGGCAAAAGCCTGACCATGGTGTTTGCCCTGCGCCGTATCCGCACGGACCCGGCCCTGCGACGATTCAAGGTGGTGGTAGTCACCGACCGCAACGACCTGCAAAAGCAGCTCTCCGGCACCGCCACCCTGAGTGGCGAGGCGGTTCAAGTGGCCAAAAACAGCCAGGCCCTGAAAAACATACTGCGCCAGGACGGGCCGGGGCTGGTGTTCGCCATGATTCAAAAATACCGGGACGAGGCCAGCAAGCTCGGCGACTTTGAACAACTGAACAACAGCGAAGATATTCTGGTGATGGTGGACGAAGCCCACCGCACTCAGGCCGGCGACCTGCACGCCAACCTGCTGGCCAGTCTGCCCAACTGCGCACGCATCGGCTTTACCGGCACGCCCATCATTATGGGCGAGAAAAAGCGCACCCACGAGATCTTCGGCGAGTTTATCGACAAGTACACCATCCGCGAGGCGGAAGCCGACGGGGCGACGGTGCCCGTGCTGTACGAAGGCCGCACGGTGCAGGGTGCGGTGAAAGACGGCAGCAGCCTGGATGAATTATTCGAAGACTTTTTTGCCGGCAAAAGCGAGGAAGAGCTGGAGGCCATCAAAAAGAAATACGCCACCAAAGGCAATGTGCTGGAAGCGCCCAAGCTGATTGAAGAAAAAGCGCGGGACATGCTGCGCCACTACGTCACCTACATTCTGCCCAACGGCTTCAAGGCCCAGGTGGTGGCCTACAGCCGCCTGGCGGCGGTGCGCTACAACGGCGCCTTTGAACAAGCCCGGGACGAGCTGCTGGGCGAGGCCGCCTACCTGAGCCCGGACATCAAAGCTCTGGACGATGAGCAACTGTGCCGCAAATCCCCAAAAATGCAGGCCCTGGTGCAGGCCTGGCGCTACCGGGAACTGATTGGCCGCTTGCAGTTTGCCACCATTATCTCCGGCGATAACAACGACGGCAGTGACTGGGCCGAACACACCGACCGCGCCGCGCAAGACCTGGCCATCGAGCGCTTTAAAAGACCGCTGCTGCTGAAAGAAGGAGCCGGCAAAGACAACACCGACCCACTGGCGTTTTTGATCGTGAAATCCATGCTGCTCACCGGCTTTGATGCGCCCATTGAAGGCGTCATGTACCTGGATCGCTCCATTCGCGAGGCCGAGCTGTTGCAAACCATCGCCCGGGTCAACCGCACCGGCTTTGGCAAAACTGCGGGTATTGTGGTGGACTACTACGGCGTGGCGAACCACCTGAAAGCCGCTCTGGCCGCCTACAGCGATGAAGACGTGGACGGCGCCCTGCGCAGCCTGAAAGACGAAATTCCGGCCCTACGCGACCGCCACCTGCGGGCCGTGGACGTGCTGCGCGCTCGTGGCATTGAAGACCTGAACGATATCGAAACCTGCGTGCAGGGCCTGGACAGCGAACGCCTGCGTCAGGAGTTCGGGGTCAAGGTCAAATCCTTTATGCAGAGCCTGGACCTGGTGCTGCCCCGCCCGGAGGCCTTGCCCTTTACCCAGGACGCCAAGCAACTGGCGATGATCTACGCCGCCGCCCGACGCCGCTACCGCGACGGTCCTGTGCTGGGCAAAGACGTGGGTGCCAAGGTGCGCAAGCTGATCGACGACCATGTAATCTCCCTGGGCATCGACCCGAAAATCGCCCCGGTGAACCTGACCGACGCCAGCTTCAGTCAGCAGATTAACCAAGTGCGCGAGCAGGCCGCCGCTTACACCGCCGACCCGGAGAAAGCGCAAAAGGCCGTGGCCTCGGAAATGGAGCACGCCATTCGCAGCCACGTTCAACAAAAGCTGGATGAAGACCCGGTGTACTACGGCAAACTCAGCGAGCGGTTGAAGGAGATTCTGGATAACTTGGAAGGCCAGTGGGACGAGCTGATTACCGCGCTGCAATCCATCATCGACGAGGTCAACAGCGGCAGCACCCAGCACGAGGCGGGCCTGCCCGATGTGCCGGAGCATTACCTGCCGTTTTACCGCATGCTGCGCGCTGCCAAATGCGGCGACGCTCAGCCGGATATGGCGCTGGAGGCGGACCTGATTACCCTCACCGAAAGCCTGGTGGAATACATTACCCAGGAGGTCAAAACCCCCAGCTTTTGGCAACCTCACCGCCGCCCCATGCAGGAGGCGCTGGAGCAGGCACTGTTCGAGCGTATTGTCGACAGTGAACTTTTGGACTTTAACGACGTGCCGCCGCTGGTGGATAAGCTGCGCGAACTGGCCAAGGCCAACAGCTACAAGTTGGAGCAGGAATGATCGTCACCGTCGATGATTTGACCATTCCCGTGCGCGAAAGCCCGCGTCGTAAAACCCTGCAACTGACGGTGGAGCGGGACAGCTCCCTGCGCCTGACCGTACCGCCGGGTGTCGATCTAGAGACGCTCGAAGCCTTTGTGCGCAGTAAACAGCCCTGGGTGTACAAAAAACTCGCCGAAAAGGCGCTGATGAAGAAAACCATTCGCCACAAGCAGTTTGTGCAGGGCGAGGGCTTTTTATACCTGGGCCGCCATCACCGTCTGAACCTGGTGGATGACGAACAGGCAGAGCCGCTCAAACTGGTCAACGGCCGCTTTCACCTGCGCCGGGACGACTTGCCCGAAGCCCGCCAACACTTTATCCGCTGGTACAGCCAACGCGGCAAGCCCTGGCTCTGGCAACGTGTACAGGACTTCGCCGCCCGCCTGGAAGTGAAACCCGCCGGCCTGAAAGTACAGGACCTAGGCTACCGCTGGGGCTCCTGCGGCAAGGGCCAGATGCTCTACTTCCACTGGAAAACGATCCTGCTGCCGGCGCGCATCGCCGAATACGTGGTGGTACATGAACTCGTCCACCTGCACGAACCCAACCACTCCGCCGAATTCTGGCTGCGCTTAGAGCGCGCCATGCCGGACTATGAAGAGCGCAAACAGTGGTTGGCGGAACATGGGATGGATGTGGAGGGGCTGTAGGGGGAGAGGAGCCCTTCAGAGCCACTTTTGCATTAAAAGCCTTCTAATATTCCAGCCTGAATTCGCTAGCTATTTCTGCGAGTTTAGCCATTAGGTCAATGTTTCTGGCGTCATCATGGGCCTTTGGCTCTAGCACAGCGATTAATAAGTAGGTGTCGCGGTGGTGAAAGCCTGAGCAATAGACCAAATGTTTGTCGCTGGTTTGGTGATATGGGTTCTTACGTTTTAGCCATTTTCGAAGGAGGAATCTGTCCTGAGGTCGAAGGTGGACATGGCGAAGCTCTTCTTCTCTACACTGCTTGGGGCGCACATAGTCGCCATCTCGTCCAAAGATGCCTTGACCGTCATCGGTTTCTTTATAGGTACGGAAGGCGGCTCTTAAGAATTCGGCTTCTGAATGGGATCGAATGGCGGAGTGGAGGAATACTTTTACACCCAATGTTCCTATGCCCAGTCGCCAGTTGATCCTTCACGGATAAGCTTATCCATTTCCTTCTCACAATGACGAGCCATGTTGTCCAAAACGCGGGCAGTAGGTCTCCATTGACCCTCCCCCTTGGGGCGAGAGTGCAGGCGATAACCACGAAACCGGCGTCGGACGCGAGTTTCCAGGGTTTTGTCAACAATAGCTTGTGACATCTCTATATAGCTCTATTGAATAACTGTGCTTGACTTTGCCCGAACGTGGTCTTAGAAATGTCGCTATAGTCACACTTTCAGGGCGTTTCGTTACTATGCTATAGCTTATTAACAGAGTGGTCAATAATTACTCAGTAAGGGTGGCTGTTAGTGGTGGCCGGGTTCTTACGGTAATGCCTGATGCCCCTAAATTGGCCCAAACGTTGTGGTTTTCAGTGTAGTTTAGTGAATTCTTATATAATGTAAGTTTCTGATATTTAAGGAATAGTTGTAAACGGTAAAACACTGTGAAAGCGGTTCAAGGGGGTCCAATCCTTCTGAGTGAGTGCGCCCTGCCCGAAGCCCGCCAACATTTTATCCGCTGGTACAGCCAGCGCGAAAAGCCTGGCTCTAGCAGCGCGTACAGGACTTTGCCACCCGCCTGGAAGTCAAACCCACCGGCCTCAGGGTGCAGGACCTGGGCTACTGATGGGGCTCCTGCGACAAGGGCCAGATGCTCTACTTCCACTGGAAAACCATCCTACTGCCGGCGCGCATCGCCGAATACGTGGTGGTCCACGAGCTGGTACATCTCCATGAAACCAATCACTCCGCGCGCCTGGAGCGTGCCATGCCGGATGCTGAAGAGCACAAACAGTGGTTGGCAGAGCACGGGATGGATGTGGAGGGTTTGTAGCGCCCTCTCAGTAGGATTGAATTACGGTGCTATGTAGAACGCCTCAATCGCTGGGCACTCAAAGGGCTCACCGGTCAATTTGGGCAGTTCGTGCTGAAGGTAAGGATAGAACTCTTCCGCGTTGAGCGCCTGAGCGTCTTCGTAAATGACCCGCTTCATTTCTTCGCTGGTAATGGTTGAGCGAATTTCCTCAGTCAGGCGAATCTGCTTCTCCGTGGGGCCAAGTGCGTTTAGCTCATCCAACTGGTTGGTGTTCTTCCAGTAGTCAATGGAATGGACCCGGCAAAATGCGCGAGCCTCCTCCTGGAAAGCGCTTTGTGGGGGAGAGGCGCTAGAGCAGGCTGCGAGAATAAGCAGCGAGATTAAAAACCAACAAGACTTCATGTCAACAACTCCTGACTGTGGTGGAAGCGTTAGCGCTTAGCCTGAAGCCTGCCATGCCGGCTTTTGATAAGCCCAAACAGTGGCTAGCTGAGCATGGCATGGGTGTGGCTAGGCCGTAGTAGGTGAATAGTTGCTCTCATGGTATCTCCTTACCCATAAGAGTGGTTAAAAAGAGGTGAGGAGCATTATTGTTGTGAAGGCAGTCAATTACTGCGCGTGACGTGTGTCACAAAACCGGCGTTATATCTGTTTGTTATTTCTCATCCGCTCTTCAATACCCGTAGAATTTGACGAATATTGCGACAATCAGCCTTCCGGTGGAGGGACTGCCGTGTTGAGGGCCGCAGTGAGGAAAGTCATAGGAAGAAGCAGATAACCACAGGGGCGGAGCATTAAGTGATGGGAAACGTTATTAGGAAAGCGAGCTACGTCAGCCTCTACCTGAAAAGCTTGCTGGTTGTTGGGGTATTGTTCGCTACCCCGGTGCTGGCTCAGGAGGCGGCAGCCCCCTCTCGGTTGCAGGAGCTTGAGCAGCAGCGCCAGGAAGCGCTTCGGCAGCAGCGCCGGGCGGAGCAGCGAGAACACACGACAATTCCTGTAGAGCTTCCCGAATTGGAGCCCTCTGCCGTCTCGCCAGAGGCCAAGGAGGAGTGCTTACCCATTAACCGTCTATCAGTGGACGGTGTTACCCAGTTCGATTCGGACACCGTCAACCAGTGGTTGGCGCCTTACCAAACCGAGTGCATTACCCGGCACGCCATCAATCAATTGCTGAAGCGGATTACCCGTGACTATCTCGAGCAGGGCTTTGTCACCAGCCGGGCTTATTTACCATCCCAGGATTTATCCGACGGTATCTTTCAAATCACTGTTGTTGAAGGGCGTGTTGAAGCGGTCCGGATTGAAGGCGGCCCCGCCAGAATGGCGTCGGCCGCATTTCCCGGCCTAGAGGGGCGAGTGCTCAACCTCAGAGATATCGAGCAAGGCCTTGATCAAATCAATCGTCTGGCCGGCGTAAGCGCGACTGTCGAATTTGTGCCCGGGAAGAAAGTGGGGGCCACCGTGGTCATGGTAAGCGTCCGGGAGGAGGAGCAAGTTGGTGCCGAGTTTGGGCTCAACAACACGGGGCAGGAGTCTACCGGGCGCAGACAGGGCCTGATTAGCCTGAGTATGAGTAACCTTCTGGGCGTGAATGAGTTCTTTAATTTTAATTATCAGAGAAATACGCAAGGGAACAGCCAGGAAAAGCTGAGCGAGAGCCTTGGCTTTTATTCGGCCATGCCTTTCGGGTACTGGCTATTCTCCGTCAGCGCCAATCGCTTTGAGTACCTGACCATAATCGACGGTGCGACGCAGACATTCAGCTCCAGCGGGGACAGCCGCAGCCAGCGGCTGAGTGCGCAGAGGAACCTCTATCGCGACCAAGTCAGCAAGCTGTCCGGCGAACTGTTGGTAAAACAACAGGAAAACAACAATTTCATTGAGGACACCCGACTGGATACCAGCAGCTTCTCGTATTCAGCCATGGAGCTTTCCTTAAACTATGAGCGTTACTTTGAGGGCGGGGCGACCGCGCTACTGGCGGGGCGTTACACCCGAGGGCTGGAAAATGATCTGCCAGAGCAGTCCACACACTTATTTGATGAAGACTTCAACAAACTATCGCTCGACCTCTCGTACTTTTCCCCCGTGCCGTGGCTCGGCAACCGTGCCCGCTGGACCAGCCGGCTTAGCGTACAGCACTCAAGTGATGCGTTGTATAGCGCCGAAGCCTTGACGCTTGGAAGCCGCTACACCGTTAGGGGCTTTAAGGAGGACAGCATTGACGGAACAGAGGGAGCTTACTGGCGTAATGAAGTCAGTCAAACGTACTTCCCGTCTCCTCACTATCCCGAGTACTGGCTTTCGCCCTATGTGGCGCTGGATGCGGGCGTGGTCTCGGGTGAGGACAGCCTGGCCGGTGCCTCCGTTGGGTTGAGAGCGGGTGGGCGATATTTGAACCTGGAGCTTTTTTATAGCGAAGCCATCAGCGCGCCAGGCTCGATCTCAAAAGACGATAACAAAGATATTGGATTCTCTTTGGCCATGACGGCCAACTGGTAATGGAAGTGAAGCCATGAGGAAACTGAACGTGACCCCGAATCAACTCATCGCCTGGGCGATTTCTTTGTCTCTGGTGGGGCAGCCCTTGGCGGCAACCGCTCAAATTGTGATCGATGGCGGGGCCGACTCCCAGCATCAGGCCGATCTCGACAAAGCTAGAAACGGTGTGGATATCGTCAACATCTCCGCCGCGTCCGAGGCGGGGGTCTCGCACAACAAGTTCAGTGAGTTCAATGTCGACGAAAAAGGCCTCATTCTTAACAACAGCCAAGAAAGTGTCGCGACCGAACTGGGCGGCTATATCGCCGGCAATGCCAACCTGGCGGACGGCCAGGCATCCATTATTCTCAATGAAGTTACCGGCAATAACAGAAGTACCCTCAACGGCTTCACCGAAATTGCCGGTAAACAGGCCGAGTATGTTCTCGCCAACCAATGGGGCATTACTTGCGACGGCTGTGGCTTTATCAACACGCCCAGGGTGACCCTGGCCACGGGCCGGCCCGAAATGAAGAACGGCGCGCTGCAAAGTCTGGCCATCCGGGGCGGCGACGTCGCCATTGTGGGCGACGGCTTGAATGCTTCGAACGTGGACCAAGTCGACATCCTCACCCGGTCGATGACGGTCAACGCCCAAATTCACGCGGACCGGCTGAGACTCTTCACCGGCGCCAACCGTTACCACTACCAAGACGACACCCTCACGGCGCTCGCCGCTTCGGAGGGTAAACCCGCCTTCGCGTTGGACTCCTCCGCGCTTGGCGGAATGTACGCCAACGCCATTACGCTGCGGGGCACCGAGCGGGGCGTGGGTGTGCGCCTGGCCGCCGACATGGCCACCGATGCCGGCCACCTGATCATTGACCAGGCCGGCCGTGTGGAAGTGAACCGCCTGGCCAGCGGCAACCGCCTCAGAATCTCCACGCCCGATGAGGTAGTGGTAAAAGGCAACCTTCAAGCAGAGCGCATCGACATACAGACCGGCAGCACCCTCGAATTACGGGGGGACCAAGTGCTGGGCCATTCCGAAGTGGACTTGAGAGCCGCTACGCTCACCAACAAGAGCGCCATCGCGGCGGGTTACGACGAGGCGGGCGAATCTAACAAGGATGGGCTCCTGCTGGTATCCGTAACAGACGCCTTAAACAATACCAGCCGGTTACTCTCCTCGGACACCGTGAAACTGTTCGGTGCGCAGCTGAACAGCGAAGGCGAGAAAGCCCTCATTCAGAGTGAAGGCGCCCTGCAAGTTCAGGGGGAGCGGCTCAACAACCTGAACGGTGCCACCCTGCTTGCCAGCAACGACCTGAACCTGTCGCTCAGCCAGGGAGTGGACAATACCGGAGGCGTGCTCGCCAGCATCAATGCGCCGCTTAACCTCACCACAGTAAACCTCAACAACACCGCGGGGTTGATCGACTCCCAAGCCGACACCCAAGTGACAGTCACCGGTCGCCTGAACAACACCGGCGGGCGAATCGAGTCCGACGGGGACTTAACACTAAACGTTGAAGGCAGCCTTAGTAACAGCGGTGGCACCATTGGCGGCGACGGCGGGCAAAGCTTGGACGTCTCCGGAAATCTCGACAATCAAGGGGCCAGCACCACCTTTGCCGACCACAGCCTGGTACTGAACCTGAATGAACTGGATAACCGGGAAGGGCAAATCCTCCACTCCGGCGAAGGGCTGTTCGAGCTGAACATTGCCGAGCGCTTTTTAAACCAAAAAGGGTACCTCGGCAGCGCGGGCTCAATCGACCTGTCCGCCGCCCGCATTGAAAACGAGTCCGGCTATATCGGCGCGGCAAACGGGCTCACCCTCTCCGCCAATCAATTGAATAACCATCACGAGGGCACCCTCCAGTCCGCTGCCGATATCAATCTCGACGTTCAAGGGCTCCTTAACAACGCCGGGGGCGGGCTGATTGACGCCGCCGGTGCAGCGACCGTGAAGGCCGGCGAGTTGAACAACCACGCCGGTTCCCTGTTCAGCGTCGGCGCCGGCGATGCCTCGGTCACGGTGGATGGACAGTTGGATAACACCGACGGCCTACTGTTGAGCAACGGCCAACAGCTTTCATTGGCGCTGGGGAACTTGGTCAACGCCCGTGTGGACTCCGAAGCCGGTGGGGTCATCAGCCATGCGGGAGAGCAGACATTTAGCCTCACGGCCAGCGCCAGCATCAACAACCAAAACGGCACGCTCGGTAGCGCCGGAACGCTGAACCTCGAGACACCCGGAACACTGAACAACCAAAACGGAAGGCTGAGCGGCAACACAGCGCTGGTCGTCTCCGCCGGGGATATCGACAACCAACGCGGGGCCATCAACAACTTCGGCCAAGGCGCCAGTGACATTACTGCCCGAACTTCCCTGAATAACACCTCCGGCAGCCTCTACTTCAACGGCGGCGCCAACGAGGTCACCTTGCAGGTGGGAACCGACCTGACCAACACCGACGGGGAAATACTCCACAGCGGCACGGGGGCGTTCACCCTCTCCGCCCAACGGCTTGATAACCAAACCAACAACGGAAGGGTGGATGGCGAAGGCAACCGACAGGGCGCACAAATCGCCTCCAATGGGCAGCTGCTGATCTCCGGGTTTGAACAAGTGACCAACCAGGGCGCCCAACTGGACGAAGCCCTGAGGCCCTCCCTTATCACCGCCAGCCACTTGACGTTTGCCGGCGCTGACCCGACGGCCCGCGTTCAGAATGAACACGGCCAAATCGTCGCCTCGGGCCCCGACAGCTTGAGCATGGACAACCTTCGGCTGCTGAATGACCGGGGCCTGGTTCAAAGCCTGGGCCACGCCACCTTAAACCTGGCCGCGCTGGAAAACGCCGAAGGCACCCTTCACTCCCTCACGGACATGACCCTGAGCATGGACGAGTTCAGTTTTGGTGATGGGGAACTTCTCGCCGACAACCGCTTGACCATTAACACCCCGGGGGACATCCACGTAGGCGCCGGCCGCGCCATCAGCGCCCCGGGAAGCCTGTACTTGAACCTTGGCGGCAACTTTAGCAACCGGGGGTCCCTCTCTGCCAAGGAGGTCCTGTCTGTCCGACAGGAAGCGGGACAAAAGCGCTTCTCCAATGGCCCCTCGGCGCAAATGAGCGGCGGGCAAGCGCTGGTGATTCACTACGGGAATGTAACCAACGACGGCACCCTGGGCTCCATGGGCAACGTCAGCCTGGAGGGCAACGCTTTTCTAAACCGCGATAAGGTTATTGCCGGCAACGCCTTGGCGGGCACGTTTGAGACCATCGACAACTACAACCTGCTGTTCTCCGCCGGCACCTTGTTCCTGGGCGGCAACCGGGGCGATGAAAGGTTCGCGGCCACCATTGATAACCATAAAGAGGCATCCATCTACGCGCTCGATGATGTGGACCTCAGAGCCAGCGGAACGCGCAACCTGTCTGCCCGTATAGACAGCCGAAACGGCAGTATCTTTATTAGCGCAAGCCAGCTCATTAATGATCAGGAGACGATTAATGTCGTTCGCGGGGAGGAAGAAAAAGAGTTCGGCATCCCTTCCGGCACGGGGTCGAACCAAATGATCACCCAGCAGTTCTGGACGCCGGTGGAGAGTGTTGAATTTTCAGGTGAGGCGGAAATCAATGCCGGGGAGAACCTGAACATTTCCGCAGGCTACATCACCAACAAAGTCAGCACCTTAACGGCGGGCGAAAACATTGTGATGAACGGGGTTAATTTAAGCAATGTCGCCTTTGAAGTGATCGAGGAAGGGTACCAACAGACGTTCCCGCGAGGAGAAGGCGGTAACGAAGAGGCGATTACGATCACGCCCACCACGCGGCTTCACTCAACTTATGATTCCAAGATCCTCGCGGGCGGCCTCATCCAGGGCGACTTTACCGACCGGGTCAACAACACCACCGTGCGGGAAGGCCAGCACACCCCGGGTGATCTCAAAGACCATAGTGTGTCCGTCAGTGCCGACACCGTTGAAGGCGTCACCGTTTCATCGGTTGAGGAACAACAAAGCGAGCCGCTGACCGCCGGCAACACCGGCGCCGGTGAACAGGAGTCCGGCGGCCCCCCGAAACCGCCACCGGCGCCCGTCGCCAGTGAAAACGATGTGGAACTGGCGGACATCTACAAACCCGCCGAGAACCTAACCCTCCCCAAAGACGGCGGCTTATTTGTGGTCAAGCCGGACCCGCAAGCCAACTACCTGGTGGAAACCAACCCCCAGCTTACCGGGTACCTGGACTTCCTCTCCTCCGACTACCTACTGGAGCGCCTGAACGTCGACCCCTCCGCGCTCGCCAAGCGCCTGGGTGACGGCTTTTACGAAACCGAACTGCTCCGCGAATCCATTTGGAACACCCGCGGGCGCCGCTACCTGACGGACACCAGCGGCGTTGCACTCGAAAACGACCGGGACCAGTTTCAGTACCTGATGGACAACGCTGTCGCCGCCAGCCGGGACTTGAACCTCAGCCCCGGCGTGGCGCTCACCGCCGAGCAAGCCTCTCGGCTGACCCAGGACATCGTCTGGCTGGAGGAGCAAGTCGTTAACGGTGAAACCGTACTGACTCCCGTCTACTACGCCACCACCGCCAACGGGATCGACTTCAACCCACAGGGCCCGGTGCTTGCCGGCGGGCACGTCGACCTCAACGCCGACGGCGGCATCAGCAATGACGGCACCCTCAATGCCGACGGCTACGTGAACCTTCGCACCGCCGGCGGCTTCAACAACGCCGGCCGGGTGAGCGGTGGCTCGGACCTCGTCATCGACGCCGGCGCCATCACCAGCGAACAAGTCAGCGACCACCGCGAAGCCATCCTTGAAAGTCGCCAGGGCAATATGAACCTGCTGGCCCGAACCGGCGATATCAGCACCTTGAGCGGTCGGGTCAGTGCCGGTGACTTGTCCATCCAAGCCCTCCAGGGGCGCATCGAAAACCGAGCCGATATTGAAGCACGCGGCGACCTGGTGGCTACCGCCAAAACTCATATCGTTTCAGTGGTACAAACCGACGGGGAAGGCGGGCGCATTCGTGCGGGGAATGACCTCACCCTGGTGGCCGAAGAGGGGGATATCGTCAGCCAGTCCACCACTCGTAACGTCGACTACGTGGCGGGGGACATGACCGTCCTGGCCGGGCGCAGTGAGCTGAGCGCGGGCAACGACCTGACGCTCAACGCCGGGCAAGACATCCAAGTCACCGCCGGCGAGGTGAAGGCCGGTGACGATGCCAGCCTGAAGGCCGGGAATGACATCAAGCTTGAAGCGCTGGAAACGCGCCACACGCACATGGAGTTTAATCGCGACGGCTATACCCTCTCGGCCAAAGACGGCCACGAAGTCACAGAAGTCAGCGCCGGGGGCGACCTAAGCCTGGTCGCCGGGCGGGATCTCACCTCCCATGGCGCCCGCCTGAGCGCGGAGGAAAACGTCGACCTGCAAGCCAAGCGAGACACGCGCCTGTTGTCGGTCACCAACACCTACACCCAGGAGTCGGAATCCTTCTCCAAAGGCAGCTTAGGTCGGCGCAAAAGCCACTCGGAAAACATCACCCAAACCGAAGTCATGGGCACCCAGGTACAGGCTGGCGGAAACATCACCGTAAACAGCGCCCGTGACGAAGAGGGCAACATCGCCCTGCACAAAAGCCGGGATGTTTACATTCAAGGCGGCCAGTTGGTGGCCGGGGGCGAGCTGCTCGTGGGCGCCCGGCAAGACATTCGCATAGAGGGCGAAACCGAGGTCAACCGCACCGCCACCCAAACCCGCAAACAGGACTGGAGCGGCCTGAAAAGCCGCCGGGACTGGAACGTGGAAGAAAACACCCGCTACGCCGGCAGCGAGCTGACCGCCGCCAACGATGCCGTTATTGCCTCCGGCCGGGACACCGACATCACTGGCAGCCAAGTGACCGCCGGAAACAACTTGAACGTGCAGGCTGGCGTGCTGGATGAGGGCGGCAACCTGACGCTGGACGAGGGCCTGGAGTCGCAACACCGCCATCAGACCACCCAAAAACGCTCCCCCACCGCCAGCCTCGAGGCGGACGAGAACAGCGTCAACGCCTTTGTGGGCAACCAGCGCGAGCGCACCAGTACCGGTCAAACGCACACCCGCGGGCAGGGCAGCACCCTGGCGGCGGGCAACAACGTCGTCGCCCACGCGGCCAACAACCTGGTCGTGGTGGGCGCCACCGTGGCCGCCGGCAATGACGCCAGCCTAACGGCGGACAACGACGTACTCATCAGCCCTGGGCGTACCGAGACCACCACCGAACAGAACCAACGCACCACCCGGGACGGCCTGGGCCTGACCCTCAACCACAACGTTGGCCAGGCCAAGGACGCCCTGGAAAACCTGGGCCAGGGCGACAACACCGTCAGTAAGGCGAGCAGCGTGCTGCGCACTGCCGACGCGCTGAACAACGTCCAGCCCAGCGCCAGCGCCCACCTGGGCAAAACCACCACCACGAGCGCCACCGAGCAACAGGCCCAAGGGGCCCGCGCCAGCCACATCACCGCCGGCGGCAACATCACGGTGGATGCCGGCAATCGCGCCCAGATTACCGGCACCGAGATGGACGCGGGCGGGGATATCACCGTTACCGGCAAGGATGTGTTCATGCTCCCGGCCGATACCGACAGCCGTCACCAGCAAAGCACGGACTTCAAACAAACCGGCACCACCCTTCAGGCCAGCACCACCAACGCCAGCCTCACCGCCGGCTACGCCAAGGCCGACAGCCAACAGGTTACCCAAACCACCGGGCAGCTGCGCAACCAGCTCAACGCCGGCGGTTCCATTCTCGTGGAAGCGGACAACAACGTTCGGGTCCGGGGCAGCGACTTCACCGCCGAAGAAAACATCGACGTAAACGCCGGAAACGACCTCGACATCCTCGCGGGCACCGGCACCGAACACACCCAAAGCCACTCCGACCACGAAAGCGCCAGCGCCGGGGTCAACTTCGGGCAAGACGGCTTGGGCGCCACCGCCCGGGGCGCCGGCGGCAACAGCCGCCTGGAGCGCGACAGCCTCACCCACCAGAACAGCCAGTTGACCGCTGGCAACACCGTCTCCCTCACCAGCGGTAACGACGCCAACCTCAGCGGCGTCAACGCCAAGGGCCGCCACCTGAACGTGGACGTCGACGGCGACCTCACCGTCGCCTCCGTGCAAGACACCGGCAACGTGGACGGCCGCCGGGAAGAATACTCCGGCAGCGTTACCGTCGGCGCCGGTGTCAGCGGCGGCGCCAGCGTCGGCCAGGGCGAGACCGACGGCTCCACCGCCTGGGTCAACAACCAGACTAGCCTGATCGGCACCGAAAGCGTCACCGTCCACGTGGAAGACCACACCCAGCTCGACGGCGCGCTCATCGCCAACCTCCAGGAAGACGGCACTGACGGCGGCAACCTCACCTTCAGCACCGGCACCCTGGGCTACACACACCTTGAGGACCACGACAAAGAATCCGGCACCTTCGCCCAGGTAGGTGTGAGCACCGGCGGCAGCGCCGGCGCCAACGCCAACACCGGCGCCCCCGAAAGCGCCCCCGGCGGCAGCGCCAACGTGGCCTACACCGACCGGGATAAGGACCGCGAGCAAATCACCCGCGCCACCCTCGGCGACGGCGCTATCACCGTAAGAGACAACCCCAACCAGGACCTAAGCGACCTCAACCGCGATACCGACAAGGCCCAGGAAGTCCTCAAAGACAAAGACGACACCACGGATGTGTATGTCAGCACCAACTCGGTTGAGGCTGTGAAAGGACTGGCAGAAAAGGGCGAGGACAATACGGCTTACAAGTGGGCGAGCAATATCGGGAGTGTGGCCGATCCGGACAGCTATAAGGACATTGTCAATAATGGATCGGAAGTCATTGTTCGCACCCAACGAGTTGTTGACTCGTTGGGCCATAATCTGGATCAGAGCCTTGAAGGCCAGCTGGCTCAATCGGGTGAACAGGCAATCAACGCCTTGATGCGAGCGGGCTTGAGTGAAGCGCAGTCCAACCAGTTCTTAAAAGAACATCCGGAAACCATCGCGGTGATTACCGAGCTACAAGCGGTTCGCGGCGCAATGGAAAGCGGCTCAGTAGATAGTGGCGCGGTGGCCGAGAAAGCGAGCGACAATGCTCAATTCGAGAACGGTGTCTGGACTGCCACCATTACCGAAGGCCGACCGCAAACCCAAACGGAAGCAGCTGTTCAGGTCCTCGGTAGTGCCCAGCAATACATGGATAAGCTGTTGTTGGAAAATCCAACCGCCGCTCGGTTCACGGAAATCGCGATTTCGGGCGCCATGGGTGGTCCGGTTAAAGCTGCTGTGACCATTCCGATTAACGAAGCACTCAACCAAACGGTTGGTGAGCACATCGCTCAGGCGATGGATGCCGTCACTGACGTGGCTGGTTCGCATGTAACGAGCGACGACGAGACGGTCGACCAATTCCGTGATAATGTAGATTATATCGGCCCCGAGGGGCGCGAAGGAAAGATCAAGGATGGATCTCGGTTTGTGTTGACGACAGTGTTGGGGATTGGGATTCCGGGTAAGGCGGCGGTTTCGAAAAACAAAGGTGGTAACGATAAACCCAACGAAGCGTCCGAAAAACCAGAGTGGGATAACGCCGTATCTCAGGCGGATGGTGATTTTGGTTATTTAAATCAAGACCCCCCTAATCATACGTTGTCGAATGTTGAGGCTAGGAAATGGTATTTGGAGCAGGAGTCGCGTATCCCAGGAAGGATAGATCCAAATGCTTCTCTTGATAAGCAGGCAAGGCAAGCTTTTGACCTTCGGAATCAAGCAAGGACGAAAGCTAGAGATCTGATGGGCGACCGGGAGGCAGCAGAACTTATCACCGAGAAAAACCCGAATCTTACTTGGGATCAAGTTATTAGGGAAACGGAGTCCAAACTAATAGAGCGTGGCGCTAAAAATATATCTATGGATGATATATATGCGGAAATCATTGAAAGCTCTCAGCGATCCAGAAAGAGCGTTAACAAAGGTTTAGGACTATGAAAATAGATCCAAGAAAGGTTATATCAAAAAGACGAAATGAAGAAGGAAAGATGGAGTACCATGTCATCGGAGTTGGGGGGTGGGACCATTTTGACTCTCTCGTTGATTTTCTAAAAAAATACTACGAAGCGGAAGTGAAATATTTAAAAGATGCCATTTTTATTAGGAAAGCTATTTTTCTTGTGGGTGGGGAGGAAATAACGCTAATTCATCACGATGATATAGGGAATTATTTTTTTTCTTCAGTTAAGGAAAATTCAACTGTTTGTGAAAAGGTTTCACAAGACTTAGAGGTTAGGCTTATGGGTTCGGAATATCAATAATAAAGAAAGAGTGAGGCGGCGTTCCTAAAAAACGATCCTGTTCTAGAAGGTGGTGCAGCGTAATATCACGCATTTGATTGGGGTTAATTTACATGGGAAAGATATTTGAATCTTATGGACGCTCTGATTAATTCCAAAAATTTGCGATAATACGCCCGTTGTTAAAATCGCTGGTTGTGAGGAGGGTGTTCAAAAATCTGTGTCAGACAAGGCGACTCATTTTTTCGCCAGTTTCAAGGAGGGTGCTCGGAAAGCTGTGTCAGACGAAAGAGAATGCACTTCTCATGGGTCTTGTCTAACGAAAGCTGGAACGGTTGAGAGCTGCTTGGCTGGGCTCGTCGAGGCCGAAGATAAGCGACGCTGTTTAGTAATGATCACAATTGTTTTTATTTTGGGTATATTTTAATGGCATTTTCGGGAGAGGAATAATGGCTAGGCATAAAGTCGGTGATAGCTACTTATCGGATGGAGAACTGAATCAGCACAATTACGAGTGCTGGGTCACCTTTGTGTTTGTGTGTGGCGCTGTAGGTTGTTCCGCCATTACATACTACGCTATCGACCCTGACTGGGAAAAGTGGATTCGGTTTTCGTTGATAATTCTATCGGGAGTTATCGGTGGGTTCGTATTTGCGGCTCTAAATCAAGTATTGGCTCGCATGTTACAGGTAGTTGTATTTTTTGGGATAGCATATTTCGTGGGGAAATTCATTTGGTCAATAATCTAATACGCTTGGCGATTGGCCTTGCCTCCCAGAGAGGAATAAGTTCGTTAAATCATTTGGCAAGTGTTTCGCCAAGGCTGCTCATTACGGTGCTTATTTGTTTTACAAGAGAGAAGTAAAAAGCATACAAAAGAAGCCTATGCCGATGACTTGGTTAAACCACGTTTCTCCAGCGCCTCAAGAATCAGCTTCCGAGTCATCCAGGCCACGGACCGGTCATCCTCCTCAGCCAAGCGCTGAATGATTTGGCTGACGTCGGCCTCGACACGGACGGTGATAACGGCATCTTTCTTTTTCATACAGCAAGCCGGACCAGTAGGTAGTACCAGAATCGATGATTTCAGAGAATACAATGAAATCATCTGGGTTGACTTGCAAAGATTACTTTGTAATCATTGAATTCAAAGGGCGATGAATCGGATCAACCGCCAACAGAGGACGCTATGCTAAACAAGGATACTGTCAGGTCCCGCCTGGAGCTGACCCACTACTCCCTCGAAGGTGATGTACTTCCTCAGTTCGCCGATTGGGCCGAACATCAATGCGACAAACTGATTCTGGCCCGGCTGGATGACGTCGAACAGGATTTAGCCCAGGAGTTGGAAGCCTCCTGGGCGGTGCGGGCCTCCCCGAAAGGCCGCGAGACACAGGCTCGACAGGTCGATCCGGTGGCCGACGGCTCGCTGATCGAGCTGCTGGGCCACTGTCGGCAGGTGCGCCGGTACTACCAGGCGGTGTGTGAAAACCCCAACAACCGGGCGGGGCTGGCGTTTTTGCGTCAGCCGCGCCGTTTTCGCTCAAGTCGCTGATTTTCCCAGCCAATTCAAGGATGTTGAGGTATGTCTGTCTTCTCCGAACTGAAACATCGCATCTGCCGGTTTGAGATGTCGCCGAACTTTCCGGTGGGTGGGCTGGTCCGCTGGGCGGAACGTGAAAACCTCTCACCGGAACTATTGCTGGAAATCGCCCGACAAGTAAAAGCTCAGTTGGAAGTGGAGTTAGAGGCATTGCAGCGCTGTGGAAAAACCTCCCCGACGACATTGATTCAACACGAATATTGGTGCTTCTATGCGGAGCAGGTGTGTGGGTTCTACCGCGCCTTGCTTCATCACCCGGAATCAGCGGATCGATTGGCGTTGCTTGAAAAGCTTTCAGGCGCGGAAAGCAATGACTGAGTGGCGGAGCGGCCTTTCGCGTATTGGCTTAGCTATTGGCGTAATTGCCGTTATTTTCCTTTTTGCCGGAGCCGCCAACGCCCAGGAAATCCTCAAAGACAAAGACGAAAACACGGATGTGTATGTCAGCACCAACTCGGTTGAGGCTGTGAAAGGGCTGGCAGAAAAGGGCGAGGATAATACGGCTTACCAGTGGGCGAGCAATATCGGGAGTGTGGCCGATCCGGACAGCTACACCCAAATGGTCGATAATGTTAAGGCCGTCACGGATCAGGAGGCGATCAGCGAAGCTTGGACAGAAGTCGTTGCAGACGCTAAGCATACATTCGGCATCGAAGAGAAATACCTGAGTGCCGAAGAGTACGAACAGCAAAACCCAATGGCCTCCGGCGGACTAATGAACATGTTGGAGGCGCCTGGGCGCCAACCTACCAAGGAAGAATTGGTGCTGCTTGAGGGTATCCGGACGTTGAAAGCCAGAATGGACGGCGCTGAGGACAAAACCATGTACGGTTCTATTGACTGGGACCAAGTGGTTGAGCACGCTTGGGACCTGGACAATGGGGGGCCAAGGGCCGCATTGGAAGCGTTGAATGACCAGATTGACGCAGAAAAGTTGAATGACTTGGGCAACATTCGGCTGCTGCGCAAACAGGTTAACGACTTGAACGCTCTGGCCAGAGATTTCGACGCCACTGTTGGCATGGCGGAAAACATAGCGACCATGGGCAGTGCAGTGCACCGCGTGGGTTTGGTTCTGGCGGAGGCAGCTGGTGAAAGCAAGGCGGTTCGAAACGCTAAGGACTTAATTGAGGAAGCCAGACGCTGGAATGTTGAGGAAAACGCTTCACCATCTAACTTAAGTTATCAGTTTCTACAGGAAAAAATAAATACTTTAAACATTAAAACGGAAAAGAATAAGGCGGTATTCTATTCGGGAAGAGGAGCTAGAGAGGCGGCGGAGAATTTTGCCGAAAAAAATAATCTTACAACTCTGGAGAAAACTGAAGGCGGCGGCTGGCTAGATGATCTAAGGCTGTTTGAGGGAACTGTAGACGATGTTGATGGAGACAAAGCCCGAACGTTATGGGGAAAGATTTCTAACAACTACGCAAAGTCGGCCCAGGGGGAGGTTCTTTCTGTAGTGAATAATCCAAATCCATCGGGAGTATTTTTAACTGAGGAGCTTCCAACTCTACTTGATAATGATAATGTTGATAGGGTTATCATCAAGTCTTTGAAGGGGAATGAAGTTGTTCTAGACGGGGGGCTTGGGCTAAAAGAGGCAATAGAGCTAATCAAGAGAATAGATGATTGAGGAATATATGGTCGATAATCCAGAAATAACTATGCCGCATCGTCATACGGTTAAATGCTCGTTGAGGGGGGGGGGTATTGAATATGAAACTGAGTTAGCTTACGACGGAATTATACTCTACTTAAATTCGGCAAAATCCAATGGGTTATCTAGAGAGGAGTTGGATGAAGCGAGTGAGAAAGTAATACGTTGGCTGGAGGTGAAATTTAAAAGAGTTATAGTAGATAGAAGTTGACTTTCTCAATAAGGGAGTATTTTGATGGATTTGGCAGAAAGGTTTGATTGATGGGGGCGGTGATATGGAGGGTAACTTCTTTGATCGCCGGAGGAAAATTCAAGGGCGGTTTGATGAATTCAAATAAATACCTAGAAGGTGTCTTTCCTGGGGGAGATTTGATATCAATCGTAAGGCCCCTCTGCTTGGAGTGGTGCTGGCATAATGGGTCTTTATTTATTTTCGATAGTAATGTGGCGTTAATTGTTAGTGATGATGTTAATGACTTCGATATTTCCGTTTTGCTTTACGATAGGAATGAAAAGAAGTTTATTCAGAATTTGTATGGAGTCTTAGAGGTTATGGGGCTTAGCTATAATGACCTATTAAAAGAGGAAAGGGGAGTTGATTTTCCGACTGAGGTTAATCTTAATAGCGAAAAAAAATATAATACTTTGAAGGTTTTATCTGTTCTTTTGGTAGATTACGGCGATAGGTTTTTGGGAGTTAGAGCGGCTGATTGTGAATATGCGTTCTCTTCTTTGCCAGAGACGATTTTTCAAGAATGGGACTCAGTTATGGAGAAAAGAGCTGCGTAGTAGTAGGAGGTTTAAGGGCGCTCCGGCTAGCTAACACTTAACTCACCACCATAAACCGCCCAGTCCAAGGAGATTTCCAGTACATGGACCAAAGCCACCAGCTGGTGGACATACAAATTTCGCTCGCCACGCTCGACCTTGCCGATGGCGCTCTGGTTGAGTCGTACACCGTGCTCTTCAAGGGCGACGACCAAGTCCATCTGGCTCATGCCTTTGCGGACACGGGCGATTTTGAGTCTTTCACCGAGGCGTTTGCGGTCCATAGTCTTTGCGATATAGAGGCTTATTTGAATTGGTTATAAATATCATGAATGCTTGACCGGAGGTGTCTTTTAAATATACTTGTAGTCTTTTAAAGACTTTTGAGGTCTGTATGGCGCTCCTTTGAGTCTTTTAAATAGGTGTTTTAGGGACATGGAGGGAAGATGAAGTTAACGCAGAGCGCCATTCGGGCTCAGTTGGAGTTTGCGTGCCGATCGCCGGAGGGCGACATGTTGCCTCAGTTTGCCGATTGGGCTGAGCAACAATGCGACAAGCTGATATTGGCTTGCCTGAATGACGTGGAGCGGGAACTGGCCAGGGAGTTGGATGGGGCTTGGGCCGCCCGCGCGTATTCAGGAGGGCGTTCCGCTCCAGCTCGGCAGGTCGATCCATCAAGCGACGGCTCGCTGATCGAGCTGCTGGGTCACTGTCGGCAGGTGCGCCGTTACTACCAGGCGGTGTGTGAAAACCCCAACAACCGGGCGGGGCTGGCGTTTTTGCGTCAGCCGCGCCGTTTTCGCTCAAGTCGCTGATTTTCCCAGCCAATTCAAGGATGTTGAGGTATGTCTGTCTTCTCCGAACTGAAACATCGCATCTGCCGGTTTGAGATGTCGCCGAACTTTCCGGTGGGTGGGCTGGTCCGCTGGGCGGAACGTGAAAACCTCTCACCGGAACTATTGCTGGCAATCGCCCGACAAGTAAAAGCCCAATTGGAAGTGGAGCTAGAGGCATTGCAGTGCTGTGGAAAAACCTCCCCGGCGACATTGATTCGGCACGAATATTGGTGCTTCTATGCGGAGCAGGTGTGTGGGTTCTACCGCGCCTTGGTTCACCACCCGGAAGCGGCGGATAGGTTGGCGTTGATTGAAAAGCTTTCAGGCGCGGAAAGCAATGACTGAGTGGCGGAGCGGCCTTTCGCGTATTGGCTTAGCTATTGGCGTAATTGCCGTTATTTTCCTTTTTGCCGGAGCCGCCAACGCCCAGGAAGTCCTCAAAGACAAAGACGAGAACACGGATGTGTATGTCAGCACCAACTCGGTTGAGGCTGTGAAAAACCTCGCCGCCGGCGGTGATAAAAACACTCTCAAAAAGTGGGGCAACAACCTGGGCGGCGTGGTTGACCCGGACAGCTACGCCAAGATGGCCGATAACGCCTCTAAGCTCGGGGACGACACTGAACTGAAAGCGGGCTGGGAGCAGGCTAAAAAAACGCTGGGCGTGACCGGTGATCTGACGCCGGAACTGGATGCCAGCAACCAGCAGTTACGCGCCCAGCTCCTTCAAGAACTGACAGAGCAAAATGGCGGTGAAGTCCCGGAGAACCTAAAGCTGTATTTGGACCAGAACGGTGATATTGCCGCCATGGAAGTAGGCGGTGTTCCGGTTTACATGGACGAGCAGTTGGAACAACAGTTTGCCGCCGAACTGGAAAACCGATCTGAAAGGCTGATAGCTGAGATAGCCCAGCAGGAGCAGTCCGATGCGTACATCGCTTCTTTGGAAGACACTCTGAACGGGGTTTGGAGCGACACGGAAGAGCAATACTTTACCGCTCAGGGTGAGAGCAATCAAAAGCTGAAGGATTTCCCCCTCCCAATCTTGGGCTCTCTCCAAGAGCAGGCCAGCCGCGAGGAGTATTCGAGCTGGCGTGCGCCAGCTATCGAGGAGCATGAAGCACAGTATGGCCCCCGCCGGGATATGGGGGATCTGGACGGTGAACTACGGGACATCGGGTTAACTCTGCTCGGCGGCGCTAGTCGTTCTACTCTGGATAACACCACTGAGCTGGGGGGAATGCTGTTTGATGGCTTGGCTCGTGGTAGCCAGGGAACACCTGGTTATCTGCCCTATGCGTTCCCCGGAGAAACCCCGATGGAGGTTGAACCCATCGGCGCCAAGTGGGCCGATGGAATTCAAAATTGGGCCAACACAGAGGCCGAAACTGGAGAAAGGGGGATGATCCAAAGAATATATGGCGCATTACGTGCCTCATACTTTTTAAATAGAGCGTTTCGGTGTGTCGCAAGATCGGATGACGATGAAGCGCTTCACTTCTTGAACAAAGGGAAAAAAGCCTTTCCTGAAGAGACCTATACGGAGTTGTTGCTAAGAGGTTTTTTGTATTGTGAAAAAAAAGAATGGAACAATGCCATATCTAATTCTTTGTTGGCACTAAAGAAGATTGAGAGTTCTAAAAGATTGAATCATGATGAAAAAAAGTATCTTTCCGCGTACGCGAAAGACACTATAAACCTTTCGATAGTGCGTGGTCGACTGGAGAAAGAGTTAGTTCCCGTTGATCTGAACTTCAAAACTGAAAATGTAAGTGAAAGAAATAAAAAACGGTTTAAAGTAGTGTTGGAGGGCAGGCCATGTAATCCAGAAAAATAATGAAAACATTCTATTAGATTAAAACAACGTGTGTGAAAAGGTAAGGGAGGGTGTTAAAAAATATGTGTCAGACAAGGGCGAGAATTCTATCGCCAGTTAGCAGTATAATCTGATTTTGAATTAAGTGTCCAAATATGGATCGATTCGACTTTCGAAGTGAATTATGAGCTGCAACAGCGCTAGGTTCCAGTGTTGACCCGGATGGGTCTACTTTTCCGAAGCGTTGAGCGTGTCATTAGAGGAGTCGATATCATGGAAATCTTTTGGGGTGATTCCGAATGCCCTGTTAAAAATAAGTGAGGAATAAAATATGAAAATAGCTTTGACTATAGTTGTGTCGTTCATCTCTATATCTGCAAACGCTAAATCTGCCCTCGAAACTCAGATTATTCTATTTGAGTCTTCCTGTATTGAATATTACGAGGGCGTCATTGATAGAAAGGTAGGGAATAACAGCTCCCCAGAGGAAAGGAAGAAGTGGGAAGATACGCTTTTCAAGGACTATAAATTTTCCAAGAACCCAGATAATCCTGAGAAAGAACGACTAAAGAGAATAAAACAAGCTAATATCATATGTGAGACTCAGCGCAAACTTGGGATATGAATGTAGAGCGTTTAACAATCCGCCGAACTTTGCACATTTCGTGTGCCAGAGATTCGAAAGATCGAGCCGTTGCGCTCTGCGATATAGGAAAATACGGACGCCGAATGGTTCTCGCGGCATCTGCGATTTAGGGCGCCGTGGGCCGACCGGTTAAGGCTGCTGTGACCATTCCGATTAACGAAGAACTCAACCAAACGGTTGGTGAGCGCACCCCCCAGGCGGTGGACACCGTCACTGACGTGGCCGGTACGCATGTAACGAGCAACGAGGAGACGGTCGACCAATTCCGCAATAATGTGAATTACATCGGCCCCGAGGGGCGCGAAGGAAAGATCAAGGATGGGGCCGGGAAAGGCGGCGGTTTCGAAAGACAAAGTGGTAACGATAAACCCAACGAAGCATCTGAAAATCCGGAGTGGGATGACGCTGTATTTCAGGCGGATGGCGATTCTTGTACTTAAATAAAACCCCGATTGATCATGCATTGTCAAATGTAGAAGCTAGAAAGTGGTGCTTGGAACAGGAAGCTAAAATTCCAGAGTAGATTGATCCGAATGCTCTTCTTAGTGCCTACGCTAGGCAAGATTTTGAGTTACGAAGTGAGGGGAAAATAAGAGTTAGAGAGCTATTGGAGGGCCGAGAGGCCGCAGAGCTTATATCTGAACGAAACCAAGTGGAATAAGGTGATCAATAAAACCGAGAATAAAATAAAAGATCTCAGAGGTCTAGAGAAAGTGTAAATAAAGGTTTAGGGTTGTGAGAATTAATCCAAAAAATTTTATAGCAAAAAGGAAAAGCGATGATGGAAAGGTTGAGTGCCATGTCCTAGGTGTTGGAAGTTGGGATTACTTCGAGTCGTTGGTTCTGTTTTTGGAGAAAATACAAGGCGGAAGTTAAGTGCTCGAAAGATGTCATCGTTGTTAGAAGATTTGTATTGCTTATAGAAGGAGAAGAGGTGAGTCTCAAGAATAGTGAATATATAGGTAACTACTTCTTTTTGTCATTCGAAGGGGTTTCAAATGTTTGTGAAGAGATATCGAAAGATCTGTCTGTTAGGCTTTCGAGTGCTGATTATCAGTAGTGGTTGGAGTTCTTATAATGCTTTCAAAAAATAGTATATTATTTGTCGCTCTTTTTTTGGTTTCAGGGCACTGTCTTTCCGGTGTGGAGGATGAGTCTTATAAAGAGCTTGTGAACATGATAACGGACAAAAACAGGATTGATGCTCTCAGCGGTTACGTTGAATCTATTGAAAATGATCTTCCTGTGGCGGAAAATGGCGATGCTTCAGCTATGTATAGGCTTTACAAGGATTTTAATTTGTTGGCGAATATCTATGGTATAGATGAGGCGTTTCCCCTTGCTATAAAGTGGCTCCGAAAATCCGTTGAATTGGATTATCCAGAGGCTCTCGAAACAATGGGGCACTTATATAAGAGCGGAGATGAAAATCTTGGTGTGGAAAAGAATCTCAGAAGGGCATCCGAATACTTTAAGTCGGCATGGGATAAAGGCGATACCTCCGCAGGGTCGGAATATAGATATATTGTTGAATGCGAACTGCCTGATGATAAAGCGTGGGATTGCTAGTACTTTGAGGCCGAAAAAAGTCTGTTTTAGCCAATATGGGCTATAATTGTAAGTGCGTTTTAGTAAGATAATATAGTTCAAAAAGGCGCGCATATATAATCGAGAAATATCTTTCCCGTTTGCTATGTGTTGGTAGAATCGCCGGACATTGCGCCTTCGGTGGAAAACTATACCAGAGGTGGTGTTCAGAGCGTTGTATCGGGCCCCGATTTAGGCTCAATCAAGGATATGGCGTTCGGTGACAACCGGTCGGAGATACTGGTTGTAGACCATGATTCCGCGGCACTGCTTCGGATTGATGTGAACACCGGGGATCGAGAAGTGATCATTGATGCCTTTGCCGGCGGTTATCCACCTGTTGAACCCATGCGGTTAGCCTATGATAAAGACAACCGGATTCTTTATTGGTCTGAGTTGGAAGCGGGAGTGGCCGTAGTTCGGTCCGTGCACCTGGACTGGGAGACACCGGTAGGGCTGGCATTGACGGGCAACGCTGGGGACTATGCCGGGCCAGAACTCGAGGGGTTGAGCCAGGGAATTGCCATGACGGATAAGGGAAGGTTGTTATATCTGGACTCAGTGAATGACAGCGTTGTAGAAGTCGACCTGAGTACGGGGGATAAGCGTCTAGTGGCGAGCTCGGTCTCGGGGAGTGGTGCTTCAACCACCGTCTCATCCCGGGCACTCGAGTATGCGCCTGAGTGGGAGGCGGCCCTTGTTATGGCAGAGGGCCACGTGTATATCGTGGACTTGGAAAGCGGGGCGAAAGTGACCTTACCGGATTGATGGGGCCGGCTCGCCGGGTTCATTGGGCGCAGCTTGGAACAGCTGCTCGACAGGTGTTCCAAGCGCCTTGGCCAACAGCATTACCTCCACATCGGTCACCCGCCTCACCCGAGCCTCGATTTTGGCCAGGGTACCCCGGCTGATGTCCCACCCGAGCAGGTTGCAGCGTGCCACCAGCTCACTTTGGGTCAGGTTTTGGGTCTCACGCATGTACTGGGCCCGGGGGCCGATAATATTCATAGAGTGCTCCGACATCGGAGCTTGATTTTCTCAGGGAATTGCCCCAATATTGCTCCGGTATCAGAGCATTTTGATGTGTAAACCCTTCTCTGGACATGGAGAGCCTATATGCTGAACAAACAAGCGGTCCGGTCCCGCCTTGAGCTAACCCGGCATTCCCTGGAGGGGGACGTCCTCCCCCGGTTCGCCGATTGGGCCGAACGGGAGTGCGACAAGCTGATTCTGGCCCGGCTGGATGACGTCGAACAGGATTTAGCCCAGGAGTTGGAAGCCTCCTGGGCGGTGCGGGCCTCCCCGAAAGGCCGCGAGACACAGGCTCGACAGGTCGATCCGGTGGCCGACGGCTCGCTGATCGAGCTGCTGGGCCACTGTCGGCAGGTGCGCCGGTACTACCAGGCGGTGTGTGAAAACCCCAACAACCGGGCGGGGCTGGCGTTTTTGCGTCAGCCGCGCCGTTTTCGCTCAAAGCGCTGACTTTCCCAGCCAATTCAAGGATGTTGAGGTATGTCTGTCTTCTCCGATCTGAAACATCGCATTTGCCGGTTTGAGATGTCGCCGAACTTTCCGGTGGGGGAGTTGGCGCGCTGGGTTGAGCGCGAGCAACTCTCTCCGGAAATGCTGCTGGAGACCGCTCAACAGGTGCAAGCACAACTGGAAGTGGAGCTGGAAGCGTTGCAGCGTTGTGGAAATACATCTCCCGCTACGCTGATACAACACGAATATTGGTGTGTATACGCCGAGCAGGTGTGCAGTTTCTACCGCGCCCTGGTGGACGACTAGCCTCGCTCCGGGCTCACCGGCCATGGCTGAGCCCGGAGCGTAACCCCGGCCACCGACCGGTGGCCGGTACCGCCGGCTAATGCTCCGTCGCTGGCTCCAGCGCCCTGGCCGCCAGGGCCTGGAACAGGTCGTAACCGTCGGACAGCAGCAGGTAGGCCGCTTCGGATACCACTCCAAGCGCCTGATTATCGGCGTCCTGCATGTGGCAGGACGCGGTGAGCTCCAGCAGCTTCTGGGCCGCGCCCAGCCGGTGAGTGGCGGTATCCACCAAATCGAGTGTATTGGCGGCCGGGTCAAAGAACAGAACCGGCTTAAGGGTGGGAAGGGCTGTCAGCGCCTGAAGGCTGTGACAGCTGGACGTATTTTGAGTAAACTTCGCGTCAGCCATTATCGACTCCTTTGCAGTCGGTGATGGTCAGCTAGTCTTGGGTGTTGGCGCACCCAAGGCTAGCGCCTTTTATGTATGAAAGAGGCCTGCTATTGCATTCGGCCTCCTTCCCTTCGCTACCCACCCTCTTTGGCACACTTTTGGCACATTCTCCGGCAAGCCCTCGAACCTGAATGACACAGAGCATGGCGTACCGGAAAGCAAAACGGCCAAACTACAGAAGCTGGATATACAACCAGTCTACGTAAACTTTGCGCCTAAATAAAGTGTTGAGTGCACAAAAATGGGCTTATTTCAAAGGCAAAATAAAGGTGAACCAGGGCGTCAGTTTTTGCGGCAACTCTTCAGGCCTATAGGGAAGGCATCGCCGTGCCTGGCCTGGTTAGCAGTTGGGGCTGCCATACAGCACCTTTTCAATGAATGTGTTAATGGCCATCTAAACTGACCCACCTCTGGCCAATAATTTTGACCCACCCCAGGTGGCTT
>NZ_JBDLLG010000032.1:0-44423 GCF_039822625.1 Marinimicrobium locisalis
TTCCCTATCTTGGCACATCGCGATGCCGGTTAAAGAGGGGAGGAGACCATCTCATCGCCCTACGTGAATCTTGCGGGCTTAATCAATCCCCGGCGCACACTTCTCATGGAAGTCGGTCGCCAACTGAAACTGGTGCGCGACGTTCAACAACCGCCCCTCGGCAAAGTAATTGCCAATCAACTGCAATCCCACCGGTTTTTCCTCAACCAACCCACACGGAATCGACAACCCCGGCAGGCCGGCCAGGTTGGTGGCGATGGTGTAGATGTCTTCCAGGTACATGGCCACCGGGTCCTGAGTCTTGGCGCCGAAGGCGAAGGCCGGGGACGGGGAGGTGGGGCCGAGGATGACGTCGACTTTGTCGAAGGCGTCGACGAAGTCTTGTTTGATCAGCCGGCGGACCTGTTGGGCTTTGTTGTAGTAGGCGTCGTAGTAGCCGGCGGACAGGGCGTAGGTGCCGACCAGGATACGGCGTTTGACTTCTTCGCCGAAGCCTTCGCTTCTTGAGCGCTCGTAGAGGTCGTGCAGGTCGGTGGGGTTGTCGCACCGGTGGCCGTAGCGCACGCCGTCGAAGCGGGACAGGTTGGCCGAGCATTCGGCCGGGGCGATGACGTAGTAGGCCGGTACCGCCAGGTGGGTGTGCGGCAGGCTGATGTCGTGGGTGGTGGCGCCCAGGCTTTCGTAGATTTTAATCGCTTCCTGTACCCGAGCGGCAGTGTCGCTGTGCAGGCCGTCGCCAAAGTATTCTTTGGGGATGCCGATTTTCAGGCCGTCCAGAGGTTGGTCCAACTGGGCGGTATAGTCTTCCAGAGGTTGGTCCACGCAGGTGGAGTCTTTCGGGTCGAAACTGGCCATGGCGTTGAGCATCAGGGCCGAGTCGGCGGCGGTGCGGGTCAGGGTGCCTGCCTGGTCGAGGCTGGAGGCGAAGGCGATCATGCCCCAGCGGCTGACGCGCCCATAGGTGGGCTTGAGGCCGGTCAGGCCACACAAGGCGGCCGGTTGGCGGATGGAGCCGCCGGTGTCGCTGGCGGTGGCCGCCGGTGCCAAGTGGGCGGCGACGGAAGCCGCCGAGCCGCCGGAGGAGCCGCCCGGCACACAGCCGGTGTCCCAGGGGTTTTTTACCGGGCCGTAGAAGCTGGTTTCGTTGGAGGAGCCCATGGCGAACTCATCCATGTTGGTTTTGCCCAGCATGACCGCGCCAGCGGCTTCGTAGTTTTCCACTATGGTGGCGTTGTAAGGGGCAATAAAGTTGTCCAGCATTTTGGAGCCACAGCTGGTGCGCACGCCCAGGGTGCAAAAAATGTCTTTATGGGCGATGGGGACGCCGCACAGGGCCGGGGCGCTGCCTTGGGCCAGACGTTCATCGGCTTTTTCCGCCTGGGCCAGGGCCCGCTCTTCGGTGACGGTAATAAAGCTGTTATAGGTGCCATCCAGGCGCTTGACCCGGTCCAGGTAGTGGCGGGTCAGCTCGACGCTGGAGTATTCGCGGTCGCGCAGCCCTTGAACCAGTTGGGCAATGGTGTGCTGATGCATTGCGGTTGCTATCCTCAAATCAAAATTCGGTGGCGGATGGTGCGACGGTGCCTGGGCGAGTTATTCAATAACACGCGGCACTAGATAGAGGCCGTCTTCGGTGGCCGGGGCAATCGCCTGGAAATGCTCGCGCTCATTGGGCTCGGTGACTTGGTCGGCGCGAAGGCGTTGGGTGGCATCCAGGGGGTGGGCCATGGGCTTGACGCCCTCGGTGTCGACGGCTTGTAATTGGTCCACGAGGGCCAGCACGTCGGAGATGCGCTCGGTCACTTGACCGACTTCATCGTCAGAAACAGCAATGCGCGCCAAATGCGCCAGTTTGGCGATGTCGGAAGAGGCGATAGCCATCAGAGTGCTCCAGGTCGGTAATGGCTCCGGTTCAAAATGTGCGCAACCGGTGCTCAAAAAGGTCCAAAAGTTCGCGTTTGTTCATTAAGCGGCTAAAGTTATCACATTTGCGCCTTGCCCTAAATCCCCGCCGTTGATAGAGTGCCAGCATCTGCGCCGACGCTTCGGGTCTGTATGGGGAGAAGCGCCTACAGCGGGGTGGACAAGTGCCCACAGCGGAGGCGGAATAAGTGCCCACAGCGGAGGCGGGACAAGTGCCCACAGCGGAAACGGAATAAGGGCCCACAGCGGAGGCGGAATAAATGCCCACAGCGAGGGTTACGCAAGGTCCGCCAAGTCGCCCTGATTAACAGTTATTAGCCGCCTTGGCTATAAAGGCAAGCAGCCGCCTCGGGCAAAGCGGTTCCGCCTCGTGTAAACTGTCTGAAAGGCTTGATTTTAGGCCAATAGTGAATTCCTCGCCGAGGTGTCGGTCCAACCGGCCGCCTCGGCGGTCGCTGTCGCTTTCCGGAATGCTATCGCTCGCCCGGGGGCGTCAGTCATACGGCAGACCGTTGGAGCTGCCAACAGCATTTCGAGGCAGGGCGTCGCCATGGCGCCGTGCAAGACAGAACAATATGTATACCTAAGGTTGCGTGAACCAATGTTAAAACACCTCCGTGGAGCCTTTTCCAACGATCTTTCCATTGACCTCGGCACAGCCAACACGCTGATTTACGTGCGCGGCCGGGGCATTGTACTGGATGAGCCATCCGTGGTGGCCATTCGCCATCACAACGGGCATAAAATTGTTGAAGCCGTGGGTACCGAAGCCAAGCGTATGCTGGGCCGTACCCCTGGCAACATCACTGCCATTCGGCCGCTTAAAGACGGCGTCATAGCCGACTTCCAGGTCACAGAGAAGATGCTTCAGCACTTTATCAAGAAAGTACACGAAACCAGCTGGTTTCAGCCCAGCCCCCGGGTATTGATCAGCGTACCTTGCCTGTCCACCGAGGTAGAGAAACGTGCAATTCGCGAGTCGGCCATGGGTGCAGGCGCGCGTGAGGTTCGGTTGATTGAAGAGCCCATGGCGGCCGCGATTGGCGCTGGCCTGAAGGTCTCCGAAGCCAGTGGTTCCATGGTGGTGGATATCGGCGGTGGTACCACCGAAATTGCCGTCATTTCCCTCAACGGCGTGGTTTACTCCGATTCGGTGCGCATTGGCGGCGACCGTTTCGATGAGGCCATCGTTAACTACGTCCGCCGTCACTATGGCAGCGTCATTGGCGATGCGACTGCCGAGCGTATTAAGCAGGAGGTCGGCTGCGCCTTCGCTGGCAGCGAAGTGCGGGAAATCGATGTCCGTGGTCGCAATCTGGCCGAAGGGGTGCCTCGCAGCTTTACCCTTAACAGCGACGAAATTTTGGAAGCCCTGCAAGAGCCGCTGGCCGGCATCGTGCAGTCGGTCAAAAGCGCGCTCGAACAGTCTCCGCCGGAGCTGGCGGCGGACATCGCCGAGAGCGGCGTGGTACTGACCGGTGGTGGTGCGCTGTTGCGGGATATCGACCGTTTGCTGTCCAACGAGACCGGTCTGCCCTTTATCGTGGCGGAGGATCCGCTGACGTGTGTGGCCCGCGGCGGTGGTCTGGCGATGGAGATGATGGATAAGCGGAATATTGACTTGCTGTCTTCCTGATGGGGCGCTCAAGGTGAGCAAGCGACACTGAGCGGGAGAGGGTGTTATCAAAACGCTGTTTACCAAAGGCCCGGCGGTTGCCTCACGCGCGTTGTTTTTTAGCATCGCCGCGGTTGGGCTCATTCTTGTCAGTTTGTACACTGATTGGTTGGACCCGGTGCGTTCCAAGCTGGGGGTCATTGCCGAGCCTTTCTACTGGGTCACCAATATTCCCGAGCGCATCGGAGAGTGGGGAGATGATACCTTCACCTCCCGCCAAGCGCTTCAGGAAGAAAACGAAGCGCTCAAATCCGAGCTGCTGATCCTCCAGCGTAAACTCCAGCAAATGGCCGCTCTGGCGGCGGAAAACGTGCGGCTTAGGCGCCTGCTCGGCTCTAGTGATATGCTCCAGGACAACGTCCTGGTCGCTGAGCTGGTGGGCGTATCGCCCAACCCCCTGAGCCACTCGGTGGTGATCAACAAAGGCCGCTCCGACGGCGTTTATGACGGCCAGCCGGTGCTTGATGCCTTCGGGCTGATGGGGCAGGTGGTTGAAGTGACTCCTGGTAGCAGCCGAGTTCTGCTTATCACCGATAGCAATCATGCGCTTCCCGTCCAGGTCAATCGCAACGGGGTGCGAGCCATTGCCGAAGGCACTGGCCACATTAACCGTTTGCGCTTGCGCCACGTATCGAACACCACAGACATTCGCGAGGGGGACACCCTCGTCAGTTCCGGGCTGGGAGAGCGCTTCCCGGTAGGGTACCCCGTGGCGGAAGTTGAAAAAGTTGTGCGCGATCCCGGCCAGGCTTTTTCCACGGTAATTGCCCGGCCCATGGCCCGCCTCGACCGCAGTCGGCACCTATTGCTGGTCTTCGGCAAGGAGCAGCAAGAACAGCAGGGAGGGAAGGAGCCGTCCGAAGAGCGGGACGAGCTTAACAACCAAAGCGAGGTAGTGCCGGAGGCTGGCCTCATCGGGGAACCGACCGATGATTGAGCTCTTCGGGGGGCACAACCGCTGGGTAATTCTGCTGGCCCTCTTGGCCGCTCTGACCCTGGCAGTTTACCCTTTACCGCTGGAGTGGCGCTGGTGGCGCCCGGAGTTCGTGCTGCTGGTCGTCCTTTACTGGGTGTTTACCTTACCCGAGCACACTAGCCTAACCCTGGTATGGTTGTTGGGGTTGGCGCAGGATATCGTGGAGGGGGCGCCGCTCGGCCAGCATGCCCTGGCATTGGTGGTCGTTACTTACATCGCCTTACAGTCCTACCGCCGAGTCGGCAACTATGCGCTTTGGCAGCAGGCCTGCTGGATCTTTTTATTGGTGGGTATCGCCCAGTTGACCGGCAACTGGGTCCACAGCCTGACCGGAGGAAACGTCTCCGGTCTGCAGTTTTTATACCCCGCGCTCACCAGCGCGCTGCTGTGGCCCTTCTGCTTCCGTGGCTTCGAGGCGCTGCGCCACCGTTATCGCATTCAATAAACGGAAAACTGGCATGACGGATCTGTACCTGGCTTCACAGTCGCCACGCCGACGCGAGTTACTCAGACAGCTCGGCGTGAGCTTTGAGTGCCTGGCGCTCTCAGTCCCCGAGCAACGCGCTGCGGATGAATCCCCCGAGGCTTACGTGAACCGCCTTGCGCTGGATAAAGCTCGGGCCGGCTGGGCTCACGTACGCGAACACCGTTTGCCGCCGGCTCCGGTGCTGGGGTCGGACACCATTGGCGTCTGTCAGGGGCAGGTGTTGGAAAAGCCCTTGGATCGGGAGCATGCCCTCACCATGTGGGGCCTGATGTCCGGCAGGGCTCACGAGGTCATGACGGCCGTTGCACTCTGTGACGGTGAGCGTGAGCGCAGCGTTTTGGTCCGCACCCACGTCTTCTTTCGGGCCCTGACTGACGCCGAGATGAAGGCGTATTGGGCCAGCGGGGAGCCTCAGGATAAAGCCGGCGGTTACGGCATTCAGGGGCTGGGCGGCGTGTTTGTCGAGCGTATCGAAGGTAGCTATAGCGCCGTGGTGGGCTTGCCGCTGGCGCAAACCGCCGAATTGCTGAACCAGTTTGACCTTCCCTGGTGGGGGGCAAACCCACGCACGGCTCAAGAACAAAGGGTTACCGGCCAGCCACCTCGCCACACTTCAACAGGGGCGGACCAATGAGCGAAGAACTGCTGGTCAATGTCTCCCCCGTGGAAACCCGCGTGGCACTGGTGGAAAACGGCGTAGTGCAGGAGTTGCACATCGAGCGCAGCCACAACAAAGGCTATGTGGGCAATATTTACAAAGGTAAAGTGGTCCGTGTCCTGCCGGGCATGCAGGCCGCCTTTGTCGAGATCGGTCTGGCTCGCACTGCTTTCATCCATGCCTCGGATATGACCGACTCGGTGGAAGAGGAGGGGCGCCGGGGAGAAACACCGGACATCCGCTCTCTGGTCCGTGAGGGCCAGACCATACTGGTGCAGGTCAGCAAGGAGCCGATTGGTACTAAGGGCGCCCGTCTGACCACCAACCTCAGCCTCTCTTCCCGTTATTTGGTATACATGCCCAACAGCGCCCATATCGGCGTTTCCACCCGCATCGACGACGATGCCGAGCGCCAGCGTCTGCGCGAGCTGGTGGAATTGCTCGCGCACGAAGCCGGTGTCGGTGGTGGCTTTATTTTGCGCACGGTGGCCGAAGGCGTCGGGGCGGAGGAGTTGCGCAACGATATCGATTTTCTGCAAAAGCTCTGGACCGACTTTGAGGATCGCTCTACTCAGGCCGCTGTCCCCAGCGCTATTCATACGGACATGCCCCTGTTTTTACGTGCTCTGCGCGACATGGCCCGGGCCCCGATCGAGAAAATCCGGGTGGATTCACGCCAGAGTTGGTCCCAGATGCGTGAATTTTCCGCGGGTTACTACCCCGAGCTGCAAAATCTGATTGAGTGCTACAGCGGTGAACGCCCCTTGCTCGACTTATATGGGGTGGAGGACGAAATTGCCCGGGCATTGGATACCCGGGTGCCGCTCAAATCCAACGGATACCTGATTATCGAGCAGACCGAGGCCATGACCACCGTCGACGTCAACACCGGCGCGTTTGTGGGACGGCGCAATCTGGAAGAGACAATTTTCAAGACCAATATGGAGGCGGCCAGCGCCATTGTGCGACAATTGCGCCTGCGCAACCTCGGCGGCATCATAATCCTCGATTTTATCGATATGAAGGACCCCGAGCACGAGCGCCAAGTGCTGCGCACGCTGGAAAAAGCGCTGGAGAAGGATCACGCCAAAACCAACATCACCGGTGTTTCGGACCTGGGCTTGGTAGAGATGACTCGCAAGCGCACTCGCGAGTCCCTCGGGCAGATGTTGTGTGAGCCCTGTCCGCTGTGTTCCGGGAGCGGGCAGATAAAATCGGCGGAAACGGTGTGCTACGAGATCTTTCGCGAGATTCTGAGGGAGGCGCGCGCTTATGATAACGACAAATTTCTGGTGCTGGCTTCGCAACTGGTGGTGGACCGCCTGTTGGATGAGGATGCCGCCTATGTGGCGGACCTTGAAGCATTCATTGGCCGCACCATCGAGTTCCAGGTAGAAAGCCTCTTTACCCAGGAACAGTACGATATTGTGCTGGTCTGATATCCGGCTCGGCGGGTGGTGGTACCCGGGGCTGCCGGGTGTTTTGCGCGGCCGGTTTGAGGAAACCCTCAGGTTATGGTTTCGGTGTTAGCGTACCTACTGAAGAAGTTTTACATTCTTTGCGCCGTCGTGCTGATCACGCTAGCGGTCGTGGTGCAGGCTGGTCGAAGCCTTTTTCCTCTGCTGGAACGCTACGATCAGGAGTTGACAGACTACCTTTCCCAACAGCTGGGGTTGTCAGTGGCCGTTGACGGCCTGGAGGCTCACTGGGAAGATCTAACCCCCACGCTGCGCTTGCACCAGTTGGTGGTGGATGACGCCGACGGCCACCGCCTGCTAGAGGCCGAAAGCCTGCTGCTGCGGCTCAACCTGCTCAGTAGCGTGGCCCAGGGCCGCTTGGCCTGGGACAAGGTCGAACTGCAGGGGCCAAGTTTGTCCCTTACGCAGGGGGCAGACGGTTACTGGGGCCTGCCGGATTTGACCGAGGAGGAGCTCACCGAGCCCCTTGCGCCGGATGACCTACTTACGTTATTCCAACTGGGCACGCGCGTGGAAATGCTCGATGCCCGTATCCAACTGACCTTTGCCAATGGCCACCAACAGCAGTTTGTGGCCCCCTACCTGTTGCTCGAACACCAGGAGGGTTTTCATCGCCTTTCCCTCCAAATTGACATTGACGGTCGTGATCGGGCGCTGTTTGCCGTCGTGGAAGGGCGGGGTGACCCCCGCGAGCCCGCCAGTTTCCAGACAGAGGGCTATTTGCAACTGCGTGAATTCCCCACACTGGAGCCCCTCACGGCTATCGGCGGTATTTTCTTTGGCGAGAGCGAACACCGGGAGTGGTACCGGGAAGGGCAAATGAACGCGCGTCTGTGGTTCACCAGCCAGGAAAGTGGAGGCTACCACTGGGTGGGAGAGCTCTCGCTGGACGATGTGGCATTGCCGGTAGAAGCGCTCACGCTGGACCGGGTGAGCGCCGGGGTCAGCGGCGAGTGGACCCGCGCTGGTCAGTGGCGTCTGGATTTTCGTGATTTGAGTGCCGAGTGGCGCGACCGGGACTTGGAGCCCCTTCAGGTCTCGCTCTCGGCCGAAGGTGCCGGGGCGCCCCTCAAGCTGCAGCTGGACCACGTCAACCTCCCGTACTGGAGCTCGCTGGCCAACCAGCTTGGGTTGCTCGGAAAGGGTAAGTTAAAAAGTGCTCTCTCCACCCTCAATCCTCAAGGGCATTTGCGCCGGGTGCAATTGAGTGCGCCCCAGAGCGAGCCGGGTGACTGGCAGTTGCGTGCCGAGCTGGAAGAGGTCGCCGTGGACCCCTGGCAAGGCGTGCCCGGGCTTACTGGCGTCAACGGCTTCGTGCAGGCGAGTGCAAAGGGAGGCCATTTAGACCTGGACAGCCGCAACGGCTTCAGCATGTACTTTGCGAAGGCATACGCCGAACCCATGCACTACCAATCCGCCCGCGGCCAGGTAGCTTGGCACCTAAGGCCCGAGCAGAACCAGATTTACGTCAACAGTGGTCCTCTGCATTTGCGCGGGGCGGGAGAGCAGGCGCGCGGCTCCATGTGGCTGTCCTTACCCTGGAAGCGAAACACCGGCGATATTGACCTCTATTTGGATATTCATGGTGAAGATTTTAATGCCAGTGCCTATCGCAAATACCTCCCCAAGGTCGTACCCGACTCGCTGCGACAGTGGCTGGAACGCAGCCTTGGGGAAAGCAACCCCGGCCGGGCGGCCAACGCGCACTTTGTATTCCGAGGTACATTAAACCGGCCGGAGAAGCCGCTCTCGCGCAGCTATCAATTGGCCCTGGATATGGTCGGGGCAGAGCTGCGCTACCACCCGGACTGGCCTTCACTCAGCGACCTCAGCGGCCAGTTGGTGCTTAATGATAACGAGGTCAAAGCCCAGGTCGACCAAGCCCGGCTCTACAATAGCCAGATTTCCGGTGCCCGCATCCACGTGGGTAAAAATCCCTCGGGTCAGGGGCTGCTGCTCAATATCGACGGTGAAGTCGAGGCCCTGGCCAGCGATGGCCTGCGCTTGCTCCGGGAAGGCTATTTGCGCCGCTACGTCGATGACAACATGGACCAGTGGAGCTCAAAGGGGACGGTAAAGGCCGACCTCGACCTGGCGGTCCCCCTTGAGGAGGGGGCCCCCGGGGGCCGTCAGGATGTGGCCCTGGAGTTGAATCTGCCGCGGTTGACCTTTGGTAACCTGGGGCTAACCTTACGGGACCTGACTGGTCCCCTTAACTACCGCCTTGGCGAAGGTCTTAGCAGTTCGGGTATTGAAGGCCAGCTATTCGGGGAGCCCCTGAACCTGAAAGTGGCCAGCCGGACCGAAGACGGTGTGCCGAGAACCGAGGTTAACTTTTCCGGTCGCGTCTCCGGGGAACGGCTGGCGGACTGGACGGGTAAACCGGCCCTGCGCCTGATGGAGGGGACGACCGGGTTTACCAGCCAGCTGTCGCTTTACCACCCCGTAGATCCCGATCCGCAACAGGATCAACGTTTGGCAACGCTGGCGCTGGAGAGCGATTTAAAAGGCATAGCGGTGGACTTGCCCGAGCCCTTTGGCAAAAGCGCCTCCGAGAATCAAACCCTGCGCTTTAACCTGGTTCTCGGGCGCCTGACCGCCTTGGCTGAAATGCACTACGGCGAACGGCTGCAAGGGTTCGCCCAGTTGGAGCGGGAACAAAACTCCCTGCAGCGGCTGAGTATCGGGTTGGGAATAGAACCCGAGTTACCTGCCGAACCCAGTATTCGGCTGGCGGGACGGCTGCGGCAATTGGACCTTCAAGCCTGGCGCGAGTTTATTGAGCAGTACCGGGCCATGGGCTCTACCTCCGAAGAGGGCGGTGCCTTAAGCACAGTGGCTGCCCTGCCAGTACGGGCGGATATCGAGTTGGCTCAGCATCAACTGGGCCCCTTAACACTGGAGCACTTGAAACTGAACCTGATTTCCATGGAGGAAGGGTGGCGGCTTGGTTTTAATAATGCACAGCTTTCTGGACAGCTCGAATGGGTGCCGGAGCAGCCGCTGGAGGTCACCCTGGAGCGGGTCACCTTGCCGAAATCAGTGCTTCCAGCCGCTGGGGGGAGTGCCTCTGTGGGGGCGACCGGGGAACTGACCGCGAACCTCGCGAGGCGCCTAGAGGAAAGCGCCTTCGACGGCTTTGACCCCTCCCAACTGCCCACGGCGAACGTTTCCATCGCTCAGTTGACCCTAGGGGGGGAGGACTACGGTAACTGGCGCTTTCAACTTCGCCCTGAATCCAACAACGTCCGTATTGCCGGGCTTGTAGGCAACATTCGCGGCCTGAGCGTGGCCGGCCGCGGTGATCGGGGAGCCCGTCTTCAGTGGTATTTCGGCGACGGCGCGGAGGAGCATACGCGCCTGCAGGCGCGGGTCTCGGCCGGTGACCTGTCACAGGTTATGCAACAGTTCGGTCAGCCCGATTTACTCGAAAGCGAGTCGGCCAGCCATCAGCTCAATTTGCGGTGGCCCGGGTCGCCCCAGGCGATCGACTGGAAGACCTTGACAGGGACGGTGGATTTCGAGGTTCTCTCCGGCCGCTTTAAGCGCAATCCGGCCTCCGGCAGCGACGGGCTGTTGAGGCTCTTTGCGGTGCTTAATTTCGATTCCCTGGCACGCCGGCTGCGCCTGGATTTCTCTGATCTTTACCAAAGTGGCCTGGCCTATGACAGTATCCAGGGGCAACTGACACTGGATCGGGGGCGGGTGGTTTTCAGTGAGCCGGTACAGGTGCGCAGCCCATCGAGCCGCCTGCAGCTGTCCGGCAGTGCTGACTTGGTGGCTGAAACCGTGGATACCCGCCTGGTCGCGACGCTGCCGGTGGCGGGGAATTTAACCTTTCTCACTGCCGTGGCGGCGGGTCTGCCCGCCGCCGCTGGCGTATTCCTGGTGAGCAAGCTGTTTGAAAAGCAGGTGGACCAGGCCACCAGCATTAGTTACACCATTGAGGGGGACTGGGATGATCCAGTTATCAAGTTTGATCGAATGTTTGAAGGTAGAGACGGTTTGCGGAGCCGGGAGCCGTCGGCTTCATCCGAAATGAGAGAGGGGCCCTGAAATGCGACAGCGTGATTTCCCGTGGTGGATTGACTTTCTGCCCCTCGCTCTGGGACTGCTGCTCCTGCTGGCCTTGCCCGTGCTCGGTCAGTCCGATGTGGCGCAGGCTAAGGCTTGGATCGAGGCGCGCGAACATCTCGATCGGATTGATGAGGCCACTTGGCGGCAGCTGCTGAGCGAAGAGGAGTATGAGATTTTATGGGAAAAGGGCACCGAGCGGGCGTTTACCGGAGAACTGTTGGAGAACCAGCGGGACGGGGTCTACGTCACCGCTGGTTGCCGCATTCCGGTCTTTGATTCGCGCCATAAGTACAAATCCGGTACCGGCTGGCCGAGCTTCTGGGAAGTACTCGATGAAGAAAACATTCGCCTGGAAGACGACTACACTTGGTACGGCTACCGCCGGGTGGAAGTAGTTTCCGCCTGTGGTGAGCACCTCGGCCATGTCTTCGAAGACGGTCCCGAGCCCACCGGTCTGCGCTATTGCATCAATTCCCTGGCCCTGGACTTTGTGCCTCGGGAGCAGTGGGAGTCCCGCTCGCGCCAGAGCGATTAAGCGCGAGCGAGCCCCGTTCCCACACGGGCGATTCCAGTTTCCCACCGGATTGTGATAATGTTCGCAGACCTGCGAACCCCTGGGGCCTAGACTGCGCGCTCTTTCATCTGGGCTCAATAACCATAATACGAAGATCATGTTGCAATCCATTGCTCAAACCCGACGTTTTTGGGTGCCTGCGTTAGTACTCCTGGTCTCACTGTTGGTGTACGGCGTAAACTATGGCTCTCCCAAAGCGATGTTCTGGGACGAAAATTACCATATCACCTCCGGGCAGAAGTACATTGACGGTACCCTGTTCATGGAGCTGCACCCCCCGTTGGGCAAGTTGCTGATTGGGGCCGGCGAGGCGCTGTTCGGCGGCAATGAGGATCTCGATAAGCGAGCCCTTAATCAGACCGACTACCTTGACGGTTCCGATGTGCCCGAGGGCATGAGCTTTACCGGGTTTCGGTTTGCCTCCACCTTCCTTATGGCTCTGTCGGTGCTGTTTTTCTATGGCATTGTCTGGCGAATTACCCGTCGCACTTGGGTGGCGGCGGGGTTCAGCGCGTTGCTGATATTTGATAATGCTCTGGTCGTTCATTCCAGAGCGGCCATGCTGGAAGGTATTCAGCTGTTTTTTATTCTCGCGGCGCTCTACTATTTTGTGCACATTCTCACTCGCGGGAAACCGTTGCGTTTGCCCCAGTACGCCTGGCTGGGGGTGCTAGTGGGCCTGGTGGTATCGGTCAAGCTCAATGGGGCAGTACTGTTACTGCTGTTCGTGATGGTGTGGGGCGTGGACCAGTGGGAAAACATCAAAGCGTGGCGCTGGAAGGCCATGCTACAGCGCCTCGCCACCACGGTGCCCTCGGCGGTGCTGCCCATTATCGCCGTCTTTGCCAGCATCCTTTATGTGCACATTGCCCTGGGGGAGAATATTGTCGGGAACAATACTTACAAGGCCTCAGAGGAGTACCTCGAAGAAGTCAGAGCCGGCCGCAGTCACAGCCCGACGGCTTTCTACCACGGCTTTTTGGACAATGTGCGATACATGCTTGAGTACTCGGACGGTGTCGCTAGCCTGGATATCTGTAAACCGGGTGAGAACGGCAGTTACGCCATTGGCTGGCCTCTGGGCAATAAGAGCATCAACTATCGCTGGGACAAAAACACCGTCAACGGTGAAGTAAAGGTCAGGTACATACAAATCATCGCTAACCCCATTGTCTGGTTTTCGGTGGCGGCAGGCATTGTACTGTCCATTGGGTTGATTATAAGCCGTTTTGTGTACGGCAACCCGGTGAAAGACAACCGCCAGTTTTACTGGGTGCTGGCCTTTACCACCCTCTATGTCAGCTATATGACGGCAATCCTGCAAATTGACCGGGTGATGTATCTTTACCACTATTTGGTGCCGCTGGTCTTTGGCATGCTCAATCTCGCCATGGTGTTCACCTATATTTTCCGGGATGATGTTATGGCCAACCGTCGGCACACCATGATTAACCTCGGGGTATTCGTCCTGCTGGTGATTGGCGTTTTCGCGTGGTTCTCGCCCTTCTCCTATGGCTTGCCCATCAACGAGGACCAGTTCGAGGCCCGTAACTGGTTTGAACTCTGGCAAATGAACGTGGTGCGATAACAATGCAAGCTTGGTGGAATAAAAATACCGTACTCACACTGCTGCTGGTCGGCGTTGCGGTGGCCATTCTCATGCGCATTACCCCACCGTTTGTGTCCGATGTGGTGGAGCTGAAAATCGTCAAAAACAAAACCCCAATCAGCCGGATTGATCAAGAGCGGGAGCCAGATTACCAGCGCCGCGTCTGGGTGGATCATCTCAACCTCTTCCATAAAAACCAGTTGCGCCACCCCAAGCTGGGCCAATTGGGGTATACCGACAACTTCTTTATCGACATTGACCACACCTTTGAAGTGCTCGAAGGCGGTCAATATCGGTTCCTGATCGGCAGCGACGATGGTTTCGTGGCGAAAATTGATGGCGAGGTGATTTGTCGCTTCAACACGGACCGGCCCTACCGCAAACAAACCTGCATGGTTGAGCTAAGTGAAGGCGAACACCGCTTTGAAATGGCCTACTTCCAGGGAGGGGGCTTTTCCGGGTTCTCTGTTGAATATATGCCGGTGGGCGCCGAGCGGCCCCGCTTCTTCGGTGAAGACTCTGATGCCGTACGCTTCTAGCCCGGCATAAAAAAAGCCCCCAAAGGTGGGGGCTCACACAAGAAAAAGCGGATGGAGCTTTCGCTCCGGTCTTGCGGTAACTCAGGTATTGCTATTCCAAGGCTGGCCTCTTAGTTAGAAGCCAGCTTAAACTGACGCACGGCCTGGTTAAAGGTGTCGGCGTAAGTTTTCAATTCTTCCAGTTCTTCCTGCTTCTTGCGGCTGCTCATATTGGAGCAACTCAGGTAGTTCTGCTGTGCCTCAACGTAGGCTTTTACCTCGTGGTTGGTTTTCACCATTTGAGCGGTAACTGCCGTGGCCGGGTCCGGGATTTCGGGTCGAGCGCTCGGCGCTTCACAGGCCATGGCCGGAACACTGAACAGGGCTGACGCACATACGGCAAACAAAAGCTTCTTCATGACAATTACACCTAAAAGTTGATGCTCGGCCCAGCTGGACAAATGCCACCGCGCCGATAGTAAAGTGACTGCTAAAACTGTGACCGAGCGCACATCTCGATCACTTGGGGCATTATCCCACGGAATGTTAACGTTAAAAAGATTCTAAGAAGAACATTTTGTTATCTTATTAAAGAATAAACAGCTAAAAAGTTATCAACCGGTATGGCAACGGGTGAGAAAGGTGGAAGCGTTGACGGGGCGGCGCTCAAGCGGGCATGAAAACAACAAACTGTCGGAAAACCGACGGCTGGCAAAGGCCCTCCCTGGCCAGTCTCCTAAGAGGTGTAGTTCAGGTGCCTACGCCCAGGGCGTCCAATACCTCTTGGTTGGGGAAGCCGTCGGGTACCATGCCCTGTTTGTCTTGGTATTGACTGAGTGCCCTTCGGGTCGCGGGGCCCCAAATGCCGTCAACGTCGCCCACGTCGAACCCCTTGGATTTGAGAGTCTCTTGCAATGTGATGACCTGTTCCCGGTTCAGCCGGGGGCTGTTGCCGGGGGGCGGATTATGCAGTTTGCCCGCGCCGGCAATGCGGTCCGCCATATGCCCAACCGCCAGGGCGTAATACTCGGACTGGTTCCAGCCCATAATGACCTTGAAGTTGTCATACACCAGGAAAGCCGGCCCCTTATGGCCGGATGGCACCAATAGCGCGGCTTGGATCGGTTCATCCGGCAGAGCGGCGCCGCTGGTCTGCCGGACCCCCATCTCCTGCCACTCCGAGAGAGGGCGTTTGTGTTTTAAGCCGGCGCTCAGGTAATCGAAGCCTTCTGGGAGTAGCACCTCCCGGCCCCACCGGTAGTCATCATCCCAACCCATGCTGCTAAGGAAGTTAGCGGCCGAGGCCATGGCGTCGGGTAGGCTGTTCCACAGGTCGCGCTTTCGGTCACCGTCATAGTCCACCGCATGGCGTAAGAATACGGACGGCATAAACTGTACGTGGCCCATGGCACCGGCCCAGGAACCTTCCATGTTCTTGGCCTCGATGGCCCCCTCGTCGATAATGCGCAGGGCGGACATGAGTTCGCGAGTGAAGTACTGGCTGCGGCGCTTGTCGCAGGCTAGGGTGGCCAGGGAGTCGAGCACGGACATCTTGCCGAAGAAGCTCCCGTAATTGGTCTCCAACCCCCAGAACGCCACTAGGTAAGGTGCAGGGACGCCGTATTGTTGTTCCACGCGGGTGAGCAGCTTGCGGTGCTCACGCAGCAGGCGCCGCCCGTCTGCTACCCGCTGTTGAGTCACGCGCCGATCCAAGTAGTCCGAAAACGGCGTGGTAAATTCGGGCTGGCGGCGGTCCAGCTCTATGACCCGCTCCGACCACTTCAAGTCGGCAATGCTGCTCTGAACCACGGCGGAGGTCAGCCCTTCGGCCTCGGCGGTTTTTTGGAACCGCTCAATGCACGCGGGAAAGCTGTCCTTGGTGCTTTCCTCTGCGGCTGCTTCAGCGCTGGTCTGCGAACTGGCCAGCGCCGGTGTGGTAAGGCTCCAGGCGAGCGCGCCTGCGAATAACCAATAATCCCAAACCATATGGACTCCAATGGGAGAAAAAATAGCGAGCGTAACAGGCGAGCCTTCCGCTCCGGGGCGGTAAACCAGCGCCTGGCGTGGCCCCTTCTGGAAGCGAAACTGCCACGCTCCCGAGCCTCAATAAATCATAATGCATCGAGAGAAATCAACCATGATGCAGCGCACAGTCTTTGGCCGGGGTTTCGCCCCTGCGGGGTACACGTTCAGTGGGACCTCTTTCTGTGCCAATAGTGCCCCGGCTTTTCCGTCATTGGAGGCGTCGATACCCCGGTGTGCCAGGCCCGCCGAGTGAAATGCCATTCCGGCATGAACCGAAAGAGGGGGGGGCCGTTCAGATTCATTCATGTTTATTTGGACGACGTGAAGTTGGTCATAGCCCCCGTGCGTGCCTTCTGGCAAAATAGGCGGGCTTCTGGGTCCTGCTGCAGTGCGGCGACGGCGCTGCAATTCGCCTAAACAGGCCCCAGAGCACAACGCTCACGCCTCTTTTAGGATGTTGAACACGTAACAACAAGGATACTCTTCACTATGAAAACCATGACCAAAATTTCGGTCGCTGTCGTGATCGTGGTTGGCGCAGTCGTGGCGGCTATTGCTGCCGGCGTCTTTTCCACGAAACCAGCGGCCAACGGCCTAGACGACTTTCTTACCTACGTACCGGCGGACAGCCCACTGGTAATGGTCGGGCAAACAGACGAAGCCAACATGGCCGCCTCCGATGCCATGCTGCGCAATATGAATCCCAATGATCTGAGACCGATCCTTAACAGGCTCGAGCAGAGCGAAGAGGGCACCGGCCCGCGCCTGGTCAAGTGGTTGCTGGATGATTATATCCAGACTGCCGTTTCCGGCGGTTACGAAGCGGTGGCCGAGCGCTATGGTCTGAGCTTCACTCAGCCCTACGGCCTCTATGTGAACGGCGCCGCGCCGGTGTTCCGTTTCTCCCTGACCAGCCCTGAGCCCATGAAGGCGGTGCTGGCCGAAGCGCAGGCGGCAACCGGCGTGAGCGCGCGCGAGGGTACCCTGGGCAGTGGTACTCTTTACGCTTGGGGGCTGGATGAAAACAAGCCTGAGCTGGAACTGGGTGTGGTTCTGGATGAAACCTCCCTGACCCTTTCCGTGCTGACGGGCTCCGACTCCACGGAAAGCCAGATGCTACGCTTTGCCCGCCAACCGGCAGCCCAGTCGCTGGCCGGTTCCGAACGCCTGAAGGAACTGCGTGCGGAGTACGCCGAGGCCAATCAGTTTATGGGCTTTGTCGATATTCATCGCTTGGCCGAGGCCTTGCTGCTACCGGAAAAGAACAGCACCGGTCGTGAACTGCGTCAGTGGTTCCCGGAGCTGGATCAAAAAATTGGCGCCGACCTGACCGACGCCTGCCGCAATGACTATGTGGCCCTGGCCGGTCACATGCCCCGTATCACCATGGGCGCGGAAGAATACGATGTGTCCTCCGAGTTGATTCAGCAGACTTTGGGCTTCCTGTGGAAGATCGAGAACAAACCGGTACTGACTTCACTGCAAAAGCTGCAGGGCTTTGTACCCGGTTATGCCACCAAAGTGGACGACAAGCTCGGCGCCTACGCCATGGGCGTGAACGTCAGCCAGTTGGTGCCGGTACTGACCGAGCTGTGGACTCAGTTCACCCAAGCCACTTTTGCGTGTGAACAACTTCAACAGATGCAGCAACAGGCAAAGTCCTACAATCCGGCCATGCTTGCCATGGGCACCGCCATGTTTGAATCCGTACGTGGTGCAGGCGTTGCCGTCTACAACCTGGAGCCGAGCGATCAGACTCCCATGGGACTGGACGGCTCCGTGTTGATCAGCGTCAGCTCTGAAAACCCCGCCGCACTGGCCTCCATGCTGACCTCCTACCTGCCTCAGTTTGGGGGTATGACCATACCCACCGACGGTACGCCGGTGGAAGTGCCGGACCCCATGGGCCTTGGCGGCAACTACCTGGCCATTAAAGGCAAGCACTTGGTGGCCTATCGCGGTGAAGCCGCCCAGGCCGCTGCGGACGAACTGGGGGGCGAAGCGCTGGAAGTCAATGGCACCGCCGCGCTGTCGCTAAACCTGCGCGAACCCATGGAGCTGTTCGAGCTGGTCCAGCCCATGGCGGCCCAGCCAGGCAACGCCGGTTGTGCGGAACTGTATGTCGGGATGCTGTCACTGACCCAGACGCCCATGTCACTGGTATACAGCGAAGAGCTGAGTGACCGTGGCTGGGCCGGGAGCCTGGCAATGGAAATGGAGGTAATTGCACCGCTTGAGGCCAGCACGCTTGCCGGTACTTACGAATTGAGCATGCTCGATAATACCGACTGCCAGTGGTACCCCTTGGGCACCGAAACACTCAACGAAGACGGCTCCGGCAGTTTCGCCAGCCAGAACGACAGCGGTGAGTGTGAAACCTACCAAAGCGAGTTCAGTTGGACATTGAACGGGCGGCAGCTGGCCGAAGCCACCAGCGTTGAACGTGAGCGGGAGGCTTGCGACGGCGACTGGTCAGAAACCGTTGAGGATGCTGAAGATTTTGAGTGCGGGATCGTGGCGCCCGAGGAAGAAGGCTTTTACTGCACAAGCCAAAGCGATGGCATGATTGAGATGTATCGTTACCGGAAGCAGTAGTAGTCGCTAGCCGGGGCACGGAGGCCCGAGCATAGTGGGATGAAATTAAAAGCCGCCCCGGGAGACCGGGGCGGCTTTTTTTAGAGTGGCCGGCCACGCCGTAAGCGCTGGCCGTGGGGCGCTATAGTGGGCTGTCCGGCGCAAGGGAATCTTGTAACGGTTTTCGAGAAAGGCGAACCGTCGCCGCGCACGTCGGCCCGGACGGCTCCGAAGTGTTGAAGTGGAACTCTAGCTGTTCCGGGGTGATCGTAAAGTAATCCCAGTCGGGAGCGGGAGGGCAGTCATCAGCCTCTGCGGCTTGCGCTATTTCCGCTGTGTAGCGTTGCCGCACTTTTTCCTCCACCTTTACATGGTACTGTTCCTCCATAAACTGAGCTTCGAGTTTCAGCTCGTTCAAGCCCGGAAGCGTTCGGTTTATGGCCCCTTCCGCGCTGTCCGGAGAGGTCATGGTTGAGCAATGCCACATGGCGACGTAGCGTAAACTGACAAGGCCCTTTTCCAGGGTTTCGACGTCCATCTCAAATGATTCATCGCCTCCGTTGGCGCAATGGTAACGATCCAGCCGTTCAGTTACGGCACTGTTCAGTGCCGCCGCCACGTCGTCCTGCCCGGAGAAAACGGGGTACGAATCCTCCTGCACCCAATAGCCCAGCGGTGAGCTCGCATCGGAGATCTTCTCGGAGGAGGAGCGTACTTCAAAAGTGACCGGTTGAGGTGGATGCTGCTCCGCGTCGCACGCCGCCCCGAAAAGGCAGGCGGCATAGCACAACAGCCATCTGTTAGAGGGAATTCGCATAATGTCTGTACGCCTGTTCCAGTTTTACATCGTATTGATTGTCAGCATAGCCTGGGCCGTTGTAGGCTTTGGCGAAGTCGGCCCACTGCTTGTTTCGCAATAATTCCGCCATGCTGTTGTTTTTGATAAACGCCACCAGCGCTTGTAAATGGTGACCTTCGGTTTTCTTCATGTCCGAGACAAAGCCCTGGACGGAGGAGTAACCGGCGTCCTCGTAGTTGAAGCCCATTATCTGAAACTTTCCCCAGGAGGTTGACTTCATAGCCGCTTCGGGGTCGAGGGAAAACGCCTGTTCGTACCGCTCGTATTCGCGCTCACCGCCAAGGTAGTGGCGTTTGGTCCATTGAGCGTATGAAAGGGTCGGGTACAAGGCGTCGTATTGGCCGCCGGTGAACCGATGGAACCAGTGGCCTTCAAACAGAATCTTGGGGTTTCCGTTTTCCAGAAACCCGCTGCCATTGCTCTCCACATGAGCCAACGCCTGGATGGTTGCCACGTCTACCGCCAGGTCTTGAGCGGCGGCGGCATAGTCTTCTTCTCTCAATAGTTTTTGAAGGGCAGGATTGATATACGGCTCGTTGAGCGTCGCGAGGGTCTTGCCGCCGGGGTCTACGCGGCCGTCAGGCCAGGAGAAGTCCAGCACAAGGCGTTGGAACTCTCTGATGGTTGCGATCGTCAGGGGCCCGCAGACACCATCTTCCGCCAGTCGGGGGACCAAAGGCAGCCGGTATAGGTTCAGGTTTAACAGTCTCTGAACCGCGAGAACATCGGAGGGCCGGTTTTCGGCATTCTCTCCCACCGGTTGAGAAAGGGTTATGGCGGCAGGCATAGTGGGTGCTCCCAAGTGGGTTCTGCTGGCTCTTGTACCCTGTTAATTCAACTTTCGGAGACTCCAAAGGGAAAGTCAACCGAGTTTTTCGAGCTGGAGCGAAAGCGGCGACAATAAAAGCCAAGCGGCGCCAAAAGTTGTCGTCATCCGATGAATGCTGCGCCGGCGAATTGTCCGTATAATCCGCCCACCGGAAACGAGTGGCCCAGGTGGGTTAATACAAATAGGGAGCAGCCAACATGTGGATCGCCATTATTGTGGGTGTTGTCGTAGGAACGATGATGCTGGAGATGAACTCGGAGGTGGCCCAATTCTGGCTCGGAGCGGCCGCGGGCGGGCTGGCCATATCGGTTTATCGGCTGCGGACTCAGTTGCAGCGGCAAATGCAGCGAATCCACTCCCTTGAGCACCGGCTCAAGTGCCTGGAGAATCCCCCGGAGACTAAGGAAAACCAAGCGCTCGCCCCGCAAGCCTCGCCCGTCACATCGCCTTCCCGGCCCGAGCCGGAAGCGCCGCCGCCCCCGAACCAATCGCCCGCTCCTCAGGCGGCCAGTGCTTCCACCCCGGCCTCCACAGCCGAGCGCCGCTCTCCTCCGGCCAAAGGTAAGCCCTCGTTCCTCGATCTGGCTCTGCGCTGGGCGCGCCGCTGGCTGACCACGGGGAATGTTCCGGTCAAGGTTGGAGTGCTGATTTCTTTTTTCGGGGTTTCCTTTCTGCTCAAGTACGCCGCCGAGCAAAACTACCTCACCTTGCCGGTTGAGCTTCGCCTGCTGGGCATCAGTCTGGTGGCGCTGGGCGCCCTGGCGTTTGGCTGGCGCCAGCGGGGCCGACGGCCCGCGTTTGCGTTGAGCCTGCAGGGTGGGGCGATCGGTGTGCTGTTCCTCACGGTGTTTGCCGCTTTTCAGCTTTACCACCTGCTGCCGGCGCTTGTGGCGTTTGGCTTGCTGGTCGTGTTTACCATTGCCGCCGGCGTGCTGGCGGTGTTTCAAAATGCCATGGCATTGGCCGTGTTGGGCGTGGTGGGTGGTTTTTTGGCGCCGGTGTTGATCTCCACCGGCTCCGGTAGCCATGTTGCCTTGTTTAGCTATTACGCCGTGCTTAACGGCGCGGTTTTCGGCGTGGCCTGGTTTCGCCCCTGGCGAATACTGAACCTCATTGGTTTCGGGTTCACGTTTGTCATCGGTACCGCTTGGGGTTACCAGTTCTACCGGCCCGAGTACTTCGCCTCGGTCGAGCCGTTTCTGATTCTGTTTTTCCTGATGTATTTGGGAATCAGCATGGCCTACGCCCTGGGCCAATCCATTCGCCTGCGGTCGTATGTCGACTCTTCCCTGGTGTTCGGGTTGCCACTCGTGGCCTTCCCACTGCAGAAACAGCTGGTGGAGCATTTTGACTACGGCACCGCCCTCAGTGCCGTTGCGTTGGCGGTCGTTTATACGGCCGCCGCCGCGGTTTTGCTGCGGTCCCGCCTTCGGGACCGGGTGCGCCTGTTGGGCGAGGCATTTCTCGCTCTAGGCGTGGGCTTCGCCACTTTGGCGGTGCCACTGGCCCTCAGCGCCCACTGGACGGCTCTGACCTGGGCACTGGAAGGGATGGCTCTGGTTTGGCTCGCCACCCGGCAGAACCGTCAATTGGCCACGGCCGCCGGGGTCGCCCTTCAGGGCCTCGCGGGCATCGCCTTTGTGTACTCACTGTTCGAGACCGGGCGCACGGGGGACTGGCTATTTGTGAATGATACCGTGCTCGGCGGCGTGGTGCTTGCGCTGGCGGGGCTGGCCTCCGCCTGGTGGTTGGAGCCACGGGGTGCTTGGTTCAAGAATACCGGTTCCTCGGTAGCCTGGCTGCTCTTTGGCTGGGGGTTGCTGTGGTGGTTCGGTACCCTGAGTCATGACATGGATAGAGTGATCAGCAAAGCCTGGCTGCCCTCAAGCGGGTTGCTGTTGCTGGCCGGCACCGCTGCCGCATTACGGCTGGCACAAACGCGCCTTGCCTGGTATAAAATCCGGTTCGCGTTAAGCGGCTACTTGCCCGCTGTGCTTTTGACCGCTGTGGCCTGGCTGAATGTCGGGTATGGCGCGCACTATTTGCCGTTTGGCGGTTGGTTCGCCTGGCCCCTGGCGCTGATGATCTTGGCCTTCATGTTTCGTGGTGAACAGGGTCTGCTGGACGCGACTCGCCCCTGGCAGCGGGCCATGACGGTCTGGCTGCTGGCCCTTTTGCTCTCCCGAGAAGCGCACTGGGCGACCGGGGCTTTGCTGCCCGGCGGCATCTGGGCCGAGGCGGCTGCGCTGGCGGCGGTCGCCGCTCTACACGCGGTCTTGTGGCAGTTGTGGCGGGGCGAACGTATCGCGGTTCATCTTAACAGTGGGGATTGGTCACAGCGAGGCATGGCGCCTGTGTTCGTGCTTGCGCTGACTGCATCCGTGGCATTGCTGCTTACCTCATCCGGTGACGCTGCGCCCCTGGTGTACCTGCCGTTACTGAACCCCTTGTCGGTGGCTACTATCGCGCTTGCCCTGGCGGCGGTTCACTGGCTTCGGATCAACAAACTGTTGAAGGTTACCTGGTTGAACATCACCGCCAACCAATGGATATGGATCGGCCTGTCCGGGTTTGCCTTTCTGTTAATCACCGGCGAAGTTACCCGTACCCTCCACCACTGGACCGGCGTGCCTTTTCGGGCCGAAGCACTGTTTGACTCCGTGCGGGTGCAAGCCAGCCTTTCCGTCGTTTGGGCGTTGTCCGCGCTGGCTGTCATGGTGTTCGGCCACCGCCGGGCCCAGCGGCTGATTTACCTGTGTGGCGCTGCTCTCATGGCCGTGGTGGTGGGCAAATTGTTCCTGGTAGACCTCGCCCAAAGCAATACGCTGGAGCGGATTGTGTCGTTTATCGGGGTAGGGCTGCTGTTGCTGGCGGTGGGCTTTCTGGCACCGGTGCCGCCGAAGCAAACCGAGCGGGACGGGGCGATTTAAAGGGGGAGAACGGGGCAGTAGAGGCGGCGAGGAGCTAGCCCCCGAACCGCCTCGGCGCTTTACTTGATCAAGCGAAGGGCGAAAGGCACCCGAAACGCGTCGCCCTTTGAGGTCGCTACGGCGCCCATAATGCAGAAAATCAAGTGAACCACCCCGATGATCGGGATCAAGAAGGCCCCAATAATGATGACCGTCAGGATAATGGCGCCAATGTAGGCGAACAGTGCGGTAATGGACCAGTTCAATGCTTCTTTCGCCTGGTCTTGAATATAGGCGCTGTCCTTTTTGACCAAATAGAAAATCAAGCCGGGGATGAAGCCAAAAAAGATCGTGGTAATCCAGGTGATCAAAGCGATATTCTTCTCGTCTTGATCCGTGGTGGTGACTTCCGTTTTAGAACTCGTGGCATCTTCGATGATATCGTCGCTCATAATCCTTTCCTTTTGCTCAGATTGGTAGTGGACTCCCAAGTCACCGATGACGCTTTCGCAGTATGATCGCGCTTTCATGGCGCTAAGGGACCGGGAGAGTATAGCCATCAATAAGGCGATCATCAACACGGGGGCGGCGGGGGAGTAAAGGGATTTTGGAATATCGGCCGGGCAGGGTTATAGCTTTAAATGATGCGGGAGGGCAACCTTCACGAAGGAGTGGGTACGGTTTTTGAACCAAGCAGAACATCTTGAGTCTGAGGTTTCTTCGCTTCCATGCCACCAATAGCCTATAAAGGAAAGGACTATGGTACGACTTATTGTAGGAACATCGCTCGCTATTGCTTTCATCAGCGACTTTCCCGTAGCCGGGAGGGAGAGGTGGAGTATTTTGGGCTAAAGTTCAGGTGCGTTTAATAGGTTCTGGTCTCCACCTCTGAACGGTAAAGATGAGATTCGTGGTTAGTCACGGCTGGCATAAATATTTCTCTAATGTGCGAGGGCGGGAAACGAGCTATGTCTGAGGCACTCTGGTTTTTGATTGTGGGCGGGTTGCTGCTTGCGCGGGGCTTAACGGAAACCGTGCTTGAGCGCTCCCCTATTACCCCGGCCATGCTCTACCTAGCGCTCGGGTTGCTGCTCGGCCCCACCTTGCTGAACCTGTTTCACTTCAACCCACTCAAGGAGGCCGGGTTACTTAAGACGCTGACCGAAATAGTGGTTCTTATTTCACTGTTCTCGGCAGGTGTCAAAATGCCAGCGCCCATTAGCTTTTTCCGTTGGCGCGCGCCCTTGCTGCTGGCCTCAGTCTCTATGACGTTGACGGTCGGGATGGTGGCCGTTTTTGCTCACTATGTTCTCGGGTTGCCGCTGGGGGCCGGGATTTTGTTGGGTGCCGTACTTGCTCCCACCGATCCGGTGCTGGCCACCGATGTTCAGGTGCGTCACCCCGGTGACCGTGAGCCACTGCGGTTTACGCTGACCTGCGAAGCCGGGATGAATGACGGCAGTGCCTTTCCCTTTGTGATGCTGGGTTTGGGTATGCTGGGGTTGCACGAGCTGGGGGAATTCAGTTTGCGCTGGGTTTTGGTCGATGTATTGTGGGCAACGGTAGCCGGTACCGCAATTGGGCTCGCCTCGGGGGCGGCATTGGCCTATGGGGCACAAGGCCTGCGTAGCTCTCAAACCAACTATCGGCTTTTGGACAATTTTCTCGGCCTGGGCCTGATTGGCGTGGCTTATGGGTTGAGCCTGCTCGTCGATGCCTGGGGGTTCCTGGCGGTATTCTTCGCGGCGGTCAGTTTGCGGCAAACCGAGCTCAAACTGGTCGAGGGGGAGTCGGAAAAACCGTCTCGGGTACGGCCTAGCTCGCAGCTGGATGCGGAAAACGTCCGTTTGGCGGATCATGCCTCACAATCGGTCAGCGGGGGTTCACTAGTCTTCAAGGAGCATTTGGAGCGCCTGTCGGAAATGATGCTTGTGCTGCTCATTGGGGGTACGCTGTTTCTGAACTCCTGGAGCCTGCGGGCAGTGGGCTTAGCGTTGTTTGTATTCTTGGTCGCGCGTCCGGTCAGCGTGTTTATAGGGTTGGTCGGAACACGAACATCCTGGCAGTTACGCGGTTTGGTGGGGTGGTTCGGTGTCCGAGGTATCGGCTCCCTGTTCTATCTGATGTTTGCCATCCAGCATGGCCTACCCGAGGAGCTTGCTTTGGAAATGGTGGGTTTGACGCTGATTGTGGTGACGCTATCCATTCTCATTCACGGTATCAGTGTCAAGCCGTTGATGACTCGTTTCATGAAGGACTAAGCCCCGGAATATCGTGCTTCTTTAATCTGGAAGAACACAGTTTATGGTTTCTTTTTGGATATTGAACGCGAAAAGAAAGGCACCACATAGAGCACCAACCACGCCAAAACCGTACACAGAACCGCCGTCTGCTCGCGCCCCAGGCCAACCGCGATCCCTATGGCTGTCGTAAACCAAATGCCGGCCGCCGTCGTAAGCCCGGAGGCATCTTTTTCACTTCTTCCCGTAATGATGGTGCCGGCGCACAAAAAGCCAATACCGGCAACAACGCCTTGGATAACGCGACTCATCTCCGAATCGGAAATGCCTGCTTGCTGAGGAATAAAGATGAACAGCGCCGCACCCATACAAACCAACATATGCGTCCGTATGCCCGCGGCCTTGCCGCGCAGTTCTCGCTCGAAGCCGAGCAGCCCCCCTAACAGGGCGGCGAGTAGCAGTCGAACGATAACGATGACGAGCTCTCTAAGGTCATTAAAGTCCGAAAACTCGAAGCTAATGATTTCTCCGACCATCTCCATTGCGTTGCTCCTATAGGTCTTCCCGTTGGAAGGTAGTTTCCGTACATTACTTGACTACCCAACATTAGGCAATCGGGCCTTAGTGCAAACGGGTGGAGCTGGGAATGGATCAGAGGGCCCCTATATTCGAAATACCGCAACCGCCTTGTGCAGGCTAATGGTATTCTGAGAAATATCGCAACCAGCTTCTTTGGCCGCTCGAACTTCCCCGGATAAGTTCTCAATCAACTGGTGAATGCTTTGAGCACCTTCGGCTATGCTGATGCTGGCCGCATTTTGCTGCTCCGCAGCGCTAAGCAGCGTGGCGTTGGACTGGGTGAGTTTATCGATACGGCTACTCGAGGTGTCAAGCTCTTGCACGGCCATCTGAATTTTGTCGGCACTGTCTTGGGCATGGCTCATGGATTGCTTCATTACGGCTACCGCCTCTTTACTGCTGGCTTGAAGTTGCGTCATGGTGTCGGCGATGAGTTTGGTGGAGTCTCGGGTTCGAGTGGCAAGGGAGCGCACCTCATCGGCCACGACCGCAAACCCCCGGCCCTGCTCACCGGCCCGAGCGGCTTCAATAGCGGCATTCAGGGCAAGTAGGTTGGTTTGTTCGGCAATATCATTAATGACCTTCAATATGCCGGACACTTCACTGGTGTTCTTGGAAAGGGAGCTCGCCGTTTCCTCCGACTGAGCGAGCATACCGCTGAGTTCATATATGGCTTGGCGGCTGGAGGAAAGGTTTTCGGTGGCGTTTTTATTGGCGGCCAGTGAAGCGTTGGCTTCTTCGTAAGCGTTGGTCATTTCAGTGACCATGTGAGCGATAGTCCCGGACATTTCTTCCGTGGCACTGGCAATCGCGCAAGTTTTCTTATGTTCCTCCTGAGTTAGATTGTCAATAAGGGAAAGCTTAGCCATTAGGTGACTGAGTTTGGTTTTCACATCATCGGCGGTATTGATAGCGCCGCCCAATGTGGTTTGCAGGGAGTCCATTAGTCGGTTGAAGCACTGCCCCAGAGGGTTTTTTTGATCCAGTCGAACGGTCAGGTTGTGCTGACCGTCGTTACTGCTGTCGACGGTTCCCAGGGCCTGGGCCAGTTCATAATCGGACTTGGCATTGCCCGCCAGCCACGCCAATACACCGCACTCGACGGCCAGATAGGTGGCGTGCAATGCAACAATTCCCAATGAGCAGTTCTCTGGAGAATAAAATTGAATGCCGGCCCACTGGTGGTGCTGGGCTATAAACAGGGCCACGTGGGCAATCGCCCCGAACACCAAATGAGTTAGGAACACCCAGGGGTCTCGGTACACAAAAAACACCGCGGGTATGACAAAGTAGCCAAAATGGGCTTCAATCATGCCACCGCTTTGCAGCACCTGGACGCTGGTCATGATGCTTAGGGCCGCGGCCAGAACGTGCCGCGACATGCCATGCCCGGCGAACAGCGTGCCCGCCAGGGCGGCAATAGGAAGGAGTATCACCCCCGAGACCAGCGCCAGAGACCAATTGCCATTTGCGGCAATCCAGCCCAGGCAACCGAGCCAGTACAAGCAGGTTAACTTAAAGATTAGACGATCGACGTCGGGGCGGCTGGCATGGGTTTTATCGGTTATCATTTTCACCTCCGAATTGTGTTGGAAACAGCATGCCCTGCAGGCTTCTAAGACAGAATAGACGACAAAATACGGCTATGCATAAAACTCCCAAAAATAAACCCGCGCTCCGAACGCGCGCCTACATCAAGTTACCGTTAACATCGCGCTCAAACCCCGTTCTCTTCGGTGAGTCTGCTATTGCCTTAATAAGTTGTCGTCCAGAGGGCTCGGTTCTTTAGCCACTTGAGCTGCTTGCCCTCACACCACTACTTCCTGCTATACGTGACCCAGGCATTGCCGGGTTTCGTCCCGGTCTTCCGAGAGTTAGCCGTTGCCGGTGGTGCTGCCAAGGCACACGCGCTCTCCCGAGGCGTTTAGGGAGAGCTTTCAAAGGGAAGGGACCGATGAGAGAGGGTGGTTCACTAACCCATGTCCAATCCAGGGGCGCTTTGCAGATCAGAGGCTTGCGATTGGCTTTGCCATATCAGTGCCTGGTCCGACGTAGTTGCGCCAGTCGCGCCAGCCAGTTCCCATCCTGGGATTTTCGACAGGCCTCCTCGCTGTCGAACTGAAGGCACGCCGGCATGAGCTGGGAGGGAAGACCCGCCTGCTCAAGCGCGGACTGGGTCAATTCCTGCATACGCCGGCCGTCACCCTTGGCCAGTGCCCGGTCAAGATCCGCCTGGGTGTCGAAAATCCAGGTAACTCGAAGCCCGGCCGGGAATGACTGGTTGCCGTTGTCGTGCGTTAGCCAGCTGAAGCCCGGTATTTCCGCCTTGGCGACTTCACAGGCCTCAGTCAATGTCTTAATGAGTTGGCGCTCCATCTGATTTTGTCTGCGTTTGCTTGTTGCCATAATATATGCCTCCTTCCGGTAAGTGATCGTACAGCACTTTTACTCCTGGACGAGCACTACCCGTGGAGGGTATGGGGGCGAGGCGATCCACCAGCAGTTTACCCGGTCAGTGGAATGCTGCAGGTTTGGGTGATGCAGTGTCGCCGATCCTCGTAGGAGCGGAGAATCAAATCCGACATAGTTTACTCTGGGGGCCTGGAGCCGGACAGATAACGGTTCACTTCAATAAGAGTATGTTATAACATAACGTTAACTGTTCCAGCAAAACGGTGTTGTCATGACTCACTATCCTAACGGTTTACCCCGCCCCCTGGTCATTGAGGGTGATCAGGCCGAATGCCTGACAAACATCTTTCGTGACGACATCAATTTGGCTATTTGGCGGCGCTCGCTAAGGCCCAAAATCGTGCAGTTTGTTGAAGCATTGGTCCAGCGGGCAGGAAAGCTGGAGCGCTTTACTAGCCTGGAACCTACCCAAAGTGTGGCGGGGATACTGCCAGCCTGGGCCCAGGCACTGGAGGGAGTAGAGGACTGGCTGGCGGATGTGGAGCAGTTGGTGAACATGTACCGTTGTTTATTTGAGCCTGCGGCCGTGGGCGTGCGTCTGCACGTCATTGAATCCCCCATGTGCCCGCGTTTTCATGTGGATCGGGTACCCGTCCGGCTGTTGTGCACCTACCAGGGCGCCGGTACCGAATGGTTGCCCGAGCCCCTGGCCAAACGCCCAATAAAGCCTGGACCACTCCCGGAACAACCAGTGAAAAACCACCAGCTCCTACGGCTGCCGATGGGTGCCGTTGCTCTGCTAAAAGGCGAGGCCTGGGAGGGTAATGAAGGGCGCGGAGTGGTCCACCGCTCGCCACCCCCTGAAGAGGGGGCGCGAGTGGTGCTGGGAGTGGACTGGCTCGCTTGACGGACAAGCGACACAAAAGCGCTGGGCCTCTGGGTGGTGATCGGAACAGCGCTGTCGGAGAGTCTCAACCGACTTTGTCTCCCGCCTAGCAGTGGCCCAGCTTCAGCCACGCATCATAGGGACCCGAATAGCTCTCGGGGTTCACTCCCCGCACCTGCCATTTCGTTTGGTACTTTACGTGCTGGTATTGCACCTTCTGGCCTTCGGGGTAGCTTTCTTCGGCATTCCAGGTCGGTAGGCCGAGGCAGGTGTTGGTACCGGGCCTCTCACTGGATAAGCTGCTGCTCGATGAGCTCGATGAGCTCGACGCGCGGTATTCGTCCACTCGCTTCCATACGGCATAGGGGCCCGAGTGTTCTTCCGGGCTCTTTTCGGTGATCCACCATCGAGCTTCGTAAATCACTCCCTGATACATTACTTGTTGTCCTTCGGTGTAAATCTCCTCTGTCTGCCACTGGGGAATGCCTTCACTGCTGCTAGCGGAGCTGTTGCTTGAGGACGAACTGCCAGGAGTGATGCCACCACCGGTCACCACCAGAGCGTACACGGCGTCCACTTCATTAGTCGCTAAATGTGCATCTTGCACGATTTCATCGCCGCGAATCTCCAAAATCCAAGTTCCAGTCAAGGGGGCTTCGATAAATACATTCTCTACCGTATCGACAATATTTGGCTGCCCTTGTGAAGTCGACCAGTTTCCATTTAAAAGCCCGCTGTTGCCCCAATACTCGGTGCCATCTGGCGAGATCACTTTTAACGTAAGGTCATTGACTCTGTGGATTGTGGCGCTGGGGCTGCCGGCTGGATCTTTATAAACCATCGTCACGCGTAGGGGGTCACCGCCAGAGGCCGACAACGTATACCGGTGGTTCTCGAAAGGAGACAAAGGCTTGGTTTCGTCAACCAACAGGGGCAACTGCCAATTGTTGTTTTCGGCCCTTTCGTATAAGTGACGCACATTGGCCGCGCCCCATCCTTGATGCGTGCGCGCCATGTCGTGCTCGGGGCCGGAAAAGGCGTATTGGAAAGCCGTATTAATCAACAGCGCCTTGGCCGTGGTGGCATGGGGGCGGCTGGCAAATACATCGCGGCCCAAGCCGGGTCCACCCTCAAAAACGCCGTCGGCCCAGAGCTGGAAAAGAAGCCCGAAGTGTCCGGCGGTAATGGGTGTGGAGCCACTGGTGCCCCCAAAGGTTCTGTAGTTACCAGAGCTGCTGGTGGTCCAAATTGAGTCGTAAAAGTGCGACAGGTCTGGCTTGATGCGGCCGTCGGCGGCCGGGCCGGTGCTGGCGCCATTAGCCCACCGGTGTCGGTCTTTGTCGAGGCTATTGTAGTGATGAAAACCGCCGACCGAGACAATGTTCTTTGCCCAAGCCTCGGGTCGGGAGTCCGGGGTGCCCGCGTTGGATTGTGACTGAGTAATCAGTAGGTCATGTTTAAAAATAATCTCGTCCATTTGCGCGGAAATACTGGTATAAGCGCGGGTGCGACCGTGGCCCCAACTGTTGGTTTGGAACACCGCCCGGTAATTCCCATCGGGGTTCACCAGGCGTGCGGTGTGGGCCTCCCGGTCCTCCAACTCAACGTAGCTGGCAATAATGGGTTGCTGCGCATCCGGGAGTATGCCTCGCGCTCGAGGGTCGTTTGTGCCATCGCCAAAAACAATTCCGTATACCGAGGTGCCGTGCGTGTACTGGGCGGACTCGGGCCCGTGCAGAAGAGGCGGTCGGGACTGAAAATCGGAGTGGCTGGCAAGCAGGCCGTCGTCGAGCACCTCGGCACGCACTCCCTCACCGGTGTAACCCGGTAGTTGAACCGTTTCCAAAAAGTTCGCGCCGCCGTACTCACGCACCAGGTTCATGTCGCTTTCCCTTGGCGTCCAGAGCTCCACGTGCTCCACCTCCGGCCGACTGGCCAATTGCAGCAGCATATTGGGTGAGACTTCAATATCCCATAGTTTTGATGACAGTTTTTGCGATACACGGCCCCCCATTGAGAGAATATGATTACGCATAGCGCTACCGTATTCCTCGTTCAATAAGAGCAGGCGATACGTATTCAAGCCCTCGTAATCGGCGGCCGTCAAAAGCTGAGCCTGCAACGCCGGGGCTATTTTGTGATCGAGCCGGTACTCACCTACCCAGCGCACCAGAGGTAGAGCCTGGATATGGCTTAAAGTGTTTGCATCCATCGTTACCAGCAAGGCTTGATGCGGCAGGGAACGGTGAATGTGCCCCCCCAGGGCTTGAATGTGTTCTTGTAGGTGGGGGAGGGCCTGCGTTTTGAACTGGACGATGAAGGTATTGATCTCCCTGTCCGTCGGGTCACCCTCGCTTGCCGCTAAATTCAACAGATCGACATTGCGAGGCTCCTCATCCTGCAGGGGGTCGAAGCTCCCTATGCGTAGATGTAGCCTCATGCGTTGAGGCATTGCGTCGCTTAATGATTCACCATCCGTGGTCACTCTGTAAGAGCTGTCATCCAGAATAACCACTGCGTCGGCTGAATCCTGTTCCGGCCGTTGAATGGAGATGATTTCCTGATTGCCATCAACTTCCTGTCGAATCTGTTCCATTTCATCGCTGTCTACAGTCGCTGAAGCTGACAAACTGACGCCAACCATCAAGGCCAACCCCAGAGTTATCGGCGTCCATTCCTTCACTAACATACAAGCCTCCCAGGAAGTGTAATGAGACATATTGTCTAATGAGAGTCTGTCTCAACAATGCATAAGCATACGCTACTTGAGCTCTGCGGCTCAATAGCCAATACGTTTTCCTCGATCTTAAAGCAGTTGTATTAACGCAGCGTTTCAAATTCCGATGCCGATCCCACTGCACACGCATCGGGTTACTGATCTCAGGTGCTAAAGGGAATAGGTCTTGCGAGCTCGAAGGTCAGTGAGAAGGTTTCACCCAGCGAAAGGCTCGTCTCAACTCGGCAGTTCCGTTGGATTCATACCAGCGCCCGTGCGCAATGATGACCTTTTCCGGATTCCACGCCAGGATACTATCGAGGGCTTTTCTCAAACAGTGGTGCCGGCCAACGTAGCTGAGTCGCAGGTCAATCGGCAGCTTGCCGTCAGGATGCAAAACACCTCCCAGTTTCATCAGCGCTCGCAGGACGCCTGAATGCACATAGCGCGGCTCAAAATTCTCTATCAAATCGGCCAAAATCAATGTACGGGACTTCTTGTGAAAAAACACGACCTCCTCCAGCACCCGGCTTCCTTTAACCACCAATTGGTCTATATCGTCTCGCCACGCCTTTTCGGGGCAGTCCGAAAGGTCTTTGTCGAAACTCCACTCCAGCGCTTTCACGGCCCGGTGGGCGCCAGGAGAAGCCCACTTGAGTGCGTTTGGGTAGGCCTTCCCCCAATCGCCGATCCACCAGTAGTGAATCCGGTTGGGTGAAACCAAATGCTCGACCGGCCCCAAACCGTCGACCTGCTGTTTGAGTGTATCCGTAAGCGCCACGGGCGAATGCACAAACAAGCCGCCGGATGAAAGCCGGATGATCGTCATTCGTGTTGGAAATTCGACCCCTTTAAAATCGATCAAGGGGCCATCAGCGATCCAGATATTGTTCGATACCGGTTTAAGGATCTGAAGCGGTTCGTAAACGTCCATATTGTGGCTCTTAAGTTCTTTAACATTGTTATGGTGGGGTTTGGAGGTCTCTTAGTTATCTCGAATTGTTTGGGTGCTGAGGAGAAAGAGGGGCCAAAGCCCCTTTGTATTCTCACCAGTCTTCGTTGTACAACAACAAAAGGCTGCCGCCGCTGAGGGCGCTGCCGTAATTCATCATCACACTAACCCCCAGGTTGTCCAGCCACTCCGGGTCGCCTTCCATATCAAACAACCAGCCAACGCCGATCTGGTAGTAACGGTCCGCTCCCAGCGTGCGGGTCACATCGCCGCCCACATCGATGCGACGGGCCAGCACCCGCAGCTTGTTCGAGGTATTCAGCACGTCTGGTAAATCCCAGTAGGCCGTAATACCGTTGGCCCAGCTCCAGGTGGTGGGCTCAACATTGTCCAGCCCCTGGGCGGTGCTGAGGGTGTCGCCGGCGTAGTAGCTGTAGGTGCTTTGATACTTCCAAGGCACGCCGCGGAACTTGCCGTTGTAGGTGAACCGCGCTCGCACCTCTCCCATCAGTGCGGTGGCGGCGGTGTCGGACACCAGGCCTGCAATATCCTCACGCCCGGCGGGTAATAAGGACGTGCTGGCTTGGTAGCTATTCTGGTAACGCAGGAGGTGAAGGCCGGCGCCAGCATCGAGTTGCCATTTCTCGGTGAGCGTATGGGAAAGCCCCCCTCCCAGGTAGCCGCCGTAAACGCGATCTCTGTTTTCGTCCGAGGTGTCTTGTTCGGATGGCGTCGCATCCTGCTCCTCCGGTTCGGGAGCCCCGCGGATGATGTTCTGCTTGGTTCGAAGAAAGCTCAGCCGGGCTTCAATATAGGGGACCAGTCGGCTTTCTTCGGGCGCCAGCTTCCACTGCCACGGCAAGGCAAAGGTGGTAACGCTATCCCGCCGACTGATCGACTCTTCCGTGCCGAACTGATCCTCGTCCACCGGTATGAAAGAACCGGGATCAAACGAGAGCAAGCCGAGGGTCAACACCTCGGTATCGGTCAATACCACCGAGGTGGCAAAGGCCGATTCCGCCTGGCGTTCGGCGAGCTTCGCCGCGCTTTCCCCATCCGCCGTTTGGGCACTGCCTGTCGCACACCAGAAGCATGACGCCAGCGCCATTAACCACCGAGGCCGGTGCCCGCCCACTTTCAGGCTCATGAACCAGTCTCCTTTGTTGAGAGTGTGTAACTGAAGGTGCGCTCAAGCGCAGGGTTGGTTTCAGTCTAGGGGGTGGCCGTGTAAAGTACAAACCGGGCACAAAGGCCGGCTCCGGGGGTCGAGCGCATAGCCAGAAATGACGGAATTGCATATGTCACTACAGAGCAGGCCTGCGTTCAACAACCTTTCGTTGACGGGCATGGTTGGTCTCCGTCATATTGCTGTCACTTGGCTCCTCGATACTCAGGCCATTTGATGTATCGAGGAGCTTTCAATGCCAAATGTATCCAGACGTGGTTTCGTCCGTGCCGGACTATTCGGGCTCGGCGGTATTTATGTCTCATCCGCCCTGACCGGTTGCGGTGGGAGTGACGATAACGGCCCTGAATTGGGCATGGGTCGCTTTGCTCACGGCGTCGCATCTGGCGATCCCCTGGCGGACAGTGTCATCCTCTGGACTCGGGTGACCCCCGCCAACAGCGGCGACGACTCCGTGCGGGTGAGTTGGAAAATCGCCCGGGACCGGGCGTTCCGTGAGATCGTCACCGAAGGCTCGGGCGAGGCGCACATTTCACGGGACTTTACCGTCAAGGTGGACGTTCGGGACTTGAATCCGGATACGCACTATTACTACCGCTTCAATACCGCGACAGAGTCCTCTCCCATCGGTCGAACTCGTACGCTCCCGCAGAACTCGAGCGAGCGCCTGCAACTGGCGGTGGTCTCATGCTCCAACTACCCCGCCGGGTTTTTCCATGTGTACGATGCCATCGCCGACACGGAACTTGATCTGGTGCTGCACCTGGGTGACTACATTTACGAGTATGGTATCGATGGCTATGCCTCCGAGGAGGCGGGGCAGTTGGGCCGGCAGTCACTTCCTGAGGGAGAGCTGTTCACACTGGATGACTACCGCACCCGCTATGCCCAATACCGCTCGGACCCCGACCTTCAAAAAGCCCATGCGGCACACCCGTTCCTCGTCGTATGGGACGACCACGAAATCGCCAACGACACCTATAACAACGGTGCGGAAAACCACAACGAAGGGGAGGGCGATTTCGATCAACGCAAAATGGCCGCCATGCGCGCTTACTTCGAATGGCTGCCCATTCGCCCCGAGTCCGCAGCCACCGATGATGACCTGGTCATGCCCTCCAGCATCTTCCGTCAATTCCAGTGGGGGGATCTGGTCAATATTCTGATGCTGGATACCCGGAACGAATCGCGGGCCAAGCCTCTGGCCATTTCAGAATACTTCGATTCCAGCACCAGCGCCTTTGACTTTGAAGGGCTGTTTGGTGATATCAACGATCCGTCCCGAGCGTTGCTCGGTCCCCGACAACTCGAGTGGTTGGGCACGGCGATGGCCACCTCGACCGCCACCTGGCAATTGCTGGGGCAGCAGGTGCTGATGGGGCGTATGTACTTGCCCTTTGCCATCGCCACCCAGCAAATGAGCATTCCCGACTACGCCGAACTCGCACCCCTGGCGTTGCTAGCCGCACGCGCCCGGCAAAACGACCCGACGCTGACCGAAGACGAGCTGGCCTACCTTCAGGCCAACCAGGAAAAGCTGACCCCCGACGTGTTGGCCCTGCTTCAAGCCCCCGGCATCCCCTACAACCTGGATGCGTGGGACGGCTACGGCGCCGCCCGCGAGAAAGTGCTGCAATTGGCACGGCAAGCCAACGCCAAGCTGGTGGTGGTCGCCGGCGATACCCACAACGCCTGGGCCAGCGAAATTGCCGACGCCGAGGGCACACCAGTCGGCATTGAGCTTGCGACTTCTTCGGTCAGCTCGCCGGGCCTTGAACAATACCTGGGCGTACCTCCAGAGGCCTACGCCCAAACCGAAGCGGGCATCGTCAGCCTGGTGGAAGGTTTGAAATACATGAACGCGGGTGACCGCGGTTTTCTGACCCTCGATATTACCCATGAGCGAATCGATGCCCACTGGGCGTTTGTGACCTCCATCAAGGAAAGTGAATACGCTCTGCTGACGGAGCGCTCCATGCGCATGGTGGTGGAGGCGAACAACAGCGCGAGCCTGGCAATAGAAGCAAGCTAACCATTCGTCACCCGTCAAAGTCACCGGCGTTCGGCCGCTCTGATGGCCGCAACAGCTTAGTAAGCGGTACTCGCTGATCCTTTGCAGCTACAGTGCCTCTTTCGTGCCCCTAGGCTCTCCCACCCTTAAGAGGCTGGTGGAAACTGACCGGACCTGAATGATAAAAACCGTGCTGTCACCCTGCACGCGATCGAAGCTCGGGGTCGAGGTGAGGTAGGTATGTTTCGGGGGAAAGCAGCCTCCCCTAATGGGAGGCTGCTGCTGAGGCGTAAACGTCAGATTAAGGGCTGGTGCAGTAAGGCCCGATAACGGTACCGACGAATCCACCGGCCACGTTGGTGCTGAGGTTGGTCGCATCCACGGTTTCGGCGAGCGTGTGTTGCTTCCCATTCACTTCGTAGTGTGCGTCCATTTCCCCGGCCGTGAATGCCAGAGTCAGGGTGACCTCTTCGGACTCGGGCAGTTTTGCCGACTTAATCAGCTCCCCCTCGGCGGAACCTTCTCTACGGTAAAGCGCCACCTGATCCTCGCCATCCAAGTGGGTGATGCCCAGAAAGATCAAATGCTGGTCGTTTTGAACCGCCGCGATGCCGGCTTTCTCGCCTTCGGCGCTCGGGTCAAACGAGACGGTCGTGGACACGGTGGCAATATGGTGCTGCTGGCGCCGGCCAATAAAGGAAGGCGCTTGCTCAAGATTGCCAAAGCTGTTTTCGCAGCTCAGGTGAAGGGCGCCGTTCTTGACCTCGTAAAAGGGGGCTTCGGGGTCGCGAACACCCATCCAACCCAGTGCGAGCTGCTCACCTTCGAAGTTGCTGGTGTAACCAAAATCGCCAGCGTTCGGGGGCGTGGGTTCGGACTGTTCGGGTAATTCGGGCTTTTCCATTGCAAACGGAATACGCTCCCCACGGGGCAAGATGTAGGGCCAGTCGTCTTCCCAGCGAACCGGCAGCAGGAAGGTCTCTCGTCCAATGTTGAATATATCGTTATCGTAGGGGCGAATAGCCAGGAAGGTGGCCCACCAGTCCCCGTTGGGAATCTGTACAAACTTGGCGTGGCCCGCGGCGATGATCGGGTCCTCGCGCTCAAACTCCAGGTCCCGCTGCGTCAGGATGGGGTTGTGCTCCGCCGGCTTGTAGGGGCCCCAGACATCGTCGGAGCGGAAGATGGTCTGGGAGTGGTGCACGCTGGTGCCACCCTCGGCGGCGGTAATGTAGTAGTAGCCGTTGCGCTGGATAATGTGGGGGCCTTCAATCCACACCGGCTCCTCGGAGATATCCACGCCACCGTTGATCAACTGCTTGCGCTCGCCGGTCATGGTCAGGTTTTTCCAATCAAACTCCTGAATCCAGATAGCGCGGTGACCCTCGTACCGGGGCTCTTCATTGGGCGCGCCGTTGTTGAGAATGTAGGCCTTACCGCTGTCATCCCAGTGGATGGAGGGGTCAATCCCTTCAAAGCCCAACCAGTGGGGATCCGACCAGGGGCCGGTGGGGCTGTCGGCGGTCATCACGAAGTTGCCGCCGCAATCCACGCAGGTGGAGGCCATATAGTAGGTCCCCTCGTGAAAGGAAATATCCGGGGCGAAAATCCCCCGGGAGACCTCCAGCCCGGAGAAGTCGAACTGGTCTGGCCGGTCGATGGCATTGCCAACCTGCGTCCAGTTGACCAGATCTTTCGAGTGATAAATGGGCAGCCCCGGGAAGTGGGTAAAGGAGGAGGTAACCACGTAGTAATCATCCCCCACTCGGGTCACCGTGGGGTCGGGCGCATAGCCGGAAATGACGGGGTTGCGGAATTCGCCTTCCTCAACGGTTACCTGCTCCTGGGACTCCCCCTCATAGCTAAAGCTCGTGAAGCGGGCCGATACCGTGGACGTGGCCGCCTGGGCGGAAGAGTCGCCAAGGCTCGATGAGGCCTGCTGTTCTTGACTGCTATCGCGGGTCGAATCACAGCCCGCCAGCAGGGCGACTAGCCCCATAACCGGCAATGAAATCACTTTTCTCATTCTGCGGATCCTCTAGGTACTTATAAAAACTCTGACGTTAAGTGGGACGAACGGCGCTGTTTTTGTAGCTGTTCTCGCCCTTTTGTTCTAGGTGAAATCTGTTTTTTATTTAAAAAGTAGTCGCTAAGCGTTGAATTTTACTTTGAGGGTTTTCTCAATATATTATGATAATCACATATTGTTAAACTAACTATAACGGTTCTTTCCATCGCACTCAAACCATCGCACTCAAACCATTGCACACACTAACCAATAAACATAGGAGCACGAGTGATGAAACACAAACCGTCCCAATTTCTTTGCCAAGGCCTGATGGCCGGGCTGCTCGCCTTCAGCGCCACGGTATTCGCGCAGGATGGCAAAATGTACCCCATGGAAGCACCGGAGGAGGCCACGGCCATACCGCTGGAAACCGGTGGGGTAGAGGGCCAGAGCGAGCCCGAGAGCTGGTTCCGCCAGTGGGGGGACCCCATGGCCCGCAACATCTCCAAGGCAACATTGACGCCGGTGCTGGCGGACCCCGACAAGGCGAACGGCACCTCGGTTATCGTCGCTCCGGGGGGCGGTTTTATGTGGTTGTCCATGGGCAATGAGGGCTGGGAAGTGGCCGAGGCCCTGGCCGAGCAGGGCATCAACGCGTTCGTGCTCAAATACCGCCTGCAGCCCACGGAGCCTTCACTGGAAGCGTTTGAAAAGCAGATGAACCGGCGCTTTGAGGAGGCTGGCGACGCCTCTTCTGATGAGGAGAAAGAGGCTCCAGAGCGTCCCCGTTGGGACCTTTCCAATCAGATCGAGGACGTGGAGGCCGCCTATGCCATGATGCTCAAGCGGGCGGATGAATGGGGTGTAGAGTCCGACAGAATCGGCATGCTGGGTTTCTCGGCCGGCGCGGGCCTAACCATGGGGACCACACTGGAGTCAGAGAAGGTGGACTTGGCCTTTATTGCCCCGATTTACGGCGCCATGGAGGCCGTGGACGTACCCAAAGACGCACCGCCGATGTTTGCCGCCATCGCCGCGGACGATTTTTTGTTTACCGGCGAGTTCGACTTGATTGAATCCTGGTTTGAAGCCGGCATTCCGGTGGAATTTCACCTCTACCAGAACGGTGGCCATGGCTTCGGCTTGGGTAACCCGAATCGCACCAGCAACAAGTGGTTCGACGCTTTTATGCACTGGCTGGATGTGAACGGTTTTCTGAAGGCGGAGGAAACTGAGAAAGCTAAGCAGTAAGCCACGGCAAAGGCGGGGAAGGCCACCTGGCGACCAGTCTCACTGGCTCCACGGGTGGCCTTCTTTTTTGATAAGCAGGCTTATCCCTAAGCCAGGGGCGAGGTCCATCCCTTCGTTGACTGCTCTTTAGTTGGCAGTGGCCGTGCAGTCGGGGGTCGTGAGATCGCCGTTGGAGTTGCCCTGCAGACCGAAGTTGGCAGAGTCACCGGAACCCAAGTTTGCGTTCCAGCTCAGGTTGCTTGCCACCACGTTTCCGCCTTGGGTGTCGACATTGGCGCTCCAGCTGCTGGTCACTTGCGGGTCACCTGCAAAAGCCAGCTCAACTTCCCAGCCGTTAATGGCGCTTGATCCGTTATTAACCACGGTCACATCCATCTGATAGCCGGAATTCCACTGGTTGATTCGGCTCACTTCACAGGTGACATCGCCAGTTTCCGGCGTTGGCTCGGGTTCGGGCTCCGGCTCGGGCTCCGGTTCCGGCTCGGGTTCGGGCTCCGGGTCATTGCCGACCACGCCATACGGGGCGGGCTGAGAGCGGCAGGTGCTTTCCGCTACGCAGCCTTGGTTGTTTTCCCAGCCCCAGCCGCTGCTGGTGGTGGTGCAAAGCGGATAATTGGTGCCATACCAGTTACATTCGGCGCCCGGGGTGGGCTCCGGCTCCGGTTCAGGCTCGGGCTCGGGTTCAGGCTCCGGTTCCGGCTCTGGTGTACTACCGGTGTCTTCCGGGGGGGTGCCGTTATAGCCTTCTTGCCCTTCTGGCGTCATACTCAACACAAGGTAACCATTCTGCGTGTTCACATTGGCGGGCGTGAAGTCCGCCATGTTTTCCGCGAAGGTCCAGTCGGCCGTGCCCCAGCGAGAGGCGTCCAGCGAGTTAAAGTCATCGCGCCAGCTGAGCTCGAAATTCTGGCCATCCCAAGTGTGGTACTCAAACCAGTTGATATACATGTGAACCGGTAGAATGGAGTCATCGAAGGGACCTACCCACTCTTCGATATTCGCCGCCCAGAAGTTAAAGCGTGCTTGGGCGGGGCTGGTCAGGGCGCTTGCCTGGTTGCCGTTGATTTCTCGAACCAGTTCTCCGTCAATTAACCAACGAACCTGGTCGGGTTTCCACTCCAACGTAAAGGTGTGATAGCTCTGTGCCAGAGATTCGCCGACAGGGTGTACCTGCTCGGTGGTAATTTTCTCGCCGAGGCCGGTGATGATGTTGCTTTGCCAGGCGTTGGCCCCGTCCTTACCGAGAACCTCGATATCGACCTCTTCCCAGAACACGTCCTCCATCTCAGAATCTTCCTTCCAAAGGAAAAACGCTGAAATGAGGCCACTGCCTTCGCCGGCCCGAACGCGCATCACATACTTGCCGTAGAGCTCGGAGTCTTGCGTGAATATTTCGGCCGATTTGTAAGGTTTGGCGTCAGCCACTAGTGGCGCCAACATCAGCATCGCGCACGACGGAAGGGCGCGTGCGAGTCGCCTTATAGATGAGTACATAACGAACTCCTGTAAATTCGCAGACATAGGATAGCTCGCCCCACCCCCGACAGGCTGTGTGACGCAAATCACATAAACCAAACAGCCGGGGAAGGCGCCAGCCGACGCCGTCATCCTGGGGGGAGGGGGCCTATCAATAAAGTCTCAATACCCGTTTTGCTTGAATTGAGACGCTGCGCCCTCAGGCGGTCTTGGAAGAGGTGGGGAGCGTATGGCCTGCGGATTGGTGGTCCTTCCGGTACTGGCTGGGGGTGGTGCCTACGGCCTTCTTAAAAAACCGGTGAAACGTGGCCTTACTATTAAAGCCGGCGGCCTGGGCGATATCCGAAATGGTCCATTCCTTGTACTGAGGCGCGCGAAGGTTGCGCTTTACTTCCTCAATGCGGTGACTGCTGACAAACTCATGGAAGTTCTGGTGGAAGTGCCGGTTAATGATCAACGACACCTCCCGCGGGGAGCATTGCACCTTATTGGCAAACCGTTCCAGCGTGAGCTGAGGATTTAGAAACGCCTCACCCTCTGTCATTGCCTTCGTTATTCGCTCGATTTGACGTTCGTCGATGGTGGCCTCGGAATTGGGCTTGGCGGGGGCTCTTGAACGTGTGGTTTGAGATGACTTGGGTGATTCCCGGTAAATGAGGAGCACAATAAGCGCCAGCTTGAAGTAGTTCCCGGCAATGCCCATCACGTCGCTCACATCGCCCGGGCGCAGAGTTCCGAAGAAATGGGTAATGGCTGCCCACAGCCACACGGCGGTAAATCCGCCCACCACATAAAGCTGGTCTTTGCGGACCTCCCCGTCCATTGAACGCCTGCCGCTACCTTCGGAATGGCGCTGAATAACTCGTAAACACAGAATGCCATAAACAACCGGAAGCAACTTCCTTAACGTTATAAAATCGCCGTAAAAGGCGTTCGATTGTTGATAAAGCTGTAAGTTGAGTAGCAAATCCCTCTGAACGGCGTGAGGAAAACGAAAGCACTCAATATAAAGGTACACCAGGGCCAGAACGGCTGGGAGGAAATGCAACCACTGCTTGGGCCCAAAGCGCAATTGCGGGTTTAAATGTGACTTTAGCTGCCAGTAGAGCAACGGGCCCAGCAAAAACCCCACGCCGCCGAGAAAGAGGTACAAATAGGGCACGACCGCGAATACCGGATAGCGAACAGGCTCGGCCCAAAGAATTAAGGTGTTAATGGCCACCAGGGCGTTGGTGGCGAGAAATAGGCCAAAGAAATACCCCGACTGCCTCGGGCGGCGCCAACCGCCAATATGCCTCGAGCCCAGTAGCGCACAAGCGGCGACCGTTACGATCAGCGCGATGTCATGAATATTGAACAGAACCGCTTTCATACCCGTCCACGTATTATTCTCATTGGTCAAAGCGAGCCATAAAGAGGTGAGTACCTTACTCCACTCCGCGCTCAATCGCCATGAAGCCTTTCGCAATTCCCGCGAATACCGGTCGGCTTTTCTGTGAGAGGTGAATACGGTTACAGCGCTCGAGCGCGCCTACTGGCGCATGGTTTGAATAAAGCTGTTCGCCTCCGCTATGGATTGCTTGAGATGATCCCCGGCCCTCTCATTTTGTGTACTCATCGTGAGTACATTCTCCAGCACGGATCAGGAATGGCCAAATAGCTTTTGTCGTTTGATTTTCTCTGCCACCACATCCGGAACCTGATGTTCCCAACCGGACTGGCCCGAGCCGATTTGCTCAAGCACATTCGGCGAGAAAATGTCCAGGTAGTCCTCGTTGAACCGCTCCAATTGAACGATATAGCCATTGTCCAGCAGGTGCTGGTACAAGTGGCGCAGCTGGTCGGGCACCTCCAGATTGTCGGCTCTCACCAATTGGCCTGTGGCCGGGTCGCGGAAGGGGTAGATGTAGAGCCTGACCTTGTTCTTAAACAACCGCCCGAAGCCTTCCAGTATCCCGCCGGCCAAGTCCTGGTAATAGCTCTCATCGAACAGCTCAGCCAGACTGTGAGCGCCCATGGTCACGCCAATGCGGCCACTAGTGTTGCGGCTCAAGTACGTGGCCAAGCGATGGTATTCCGGGTAATCGGAAATCAGCACCGTATGGCCCGCCGCCTCCAGCACTTCGGCGCGGCTGATGAAATCGTCCAGGTCCACATCGCCCCCGGTGTTTAGATTCTTCAGGGCCATCTCCATAATGGCCACCGTCTGGCCGGGCTCGGAGTCCGTCTCGGCCTCCATCGCGGTTAAGGCGGAGTCGAGCATATCAATATTCACATGAGTCACCGGCCGGAAGCGCCCACGCTCCACCAGCACCGCCTTCTTGCGCAGGTGCTCAGAGGGCTGAAGCACGCGCCCGTCGGCGGCAAACATGGCGGCACCGCTCAGGCCCAGCTGCACCAGGCGCAGGCTCAGAATGCGGTTGTCCACCTGCTCGAAGGCCGCGCCGGAGAAGTCCACCATATCCACTTCCAGGCGGTCCACGCTCAGGCCGTCGAGCAGCGACTGCACCAGAAGGTCCGGGTTATCGCTCAAAAAGCAGGCGCCGTAGACCAGGTTCACGCCCACCACGCCCAGCGCCTCCTGCTGCAGGGCGTTTTCGCTGTCGAGCATGCGCACGTGAATGATGATCTCACTGGCCTGGGCGCCCGGCTCTGCCTGAAAGCGTATCCCCAGCCAGCCGTGGCACTCATTGGTGCCGTGGTAGTTGCGGGCCGAGACCGTATTGGCAAAGGAGAAAAACGCCGTGCGCTCGCCCCGGCTCAGGGCCAGCCTCTCCAGGGTGAGGTCATACTCGTAGTTGAGCATGGACTCCAGCCGGTCCCGGCAGACGTAGCGCTCGCACTTGCCGTAGATGGCGTCGCTGACGGTCATATCGTACGCAGAGATGCTCTTGGCAATCGTGCCCGCCGCGCCCCCGGCCTGAAAGAACCAGCGCACCACCTCCTGGCCCGCGCCGATTTCGGCAAAGGAGCCGTACCGGCTGTCCTCAAGGTTCACTTTCAAGGCTTTTTCGCGGGGGTGCTGGGAATGCTCTGTCATGGAGTTGAATTGCTCCTCGGGCTTGGTGTCTGTGGCAAGATGCAAGCCTCATGCTAACCCAGAAGCGACGGTGTTACTATGTTGGCCACCTGGCACGTTTCCCCAGAGAGGATTAACTATGGGTTTTCTTTTTAAGTCGGCTCAAGCAGGAGCTGCCGCCCCCGGCCTGGCAGATAAGGTCTCATCGAAGAGTTATCAGCTGTATCGAGTTCCCGGCCAGCCCGAGTACGTACACTATGATAAAGCCAGAAAGCTTTACTGCATCGACGTTAACACTATTTTGACGCGGGACTTGGAGTCTCTGCCACCACCGGTACGTCGTTACCTACTCAGTCTCAAAGATCTGCCCGACGAGGCCCTTTTATTTGAAAGCGCGATAAAAAAAGAATATGCCTACAGTACAAAGTGGACCGACCGAGATCATATTCTAACTAGTGCCCGTCCATAAACGAGTAAGCCACTGAAAATACAGGGAAAATATCGATTGGAGGGTTA